>NZ_JAMYLQ010000003.1:0-381388 GCF_040318115.1 Mesorhizobium sp. M1312 | reverse complement strand
CTGACGTCGCGACAGGCCCTCCTGCTCAACCGACGCTACCACCCGCGTGCGAAGATCCATCGAGTAAGGCTTGCCCATCCATGCCAGCCTCCTGACCCAGCCAGCAGGTTGAATCAGATTTGCTCGCCTTTGGGAATCCCCTTTCGATTCAGACTCAATTCATCCCGCTCTAGCGAGAACAGCGCCCATAAGCTCCGGCAAGGCCGCTGGTGGCTTGTCCCGTGGTGGGCGAAGGAGATGCCGAACGCCTGATTTCAGGCGTTCGCGATCGACTTTCAGCGCGCCAGCCGCTCTGCGATCACCTCCGCGCGCTGGCGATCGTCGTTTCCGTCCAGGATGGCCAAATCCGCCGGATCGGCGCGCAGGTAGACACCGGACGTCCGCGCGTTCACGCCCTCGGGCAAATCCGAACGGGTCGTAAAATACCCGGCGGCGCGATCGACGGACTCCAGCAGGATCTCTCCCGTTCCGTACAATTGCGGTGCGTTCGGGTCGCGGGGCCGTTCTCCGTTCCAGTCGTAGAATACGCCGGCAGGCTCCTTCCTCTCCTTCAGGGCTTTCGCTCCAGTATCTGGCGGACAGAGTGCCGTTCCTCCTGCCATGAGCGGCCACGCAGCTCCAGCGTACCGTCGAGGGCTCGCGAGATGCGCAGGAGGCATACGGCGGAAGGCTCCCGAGGGCCGCGCGCTGACAGGGAGAATTGCCACCACAGGCCCTCAATGCGTGCGACGCGGCCCTCGCTGTCGATCGCCTTTCGAAGCTTCTGGTTGATGGTCCTCATCTCGGCAGCGTTTGTCGCTTCGCCGCGTCGTACGCACGTCAATCCGAGGAGATCGTTCGGAAGCTTCGAACCGCTCGCATGCAGTATGAAGGTTCGGGGCAAGCCGAGGACGCTGCTGAAAAGGCCGCTTCGAAGACGACATTGTCGCGCGGAGAAGCCTGGCCGGAACCAGCGGGAGGGGAAGCGGGCAGGCTGGCCGTCGTCCACGCGGGCAAACACGAACGCCGCGAAGTCCACCTCACGCGTAAGCTCGAGGAGACGGGTCAGCGGGGTCGTGCCCGGATTGAAGGATGTCGTCCAGGGATCGACATGCGCGACGTCTTCGAGGCCGCGCGTCAGCGCCTGCACCAGCTTCATCTGCGCTCCCGACGAGCCAAGGAAAATGCGGGGCTTGTTCATCTATTCCCTCACTACAGCAGGTCGTACCACCGCGTCGCCGCTGCCTGAATGCGCAAGACACGCACGGAAACGATCCCCGCCCGCGGCCGATCTATAGGGTACTTGTGGAGAGCAGCCACCGAGAGAACTGCACTTGCGTGCGCGTTCAGCGTTAGGCTGTCGCGACCTGAAATGACCTGCCGAGGTGGAAGGAGCTCCGCTAGTTGGCGACGGCTCGCAAGAGCTAGTGCCGATTTGAACCGCCGAGGACCTTTGCAGCTACCCGCCGCACACGCAGCTTATGCCCGCACCATTGAAGGTCCGGCTACAGCAGACAAAGCGGCCCTAAGTTCCGTGTTGAGGGAGGTCCGCCTATGGCGCAACCACGACCAATAGCTTCGCGCTGCCGATGTCCGCTTTCGAGTAACAGCGAAATTGCTTCGAGTGACCAAGATGGGCGCAAAGCGGCCATTCTATCCTGGGAGTGGGACTGAACTTCCTTGCCAAAGGAAGCATTCGTGGTGCTATAGCAAAGAGTGAAAACAGAAAACTGCGTTCGATCGTCCAACATCCCCCAACTTCGAGCGGGTCTGTAGATACCACTCTGTTGGACATGGAACCCGCACTTAGAACGCTTGCGGGCGTCGTGGCGGCTCTCAAGACGTTCGGGGAGTCAGCTGATCCGCTAGAGCCTATGGCAATTTCACTCCTGGCCCGATGCGGCCGAGACGCTGTAGATACTCTTACTGCTCATTGGCAGTCTTTGCGTCGGCAGCGAGACTAACTCTCATTTCTCGATCTGAGATTTGTCTCTAACCACTGCAAATATGTTCGGCCGGCCGAGCCCCTTCACCCAGGCGCCCTTCCTGCAACCAGTCCGTCCTGAAACAATCGAAAATTCTAGCGACATCGAGTGGATTTCATCCCAGAACGAAGCATTGGTAGGTGCAGCGCCGCAGAATAACAGGCGCAGGGAACCGCTCAACAGAATCTCCAGCCCGCTGAGATAGCGGGCTGGAGTCAGTACAGGCGCCGGAAACTCACAGCGGCCTGGACAAAGGCCTATGGCTGCCCGCCGCCCAAAGGGGTCAAACGTGGGTTGCCTGAACGGTCGGCCGCCTGGCATCTCCAGGCCAAGCGCTTGGGTGGCTTGCCTTTGACCGTCAAGAAAGCTCTCGGGACAGGCAACGCGCGTCGAAGCAACGTGAATGCTATCCAACTAAGCAATGCTGGGCCGGGTCTCCAGGACGGAGTTCAATCACTCCGGCCAGCGCTATCCGACAGGGCATTGCAGCCGTCGCCACGATCTCTTCCGCCAAATGTCGGCTCCCGCCTTATGCGAGGGTGGAATGGTCGGATGCACGTTGTCGAAGTGGTCAACAACGGCTTCGTGCTTGACGGCAAAACATACGGATCGCTGTCGGCTGTCGCCCGCCGCATCACCGGCGCCGATTGGTCTGGTCCGAGGTTCTTTGGGCTATGACGATGACCCCTCGCCTCAACTGTGCCATCTACACCCGCAAATCGACCGAAGAGGGCTTGGAGCAGGAATTCAATTCGCTCGATGCACAACGCGAAGCCTGTGCAGCCTTCATCGCATCGCAAGTAGGTCTTGGCTGGAAGCTGGTGCCAGATCACTACGACGACGACGGCATTTCGGGCGGCACGATGGAGCGCCCTGCCCTGCAGCGTCTCCTGCAGCACATCCGGGACAAAAAAAACGAATGGTTGTTTACAAGATCGACCGCCTCACCCGATCGCTGATGGATTTCTCCAAGATCGTCGAGATCTTCGATGCCAGTTCCGTCTCGTTGTCTAGGTCACCCAGCAGTTCAACACCACGACCTCAATGGGCAGACTTACCCTCAACGTACTTTTGTCCTTTGCTCAGTTCGAGCGAGAGGTCACAGCCGAGCGTATCCGCGACAAGATCGCCGCGTCGAAGAAGAAAGGCATGTGGATGGGCGGCGTCGTGCCGCTGGGCTATCGCGTCGAGAATCGTAAGCTGGTGGTTCTGAAGCGCAAACAGTCGAACACCTGTTCGCCCGCTATCTCACCCTGAAGTATACGGGATCTTGTCGACGAGTTGCGAGTGACGGGCTCTCGACACGGTCGCGACGACGTAAGGACGGATCAGTTGCCGTCACCATGCCGTTTGGTCGCGGCAACCTTTACCACCTTCTTTCTGGTGAGCACGAGCCGATCGTTACGTCGACCACGTTCGAAGAGGCCCAGACACTTACGCCTCTCAGGCACCGCGGCGGCGAAGCCAGGCCAATATCACGCAACCTCATCTGCTCACCGGTCTGCTCTTTGATGAAGCGGGCGAGAAACTACGATCGGTCCATGCCAACAAGCAAGGCGTCCGATACCGATACTATGTTTCAAAGCAATTCGCCGACCGGCGGCGAAACGGGTTCGAGGGCTGGCGTCTTCCCGCCCAGGCTGTGGAGTCGGCTGTTGAGAATCGCCTGAATCGGATTCTCAGCGATCATGCTCAACTGTCTGATTGGATTCGGCAATGGGTCGACGCTGGCGAAATCCAGTCGGCGATGCGGCGAGCCGGCGAGATGCGGTCGTCCTGGGCATCAGGCACTGCGGACGCGAAGCGATCTCTGCTTCAGAAGTTTTCGCAGGATCACCCTCAAGCCGGGGTCATTCATTATCGAACTGGATCGCCACTCGCTATCGGAATTGCTTCTGGACAGGGTTCTGCCACCCGGCGATGGCGCGCACGTAACTTCCATCGAATGTCCAATCGGCACGAAGCGGCGCGGCGTCAAAACGCGGATCGTGCTTACAGACGGATCTAACAGCAGCCGAGAACCCGATGGTGGCTTGATCGACCTTTTGCGTCGAGCCCACTTGTACCTAGACCAACTTACGGACGGAGCCCACCGCAGCCTCACCGACGTTGCCATGCTCAACGGCACCGATACGTCCGAGTTAGCCGCCTCCTACCCTTCGCTTTCCTCGCCCCGAAAATTGCGGCCAGCATTGTTGCAGGTGATCAACCTGTCGAACTATCGGCGCATAGGCTCTCACGGATATCGGACTTGCCCCATGCCTGGACCAGCCAAGCTACGCCCCTGGGGTTCTGACACAATCCGGCGTGCATCTGGCGGATCAGCCAACCATCGCTTTGCCAAACACTTGGCTACGGAATTCGCCCGACAGAGACGGATGGCCAAAAGTCAGGTATCTTGGGCGCTCACTACGACGTCTCAGCCAAGTGTTGTCAGCTACACGGTGCTAACCCACGGATATGTCGAGTCTATTCTGAAACGCGTGAAAAACCCGAAAATCGGGTGGAGTGAATGGTGGTGCTGGCGGTCCACCGCGAACCAGTCTCTGCTCGATTTTCCCTGATAACCGCCAGAAAACAGCGAATTTGGGATGTTTGAGCCCTCGAATGGGATTTTTCGCACGAAATCCTTACAGAGATTCAGCGCCTTAGTGTGTAGTTCCCTACGCCTGCCAACAGGGAATTTTTCTGGCGCCTGCAGGGATTTTTCTGACTGCAATCTAACGGTTGTAAGACGTCTCGTTCTCAGACGAATTCTTCATGCACGATTTGCCTTCCTGCGCGCCTTCAGGCAGCCAACATCAGGTGATCCGGCAAAACGCGCGTGCAGGCGTGGCAGTCTGAACGCTGGGTGCGCCACGCCGCCGCGGCCGCGTCGAGGTCACAATGGTTTCCGACTCAGAATCCTCCGCTCTCAATTAACCCAATTCTGTCTCATTGGCGCTGACGCCGGAGACGCCGCTGGTTCGACACCTAACTTATCTTCCCCGTGCCCGAGACGGTGAGAAGGCGCATATGTCCGGTGCGGCGACTTACGACGCCGACGAGAAGGACTTTACCGAGGGATGCGAGGACGACCGGTTCATTGTCTCCCCGGAGCATGCCATGGAGATGCCCGAGCACGTGAGATATGCATCGTTGAACGATCAAAGGCGATCTCGCCAAGAGCAACAGACTCTAACGCGGCGCGATTGAGGATCGTCAGCGAGCCGTGGTCGTATTGGGTCAGATACTGCCGTTCCCATTCTCTCAGGCAACGATTCACTTTCGCTCGAGAAGCCGGGACCATTGCCGCGAGGTCGGTCTGCGAAATGTGGATGCTCAGAGCTCTATCCACGGTAGCCATGCTGCGCAGCCTCTCTGTCAATCGCAAGACCGTGCTCGCCAATCGAGTGGATAGGGCACTGGCCGCACTGTGGATCACTCGCTCTTGCGCGTCGTGCGTTGCTTCGCACAAATACGGGATCACCTTTAGTGCGAGATCGGGGTGTTTGTCGAAGATCCTAGCCATGAGAGCTACTTCGATTTGCAGCAATTCGCTGTCCACAACTGAAGCAGCGTTCATATTACTGCATCGCGTGATGAACAATCTAGTCAGGTCGAAAGTGTCACCAGGTCCAAGATCGGAAAAGATGAATTCTCGACCTTCCGACAGGGGAGCACTAAGCCGAACTTTTCCTTGAATTATGTAGTAAATATAACTTGGTATATCACCAACGTGAGTTACAATTTTATTCTTCGGAACCCTTCGTAGAGTGGCCACTTTCGCCAGTTCACTTAGAATATCTTGCCCAAATTGCCGAAATAAGCGTATTTTACCGAGCTGTTTGACCCGAACCTCAACGCCACTCACTGCCATGGCTCCTGCCCCCCTGATAGGGTAAAGCGCCCCGGTCCCTAAAGCGTTGCCTTGACTACCTGTTAGAACGAGTCCGATTCCGGGCCGTTCTCGCGCAAACGCGCTAAGCCAGAAATGTTAGCACATTAGCTACCACGAAAATAGTCACCCCTCTGTGCCCGGAGTAACAGCGACATGTCTCTGAGAGAGTTTAAATCTCTCTGAGAGAGTTTAAATCAAATCTGACCGACTGGAAGCCGTTGGGAGAACCCCTCCTTATGGGATGGCGTGTGCCATGACCCAAGAAGGAGAAGGGATGCAACAGGATTCGGGGGTTCGTCTCTATGCGGCATGCACCAACCGAGGCGTCGCGTGCACTCTGGAAGCGGAGCGTAGAGCCGCTACGGCTTCCCGTGGGAGCAGTTTGCGTGTTTCTCGCAACTGCTGATTTCCTCCTTGGACAGACAATACTTCTTGCGTCAATTGAGTTCTACCATAGGGCCTTCGGCGTGAGGCCGCCAGATATCTGGGATTCGATCTGCCTAAGTGTTACCGCCGGCCTGTTGCTGGTCGCATTCATGACCGCCAGGGGCGCCTACACGGTTAGTGGCATCCTGGACGACCACTGCAGGATCAAAACACTCTTTGGCGGCTGGCTGTTTGTTTTCTTTTCAATTCTCTGGCTCGCCTTTCTCACGAAGACGACGTCGACGTTCTCGCGCGGCTCCTTGACGCTGGCGTTTGCGGTCGGATTCCCAATCCTGCTGCCTGGCCACGCGGTTCTAGCGCGTGGGCTGAAACGGCTTCTGGCGGCTGAGAAACTCGTGTTGCGCACAGTTTATCTGTTTTACTCTGGCGTTCCTGGAAAGGAACAGGGGATAATTAATAAGCTTGGGCAACAGGGCATCGCGGTTTGGGGTGTTTCGAACATCGAGAACGATGATGGCACGATCGCAGCACGATCGGTGCATGCCGCCGTCGCAGCTGCACAGGCTGCGTTCCGTAGTGGCTCGTATGGGGCAGTTTATCTCTTTTGCTCTTGGGACCAGCGGAAGTTGATCGAACGCATCCTGGAGGAAATGTCCCGCCTCCCGCTGCCGATTTATCTTTTCGCCGACGCCTACATAGATAGAATTCTGGCTGGAAGCCCGCTGCACACCGGCTGGCAGCGAGCCTTCGAAGTCCAGCGTGTGCCGTTGAGGCCTGCCGAACGCCTGCTCAAGCGGTTGTTCGACATTGCTGTTGCATCCCTGCTACTGCTGTTCCTGTGTCCGTTGATGGCCTTGGTCGCATGTGCCATAGCGCTCGAGAGCGGTGGCCCTGTGCTGTTCCGGCAGATGCGACGAGGTTTTGGTGGTAAGCCGTTCAATATTTACAAATTCCGATCGATGACGGTGCAGGAGAATGGTACACAAATTCGCCAGGCTCAGCGTAATGATGCGCGGGTTACCCGACTTGGCCGAATATTGCGCCGGTCAAACATCGACGAGCTGCCGCAATTATTCAACGTGCTTCGGGGGGAGATGTCCCTGGTTGGGCCCCGACCTCACGCCGTCGCTCATGACGACACCTATACTTTGACCATTGCGAGCTATGCTTATCGCCATCATGTAAAACCCGGTCTAACAGGCTGGGCACAGATAAACGGCTTTCGAGGGGAAACGAAGGAACTCTGGAGGATGGAAAAACGCGTTGAGCACGACCTCTGGTATATAAAATCCTGGAGCATGCTTCTCGACATTAAGATAATTTGGAAAACTGCTCTACTGATGTTTGCGGATCGCAACGCTTATTGATGTATACCAGCTTCTCAAGAAGCTGAGTGGATATATGTAGTCCATCCTCCGACCGATTGAACGGATAATTTTGATTCTGATGCTTCGGGCGATCCCGCCGCAATCGGGTTCGCGCCCGTTCAGTCGCCGGACAGTGGCGCATTTCGCAGGCTAAATTTGGCTCAAATGCGAATATCAACGCGACGCGGGGAGATGGTCGGAGCAACACATGACGGAACCTCAGCAAAAAACCGGGGGCGGTCGGATCTTGCCATTCAACGGTTCAGGACGGACCACGGGCTCATTGCGGCGAACGGAAAGCAGGCTTGCTTGGCGGCGCAGCCGCCTTCAACACGAGAAATTGTGCAGTCCTATGAGCTTCCGCTCGACGGCATCCGGCTCTTGATTTCCTCTAGAATGTTGGTTGCGCGTGCGATGCGGCTGTACCTGGCCAGAAAGTCTGCCTTCGCCTGCTGACCAATCTGATCCCGAAGCGCGTTGTTTTCGCGCAGGCGCTGAAGAGCTTTGACCCAGTCGGACGCATTGTCTGGCGACACCAGAACGCTGTTGACGCTATCCCTCAAAACTTCTCGTATAACCGACAGGTCGGAGGACACTATGGGTTTGCCATGCGCCATATATTCGAAGAGCTTGAGCGGCGACATTCCCTCGGCGATATTTCGATCGCCGCCCTGGCCCTCTACATTTCTAAGATAGGGCGCGAGCACAACGTCCATTTCGGCCAGGTAGGCACATGTCGCGGCGTGAGGAACGTAGCCGTGAAACACTGTGTTCGGGCATTTGGCCAGCTTCGATGTCCAATACTCTATATCGCCTGGTGTTCCCCGACGATATGAAATGTCGCCCAGCCGCATCGAGGAGCAATAGCGCTTATTATCTCCATGCCTTTTCCCTTATACAGATGTCCGACATAACCAACCTTGAACGTGCCGCTGAGGCTGCATGGCTCGACATTCGGCGGAACAGGATCCGCGCCATTGGGCGCGATGAGAAATTTTCCCGCATGTTGAGGAAAGAGGCGGATGCTGTCGTCCCGCAGACGTTGCGACGTGACGACCAGCATACGGAATGCATCTAGGCCTATTACTTTGGCAAGGCGCTGACGCTGACGTCTGCTCAAACTGCCAATCGGGTCGTGAAGCTCAAAAACGGTCGTGAACCCGAAAAGTCCGGCAGAAACAAGCGCTACAGTAGCCGAGCGTGTAAAGACGACATGCGGCCGCAGCCAGACCGCAGCAAGAAGCGCCAACACAGCAAAAAAAGCTCCCGGCCGGCACAGGCCAAAAGGGTATAGGGAGAACGCGGAATGGGAACTCGGTTCCGAATCCGTATTCGCGCGCGATCTTTTCATAATGATCCCGTTCATGGAGGCGCGTGGGAGCGCTAGCAGGACCTCCGCTCCGGCAACCCGAAATGCGTGGCACATCTTCGCGACTTGTACCGCATTGGCGGCCGGCGCCGGGACGTGCGCAGAATGTATATAGAGAAGCCGCATCCACAAAGCCTATCTTTCACGCGTCGCGGCTGGTCTGGCTCTTCGCCTCTGAGCCGCAAGTTCGGAGACCACGGGCCGGGCAGACGCACCCAAGTCGAACGACAAAAGCCCCCTCCGCCACGGTGGCTCCTTGGGTTGCGATAGTACCACCCTGCGGTTGCCTCACCAAAATCGAGCGTCGCCCTTTTTCGCGAACGGAGGGCAGGCCCAGCGACAGCACACGCCGCCCTTCACGGACAGATTCTGACCACAGCCGTCATCAAAGCCCCAGCCAGCCAGCAATAATGTTGCGCTGTATCTCAGAAGTTCCGGAATAGAGTTTGCTGCCGATGGCATCACGCACGGCACGTTCGACGTCGAATTCACTCAAGAAACCATAGCCGCCGAAGACCTGGACGACATCGAGCGTAGTGCGGACTAGCGATTCGCTCACAAAGAGCTTCGAAACGGCGGCGTCGAGGGATACGGACTGGGAGCGCTCAAGGCCCCATGCCGCCTTGTAGACGAGCAATCGGGCCGCCTCCACCTGCATCTTCATGTCGGCAATCTTATGGGCGACCGCCTGGTGCTTGGAGATGGCCTGGCCGGACTGACGCCGGGTGCGCGTATAGGTCACTGCCTTTTCCAGAAGCCGCTCCATCGTGCCTACATGACTGGCGAATAGGCACGCCCGCTCCCAGTCCATGCTATGAGCGAACAGCCTGGAGCCGCCGCCCACTCCACCGAGAACAGCGTCCTTCGAAACAAATACGTCCTCGAAGACAAGCTCCCCGATCGGAGACGTCCGCAGTCCCATTTTTTCGAACTTTTGCGCGACCAGATAGCCGGGCAGCGCGCGGTCCACGAGGAAACTCGTGATGCCGCCGAAATACCCCTTGGCGCGGTCAGTGACAGCAAAGACGACGGCAACATCCGCCACCGGCCCGTTGCTCACGAAGGTCTTCGTGCCGTTGATTAGAAAGCCGTCGCCATGAGGCTCCGCCCGGGTTTGCATCGCAAATGCATCGGAGCCCGACTCCGGTTCGCTCATCGCATTGGCTGCAATCAAAGTGCCATCACAGAGCCCCGGAAGATATCGATTCTTCTGCTCTTCAGTGCCGAACTTCCAAATCGGCACCACGCAGGCCAGAAGGTGGGCGCAGATCGAGAAGACCAAGCCGGAATCCTCGCAGCCATAGCCAAGCGCGTCGATTGCAATGGCCGTGGACAGGGAATTGAGACCGGGTCCCCCGTAGGCCTGGGGGACTGGCAGGCCGGTCAGGCCCATCTGCGCGCAAGCCCCCCACAACTCGCGCTGGAACACTTGGTCTCGGTCGCGCTGCCTGACATTTTTATTGAGCTTATCTTGCGCGAAGCGAAGGATCTGGCCACGCAGGATACGCTGCTCCTCGTTCAGCGCGAAATCCACTACTCCATCCTCATCAGATGCTGGTAGTCGATTTTATCTGTCGATGTCTTGGGAAGTAACTGCTGATGCGAGAACCAGTCCGGGGCCATGTAGGCCGGCAAGTTGTGGGCGCAGAACCGCTTCAGCTCGATGAGCGACAGCGCATGGCCGTCGCGCGAGGCATAGAACACCTTTATGGAGACGCCCGACTCCTCCGAGCGAGCGATCGCCGCCACCTCGGAGATCGCTGGATGGCGATAGAGCGCCGTCTCGATCTCGCCGAGTTCGATCCGATATCCCCGTCTCTTCACCATCCGGTCGCGTCGACCGCGGAAGGTGTAGACTCCGCCCTCGCCTTCGATCACTACATCGCCAGTACGGTACCAGCGACCGCTTGAATCGACATGAAAAGCGGCGCTTGTTCGCTCAGGCATGTTCCAATAGCCCAGCATCACGGGAGCACCGCTGATTGCGAGCTCGCCTTCCTGGCCTCGCGGCACGTTGCGACCATTCGCATCGATCACGCGTGCCTTAACATGCGAGCAGGCGCGCCCGATCGGAAACGGCGCCGTGCGGTCTTCGGCGATCGTCTGCGGGATTTCGTAGTAGGTACAGACGTTGGTTTCGGTTGGGCCATAAAGATTCAGGTAGCGTGCGCGTGGGACCTCAGCCTTCAGCCTGCGCAGATGCTTGACCGGAAAAACCTCGCCGGCAAATAGAATGAACCGAAGAGCGTGGTCGTCGCGAGCATCAAGGCTGCCGTGCTCGACCAGAAGCGTGAGTACGGAGGGCGTGGAATACCAGACGGTCAACCGCCGCTCGGCGATAACCGACGCCATCCGGGTTGGATTCTTGCCGAGCTCCTCACCGATGAGGAATACGGTCGCGCCGTGCTTCAGCGGTACGAAGATGTCGAGGATAGACAGGTCGAAGTGGAAAGGCGCATGGGAGGAGAAGCGGTCATTCTCGTCAGGGGCGAGGATCTCGGAGCACCAGTCCACGTAGCTCGAGCCATTACGATGCGTCAGCATCACGCCCTTCGGCTGGCCGGTCGAGCCCGAAGTGTAGAGCACGTAAGCGAGGTTGTCCGGCCCCGGCCGCGCCGATTCGTCCTCCACCGCCAAGCCGCCGGCCTCTACGCGAGCCAGGTACGTCGCGAGCGGTGAGGGACCGTCAGACCAGTCGAGCGGTAAGAGACAAGGTTCCGCAGCCAAGCGCGCCAACTCACAGTGCAAAGTTTCGGCTCGAGACGCCTCCACGAAAATCGCGCGCACGCCGCAGTCGTTAAATATGAACGCGTTACGCGCAGGCGGTGCCAGAGAGTCGACGGGCACATAGGCCGCGCCCACCTTCAAGATGCCGAACAGAACAGCGAGCGAGGCGATCGATTTTGGAAGGCAAATACCGACGCGGTCCGCCGGCCGGACGCCGATCCGACGCAGATGGTCGCGGACTTGGTCCGACAGCGCGTCGAGCTCGCCGTAGGTGATCTGCCGCCCAGAGCTCACCTCGACAGCGGCGCACGTCTGGGGATACCGCCTCGCGCTCTGTTCCAGATACTCGTGTAAGGCAGCGACCGTCATGGCGGGCTCTATCTGGACGCCTGCTTCGACTGAACGAAATTGGCAATTTGGGCGATAGAGTTCAGGTTCTCCGGCACGAGTTCGTCAGGGGCGATTTCGATACCGCAGGATTTTTCCAGGTAGGCAACGAGCTTAAGCGTCGCCAGCGAGTCGAGAATGCCGTCAGTTATCAGCTCCGTTGAATCCGTCAGATTCTCCGGCCTTTCGCCAGGCAGGAATTCCTTCAATATGAAGTCCCTGGCCATCGTCCTGATCTGGATCGCGTTCATTGTTCCTCCTTTTGCGGAGCAACCACAAGGTTCAGGGGAATTAGATCCCGGTGTTGCTGCAGCACCTCGTAAAGCTTGTCGGCGATGAGCCGATGGCCGGCGGCGTTTGGGTGATCGTCCCAAGGTGCTACAAGAAGGGTCCGCCAGTCGTGCCCGTCATACACGTTCGAAAGATCGAGAACGTTGAATCCAGCCTCGGAAGCGATGCGCCTCTCCAGCTCGGGACTGGTCCTCTCGTCTGGTCTGGGTAGATAGATCCAAAAGACCCCGACACCTTCTCGCTTCGCAGCTTCCACGATTCGAGAATAGATTGCACGCAGAAGTCTGTCTCCGTAGGGCGTGAGCTTTCTTTGAAGCACCTCGAGGTCGGCGCTGGGATCGATCCCGCTCTCGCGTACAATGTCGCTCACGAAGTCGTAGCGATATGCGGAGCCATTCTGGATTGCTGTCGCGAGACGCTTTAGCATTCGTGGAATAAGCGCGGTGTGCTCGAAGTAAAAAATGTACTGTGGTTTGAATGCGAGCACCCGATCCTCGGTGATGGCCAGAACGTCCAGGGGAACATAGCCCCCGACGGCGAAGTTCAGCACCTCGTAATCTCGATACCCGCTGTCGGCCGCCTGCTCATTCAGCCGCCGCTCCAACAAGCCCTCGAAAATCTCTTCATCCGCGACTCCCTCGCCGAAAACGTGCGAAGAGCCGACGATTGCAATTCGTAGGGTGCCGGGATAAGGAATCTTCTCGTAGTCCTGATCTCGCATGCCCCAGCGGTTGATATGGACCCGCTTTCCCTTATAGTCTGCTTGGGAGAGTGGACGCAGATAGATCGTGGGAAGCGCACCCGTAAACTCACTCAGCGGCGTCTTGTGTAAATTGCCCCATCCCTCGTCTCGTCGTTGGCCGTAGACAATCCACAGTTCTGGGTTAAATGCGCCGACATTGACGAGGTTCTCGTAGTACCCGCGCTCCAGGTTCGCGTTGTCGCGGCTGTTGAGGTTCGGCACTCTAATGTCGGCCATTGCGGTACTGACCGTCTCCCCGAGGCGATCGTGAACCACGGGGAGCGAGATGCAAACCGCGATTAACCCGCATACACCGACCGACGCAACCGACCGTCGGAAACTGTACTGGCGGTCGGCGCCGCCGCGCGCGAGCGCAAGCGCAGGAATGCCGATGATAGCTGCCACCGCGACCAATACGAGGGCGGGCGTCATTTTGCCAGGGACTTCCACGCCCACAGTGTCGAAGACCGAGAACCATTGCGGGACCGAGCTCGCGCTCCAAAACGACCAAAGGAGGCAGATGACGACGAATACGCCAATGGTCCGGCTCGCAGTCTGCAGCGCACCGTTCCAGCTTAGTGCCCCGCCACGCAGGCGCCGCGTGCGACCGTGCCGCATTTCATAGTGGGCGTTGATCGTCACAAGTACGGCCAGGATCATCCAGAAGAGGAAGTCGTTCCAGGTGAATACCCAGGTGCCACGTAGCCAGAACCACTGATAGTTGTGCAGCAGCCAAGTCGCGAGGAACGCGAGGAGGGTCGCGCTGACCAGCGCTACGCTCTCTCCCCAGCGTCGAAAACGAAAATACAATGGATAGTATACAATTTTCATTATGAAGTCCTTCCAGTAAATATTTATTCGACGCCAGAAATCTGTGAAACTTGAGGAAAGAAAGTACAGATTGTGGGTTTCTGGAAGGTTAAATCCAAATAAATGCAAAATTCCGGTAATTATGTGAAAAGTTCCTGAAACCTTCAGGTAAAGTAAAAATGGCCATATGATAAATTGCAAAAGCTCAATCTGACTGTGTACGTCCGCAGCATCGATCACAAACCGCTGGTACACGATACGGTAGCATATCAAATGGAAAGCGCCGCGGAACATCCACTGAATGCCCGTTTGATAGATGTAGTGCCGGTCAGCATTGTAGTAGCTGCTACGGAAAGTTCTAAAATCTACGACCGGAAAGAGCGGGAAGCACACGTTCGGCAACATGAAAAAATACGCGAGACGTTCCGAAACCGTCGCCATCCTCTGGTCGCGCCGCATTTCGTACGCATAGACAATGAGACGGAACATGAACATGGAAGCGAGCACGGGCCAGACGGCGCGCGTCCACGGGGTCGCAATCCAGTCCATTCGTGCGGCGGCGAGCCCGCAGCCGGCGCCAACCAGCGCCAGCACTCTCCATCCAAAAGCGATGGGTAGGTGGACAATTCCGATCAGTACGAGCCCAATGGCGGCGATCCAGGCGGCATCGATGAGGCCCTCAAATCTCCAGTGGTGCCAGTTGGGCCCAAGGTTCGCGAAGACTGCGGCGATAGCCGCGAACGAGAGCAGCACGAAAAACGGCAGCCGGTAACGCTGTGGCAGGAAGTAGTGCACGCACCAGCCGGCGAGGGCAACGAGCAGGACGCGGACAAGCGCAGTAGTCTCGAGCCTGAGGAGATAGACCAGCGCGATGAAGAGGGCCAGCTGGCCGGCTATGGCGAACCAAGCCAGGATGCTTCTCGACTCAGTCCCCGTAGGATCCGCCGACCAGGGAAGAGACAATGTCTTGATCCAATGCACGCTCGCGCGCCTCAAGCAGTTGCCGGCGGAGGACATCGACGAGAAGGAGCTTTGGGGCACGCGAAAGATCCGCAAGCTGTTGGTGCCCCCCTCCCATGGCTCCCATCCCTGACGGGTAAAGCGCCCGGTCCCTTAGAGCGTTGCCTTGACTTCTTTGAGTCCGGTTCCTGCGCAAACGCAGAAGTACCAGTACATACGTATATCAGAAGAAAATCGCACCGCTGTGCCCGAGGTAACAGCGAACCGTCTCTAAGACGCTTAAATCCAACAAGCTAATCTGACCGATTGGAAGCCGATTCCGAATGGGATCGATCTGCCGCGCAATCCGCGCCACGAGCCGAACGTCGATGGCAGCCGACGCTCTATCTGCGTTGTCCCTTAAAGCGTTGCCTCCACTACTTTTTTGAACGAGTCCGGTTCTGATCCGATTTCGCGCAAACGCGGTGAGGCAGAAGTATTGGTACAAGGTATACCACAAAATAATCACTCCGCTGTGCCCGGGGTAACAGCGGCAGTTCTCTGAGACGTTTAAATCCAACAAGTTAGATCTGATCGACTGGAAGCCGTTGGAATACCTCCCTACGGACTGCATGTGCCATGGCCCAAGAAGGAAGGGCACACTTAGGATTCGGGGTTCATCTCCATACGGCATGCACCCACCGAGGCGTGGCATGTCACTCCAATGCAGTAGCACCGATATCGGGACGCATGGACCAAAAGCGCGGCTGGGCGTGGGAACGCACCCAACGGATAAATTCAGCGCGATCGGTGCGGCGATATGAAAGCACGGGATGAGGAAGGCAAGATTGACTTGGGGCGTCGACTGCGTATCGCGCATGTCATCACCCGTCTCATCAATGGTGGTGCTGATGAGAATACTGTCCATTCCTGCAATTGGGCCGCGCAAGGGGGGCATGATGTTGTCCTGCTACATGGCGAGACGGTCCAGCCGGAAATCATAGCTAAAGTGGACCCGCGGGTGGAACTCATTGGCGTCCCGGGCCTGACTCGGTCCATTTCGCCTGTCTCCGACATGCGGGCATTGTTGGCGCTTACCCAGAAATTCCGCGCGTTGAATGCCGACATCGTGCATACGCACACCAGCAAGGCAGGCATTCTCGGGCGTTGCGCAGCATGGGGGGCGGGAGTTCCAGCGATCGTTCATGGCGTGCATATCGTGCCTTTTGTCAATGTCGGCGTCGCCGAGCGGTTTGCCTATCTCGCCTTGGAAAGGCTGGCAGCGCCAGTCACCAGTGCGTTCATCAGCGTGAGCGAGGGCATCCGTGACTTGTGCTTGAGCGCAGGAGTGGGACATCCAGACAAACATCATATCGTCCGTTCCGGATTCGATCTCGATCGTTTTCGCAACGCCGGTCCGCCCGACGATTGGCGCGATTTGTTGCGCTTGACGCCGGCCGCGCCGCGCCCGCCTGTACTCTTGATGATCGCGGCATTCGAGCCACGCAAGCGACACACGGAATTTCTGGACGCTTTCAACAAAGTCGCCGTCCGGTTGCCCGACGCGGTGCTTGTGCTCGCGGGCGACGGGCCGCTTCGCTCGACCGTCGAATCGCGGGCCAAGCGGCTTGGGCTCGAGCGACAAGTGGTCTTTGCCGGTTATCGGGACGACCCCGAGCGGCTGATCGCACTCGCGGATCTCTGCCTGCTCTGTTCCATGCGGGAGGGATTGCCCCGCGTGGTCATGCAATATCTCGCCGGCGGCAAACCCTGCGTCGCTTGCGATCTGCCAGGTCTTCGCGAAGTGCTCCGCCCTGGTATCAACGGTGTGATTACACCCGCGGACGATTTGGCAGCCATGGCCGACGCCATGGCCGCCCTCCTGGAGGATCGTGAAAGACTGGCTTGCCTTGCCCAAGGTGCCACGGCGACGGATCTTTCGAACTGGGACGTCAAGCTGATGGGCAAGCGCATTGGTGCCATTTACCGCGAGGCTCTTGACCAGCATCGGGCAAGCAAGGGAGTGTCAACAAGGCCTCCTGTCCGAAATGTGGCGCTTCCGCGATGAACGGGTGTGACCTATGCGTTTGACAGTGATCGGGCAGGTTGTCGGATGGGTTAGCGATGCATGCTTTACCGATTTCGGGCATGAAGTGGAGTGCGTTGATCTAGACGATAGGAGGATCGACGCGCTGGAAGGCGGTAAGATGCCAAAGAAGGCATCTTCTTTTTTGCACATGGGACGGGGTTGTAACCTTGGTGGCCGCCTTGGCTCCAGGAACGCTATACGGCGGATTGATATGATTGCAGCAGAAATTCCCGCCGCTAATCCGATGAAGACCCCGCGAGCCGAAGCTCTTCCCAGCACACGTGTTCTGCTCGTGCTCCCAACCTATTTTCCTGAGTCATATGGCGGCGGCGAACAACAGACGCGGCGATTTGCTCGGGCTCTGATCGAAAGGGGCGTCTCCGTAACCATTTTGGCACCCAGATTGTCACACTCGACGCCGAAACGGTCCGCCATCGACGGAGTGCCCATCGAGCGCCTTCGCTTGCATGCCGCGCCGAATTTGGGCGGGCGGCATATGCTGTCGTTCCTGTCGTGGTGTGTCCAGCTTGTGATCTGGATGCTGCGGCGTCGCGACGAATTCGATGTTGTGCATATCATCCATGCCCGACTTCACGCCCTTCCGGCGGCATTGGCAGGGGCTCTCCTGCGCAAGCCCATTATCGCAAAAATGGGCCGCGGCGGACGATGTTGCGATCTCGACGTTGTGCGCGAGAAGAAAATTGTCGGTCGCTGGGCGTCGTCCGTGATCAAACGGCACGTCTCGGCCTTCATCGCCAATAGCCGCCAAATCGCAGGTGACCTGAAGAGACATGGCATCGAGGCGGATCGAATTCACATGATTCCAAATGGGATTGATCTGCCCCACAAGCCGCGCCGCCAGCCGAGCACAGATGACACCCGACGCTTTATCTGCCTTGGCCGTCTCGAGCCGGAGAAATGCCTCGAGCACATGATCGATGCGTTCGCGGCCCTTCCCGCCGAGGCGCAGGCGCAACTCACCGTCTTAGGCGATGGCCAGTGTCGCGCCGCCCTCGAGGAACAGACGGTGCGGTTGGGCCTTTCCGGCAGGGTCAAATTCGCCGGCGCGGTCGAAGATGTCTTTCCATTCCTGTGGAAGGCTGACTTCTATCTTTCCACCTCGGTGTCGGAAGGTATGTCGAACGCCCTGCTCGAGGCCATGAGTTGCGGTGTTGTCCCGATCATCACCGATGTCAGCGGTGCGTCCGATATTGTGGAGCATGAGCGCAGCGGCTTTTTGGCTCGCTCGCATGTGGAGTATAGCCGGCTCCTGCTTCGCGCGCTGGGCCTATCGGAAGCCGAGCGCAATGCGATGGCGCAGCACGCAGTACAGACAATCGCCGCGCGGTTCAGCATGGAGAGCGTCGCCCTGCTCCAAATGGAGCTATACTCCACTCTTATGCGGCAGCATGTGACGTCTGAGAGCAACATGCTCGGTACAAAGAGGAGATTCCTCTGGTAGCTGCTTTTGCCAGGCGAGCGCTCATATTTGGCCAGTGGACGGAAAGCAGAAAGGGCGGTTTACTCCGTCCTAGGGCGGCGTCGCTTGAATGTTGCCGGTGGCGAGCTGGTCGAGGCGGCTCCCGGCAGAAATGCAGTCAAGCAGAGGCTCTTCGTACGGAAGGGGGATGTATTGGCGACAACCTTCATCAAGCTGGAATGGCGCGGTCATCGATGGCGCCAACAGGATTATGTTCATGGCTGGATCAGCAAACGACGGCGGAGACGCTACCGGTGACCCAAACGGCGCATCGTGCATGGTAAACACTGAGGACAGCAACTCGACAACTAAACCGCGCAAACTGACAGAGCGCATGCTGAAGGGCGCTGCTTGGTCCGGCGTAACCTCGATCGTTCGCCTGGGGCTGAAAATCATTTCGGTTGCGATATTGGCGCGGCTGCTTTCGCCGCGGGATTACGGCGTCGTCGGCGGCGCACTCATCGCCGTGGAGCTTGCGGCGATGCTCTATGGTTTGGGCCTGGCCCAGGCGCTCGTCCAGCGCAAGGTCGTCGAGCGAGATCACATAGCAACTGCGCTCGGTGTCTCTCTTACTCTATCTTGCGTGATCGGTGCCGCCTTGTGGCTTGCAGCGCCGTTTGTCGCAGCATTGATGCGTATCGAAGCTCTAACCGATGTCGTGAAACTGCTCGCATTCACGACTCCGCTGGGTGCCTTCAACTTGATCTGCGAGGCGCTCCTTGTGCGCAACATGAGGATAAGGGCGGTTTCTCTCCGCCCGCTCTTCAGCTTCTCCGTAGCGGTCTTCGTCGTTGCTGTTCCCATGGCATTCGCCGGATTCGGCTATTGGTCGCTCGTCGCCATGCAGATTGCAGAAGTGTCTGTTGGTGCGCTTGCCTTCGGAGTTGCTGCTCGCAAGCTTCTCGTGCTGCCCGGCTTTTCAGCTCGAGCGTTTCGCGAATTGTGGCCGATGAGCCTTGGGTTCTCGCTCACGCAGCCCTTCGGATACCTGGTGAACAATACCCCCAAGTTTCTTATCGCACGGCTCATGGGCGCCGAGGCGCTCGGTCTTTTCACGCGCGCGGCTTTCCTCAGCGAAAATGCAGGGCATCTCTTCAACGGCATCGTCCGAACTGTTGCATTTCCTGCCATGGCTCAGCTTCAGAATGACCGAGAACGCCTGCGCAGCGGATTCCTGAAGGGCCTATCTTTAACGGCTCTGGCCACCATCCCGACCAGTGCATTTTCTATCGTTTTCGCGCCAGAGCTTGTCGACATTATGCTTGGTCCACGATGGGACGAGGCCGTCTTGCCCTTTGCCCTTCTTGCGACCAGCCTATATTTTCGGCTTGGTAACAGGGTTAGTTACGCAGTCCTTCAGGCGCTGGGGCAGCCCTATCGCATCATCAAGAATAACTGCGCTGTCGTTGCTATCCTCGCACTCGGCATCCTGACGACTTCCGATCATGGCCTCGCCAGCATTTGCACGGTGGTGCTACTGGCTTTCGGCGCTGCTTTTGTGATCACCGTCCGACTCGTCTCCAGAGTTATGGAAATGAGTATCGGTGCCATTCTTAGGGCTCACGTTATGCCAATGTCTCTCGCCTTGGTGGTTGTTGCCATCGGCGTAGGTACAAAGGCTATGCTTGTTGGGCAATCGAGCATTGTCATTGTCGCAATCGGCACTATTGCTGTTATGAACTCAGTGCTCGCGCTACTCTACCTCTTGCCAGAGAAAACTTTGGTGTGGTTTGGTGTAGAAGGAGTTCGAACGCTGCCGTCGCTAAGGTTTGCTTTTCGCCGGTTGGCTCGTTACTCTATGTGATCGGGACTGATATGAGACCTCGTGTTCTTCTTATAACGCGTCTTCATACGCAAAATGCGGGCAATGAGGGACTCTCTACAGAGTTCATACGGTACGTAACATCCCGTTTTCCTACTGCGGATGTTCGAGCTATTGATCGTTACCCACGCTTTTTCGAACAATTTGATCTGAGGAGCATCGGTGGAGGTTCGATCAAGGAGTTTGACGCACTAGCTCACGCGCTGACATTGCGCTTTCGCAGGGAGGACGCGCCTTTGCCAGCGAAAGCTGAGTTAAATTTGGTCAAGCTTGACGAGACGGGAAAGGAGCTTCGTGGTCCCTTCCAAAGAGTAAAGCGTAAGCTGGCGTTGCGTAGGAAATTGGCCGGCATGGGACTAATCGAGAGATCAGTTCCTGTAACCGCTGTAACAGCTTGTTGTACTTCTGATTTAGTCGTTTGGAATCCCGCAGGGGAAATTTGTCCAACCGGTGATCCTCATCAAGTGATGCGGTTGCTTTTGTTGCTTCGAATCGCTCAGTTAAGCGGAAAGAAGACTGTCGCAATCAACCACAGCCTCGAGATCGGGAACAATGCTCTCGGTGCCTTGATTGCTCACGTATACAAGAATCTGTGCTATTTGAGCGTGCGCGACGCAAAATCGGTTGAAGTTGCGATAGATCTTGGCGTGCGGAATTCGATTATTCATGAGGCACCGGATATGGTATTTCTGGCCTCACAGATATCGGTGCCGGAGGCTGCAAGCGCCATACCCCGCAGGGCGATCGGGCTTGCAGTTAATGGCTTGGGGGCTATGCAGGGCGTGGATGAATGGACGCGCCTGGCAGAAGGTCTGAATAAGACCGGGCGTCCCATCGTTCTTGTGTCGAATGCAATGCATCGCGATTTGGCTTTCGCCAGACGCTTGAGTCGAATGATCGATAAATCCACGGTCATCAACTACCAGCCTCGATATCAGCAGCTTCGGTCCATCTACCGAAAATGCGATGCCGTCATCAGCAGCCGCCTGCATGCTTCGATTTTGGCGCTTTGCGAGGGTGTCCCGGTCGTTAGCATCGAACCGTCGGTCTTCAAACTATCAGCGATCTTTCGCCAATTGGATTATCCGCTCGAAACTGAAAGAATGCAGCAGGCTGGTTGGTCTGATCGGGTCCTTGCCAAGCTAGCACGGTGTCTATCGGAGGAGCGATCTTCGATTTCATCGGCTGGTGCAAACGCAATTTCCCAACAGCTGAGAAGGATAGAAGTGGCGTACGCACCGTTGTTTGCGCTTGCATAGGTTGGGCGCGTTCCACCTGTTGTCGGGCACCTATGCAGGTGATCGGCGAGAAGACCTGAGTAAGCGCTCTTTTGCCCCGGCGCCGGCGTCTTGAAGTTGGATCGGAGCTGGTGTCAGCCCGCGAGTTTAGTTTATTGCGTGAATTCTCGGGGCGCTCAGGCATTAGCTCGTCGAGACGCGAGGTGGCCAGAGGTTGACGAACCTGGTGAGTACGTCGGCGAGGTAGGCTCGTGGATCGCCGCCTTCCAATTTCCAGGTTTCGGTCAGCGACGCGGTGCGGGGGCGCCCCACCGTGCGAATACGAAGATCTTCCTCTCACCTTCTCGATGTGAGTCTGAGATGCGCGAATTTTGCACCACCACCTGCTCGCAGGCTCGGCAGGCATATTTGGGACGGCGCGTCACCATCACCCGGTACTGCGCCGGGATCACCTCGAGCCCCTGCAAGGTTTCTCGCCGATCACTGCCTACTTAAGGCGTTGCGCATGGGTCGTGTTCCAATCCTGTGTGATAGGAAAAACCAAGTTAGAAAACACCTTTGAGGCGATCGCGCAGTGACTAGCACAAGTCTTTCCGGATAACTTCGTTCGCGGGATCGGGAGATTTTTTTTAACGATGACATCGCGCAGTCGGGCGCACGTCGGTTATGCAATGAGAACAATATTCATCTGCAGCTCTGGTTTGTCACGGGTCTGAGTCGCGGGGGGATAGAAGCTTTTTCGGTTGGTATTCTTCTTGTCAAAATACTTTGCCGATGTGGTCATCACGGATTCAAGCGCGTTGTATATTAGTCCTCTAAGATTGAAGGGGTCTTCTACGTGGTGATACCAATCATCTATTGATCAACGCAAGCGGGGCGCCGCAGTAAGACCACGGTCGACGAATAGGGTCGAAAGAGCCAGAAGTATCTATGATAGCGAGCTTTGAAACGCTCAAAGTCAGCAAGAAGGAGATACGGAAAACTTAGAACATGCCGGGTAAGCAGCCGGATCAGCTCCCGTAATGTATGCTGGCTCAAAAGATCGTCCAGATAGGTGCTGTCCGAAACGACGGCCTCTTGCAGGCAGGTGAAATCAGGAAAGAGGCGACGGATTTCGTCGGGGGCTGGCCGGTAGAGCGTATCGATGGGGTCGAGGTGATAGGGGTAGCTGTACGGGCCGGTGACCAGCAGGAGACCCTCAGGCTCCACGATACTGGCGCAAGCATCGGCAAATGCGCCCGGATCAACCAGATGCTCGAGCAGGTTGCAGCACATGACGAGCCTGGGATGGAGCGTCCTCAGTTGCGCCTGGAAGGCCAGATCCAATACATCTCCAACCAAGTCCACTCCCTCCTCTTCCTTCATATCGATATGGAGGATACGTACCCCGCGCTCGCGAAGCGGCCGAAACACGAGTAGGTCGACGTGGGGCTGTTCCACCGTCCGGAAGTGGGCGGTCGAGGAGCCGATCGCTCGGAAGCGAAGCCAAGATCGTCTGAACGTGCTTGGCTTCATTCGGACGCATCGGCGAGCATTTCCCATCCGCTAGTTACAGTGTGCGAGGGCCTGTCGCCACAGGCCCGCATCGTTATCACCGTTGGCCTCGTCGTTTGCTCCACCCTCTGCGAATTCAGGGGCCCGGGCTGCTCCACCGAACCTCGTACAGGGTTTCCATGACGCCGGAGCCGTACCTGTTGAAGTCCTTCAGGTCCTCGCTCGTCAGTCGCTCGATCGCAGCAGCGTTTATGTTCTCGGCCAGGAGTGACGCCCAGTAGCTTTTGTCCACTATGCGCATGGTGCGACTTGCAGACGCGGCGGCCTCCTGACCGGGCCCATAGCTCTTTGGCTTGTGAATATAGCCGTCCTCACGGGGCCGCGGCAGCGCCAGGCGCCCGTACAGGCGATCCAGAAAGCGGAGAGGATGGGCAACCATATCCTCGAACCTGACAAGCAAGTAGTTGTCTCTGGCAGCCTGTTCCTCAAGCATCTTGCCGGCAATGTGGCTGTAGACTCGACCCGCCATCATGGCCGGCACCCCTCGGCGCTTCCATGAATCGCAAAGGCCGTAGCCGTTCCTCACCAGCCCGACGAAGATCGTCTCTTCGAACTGCTTCTCGATTTCAGAGTTCAGGAAGATGTCGTACTCAGTCACCTTGAAGAGGACGTGGCGCGCGAGCGCAAGATCGAGCCCCCTTTCCTTCCGCAGCTGGTAGTCAGCGGCGATCGACGCTTGAATGCTTCTTTCCAGACGCTTCTGAAATCGCTTCGCGTAGAACACTGACCTGGAGGCAAGCTTGCCCGCCCGGACTCCCAGACGTCGATAGACCTTTGGAGGAAGATTCCAGCCGCCGTTGTAGTAGAACTGCCAAAATTCATCGAAGGTCATGAGGACGCCGGGCGAAGACCCGATCATATTCGCCAGAATGTTCGACCCGCCGCGGCCGAAGGAATTTATGACAATGGCTCGATCCATTCTGGGGTCCAGGGATTGCGGTTCGGTGCGCTATTTGACCTGTCTGAGTGTATTGGACGATAGTATTTCCTAACCCTCGCGTCGTAAAGGCTCGTGTCACTGTACCCGTAGCGCGCCTGTTTTTGGTTGTCGACCATCGTCAGGAGCGCGCCCGCTTCATCGCCGCGTGCCGGACAGCACTGCAAGCGTTACTCGTACCACACGAAAACGCATGGGAAATCCGATTTCTGAAAGGAGGTACTAGGACGGGCGAAGTTTATCACATTGAACTCGCGGGAGACGACCTGACCAAGTAGGATCCGGCGCGCGGATAGATCTTCGGAGCAAGCTAAGCCCCTTGTAGCAGAATTGCCAGAACTTGTCTGCGGCCATCTTACGTCGAGAGAGAGGCAGCGATCATGTTGACCCGTGTGTTCGAGCCTCCTCGACCGACGAATGACGATAACGGCTCGTTCCATAGTATCTCGATCCTCGCAGACCACTCCCGTTTCGAAGGATTCTGTTGCCCTTCGGCGCCGCAGAGCGTCATTGAAAAGCCAAACTAAAGCGGCGAATTGTTTTTGCGAGGAGAAGCGCAATAGTCGGTAACGGGCGTCGTGGTGCTCGAAACCAGCGGATATTGGCGCGATGTGAGATAGGTAAGGCACACTATAATGACCCATCGCCTTTCTCGCCGGGACCTGGCGCGGGCCGCATGCGCCGCCCTTGTGCTGGCGGCCGCCGGTCGCCCAGGACGGGATGCTCGCGCCGCCGGTCCGGCGCAAGGCTCGCAGCCGAAAGCTCACTCCTGGCATCCTGGTCTGTTCCCGGAAATGATTGTGAAATCCTGGTTTCAGGAGGATCTGGCCGAAGGCGAAGTCTCCTCGTGGCAATCGGGCGGCGTGAAGCCGGTGGCTGCGATGCAAGCCGAGCCCTCCCTGCGCCCGACAAAGCTTCCGAATAACGGCGGCGTTCTCTTCAAGAAGGGCACGAAACAGGCATTGACTTGGCCCGCCGATAACGATGCCCCGTATCTTCACCGCTGGTGGTTGGTGATCGCCCGGTGCAATTCGGCAGTCAACGCCGACGCGAATAACGTTTCCGTTCTTTGCGTCAATGGCGCAGAGGGTGGCCCGGTGCATCGCCAGCCCCAGGTCTGTTTCAAGCCCTCGGCCGGCACATTCGTTTCGCGGCTCCATGACGGCAAGCTCAAGAGCGAGGAAGGGCTATGCTCGACGGATTTTGGCGACTGGAATGTCATGGTCGGGTACCGCCGCGGATTCGTGATGCAGGCCGTGGTGAATGGGGTCAAGACGGCCGGCCAGACGATTTATGCATTGGCACCCAACCGGATGAAATCGCAGAGCTTCATGGGCGATGTGAACAATCCGATGAGGGCCGATGTCGCGATCGACTGCGTCATCATCGGACAAGGCGAACTAAATGACTCCCAGATCGACATGCTGATGGGATGGGGCATGTGGCGCGTCGGCCGGCAATCCGCCCTGCCCGGCGATCATCCCTATCGCCAGAGCCCTCCTTCAGCTGTGGATGCGAACGACAAACCGGAACGTTATGCGTTCGATTCAGCCTCGTGGGCGTCCTGGGCAGCCATCGGCGATGAGCGATATGCTCATCGTGGTGAGGCGGCGCCGCCGATCCGCGATTACACAACCGTTTTTCTTGACGACTTCAATTCCAATACGGTTGTCGATGATTCCAAAGGCGCGCAAAGCAGCATCTGGTATGCGCCGAGCCATCTGTCGGACGTCGGTGTTGACGCCAATGCCCAGCGGATCTCGGGGTCGCCTTCGTCATATGTGCACGACCCCGCCAGCCACACGCTGGCGCTTCGGCTCTTGCATAAGCGCCGTTGGAGAACAGGTGCATTCTCTTCCGTGAACAACAATGGCCAGGGGCGGTGTTGGGGAAAGGGGATCTTTGAGATCCGCGCTAGACTGCCGAAGATCGCAGCGCCGCGCCCTGGATTTTTTCCTGCGTTTTGGGCGTATGGCGTGGAGCATCTATTCTGGCGGACGCGCAATCGTCTTGAGACGGACTTTTGGGAATATGACGGTCTCAATGGAGCTTATATCAACATCAGTCAGCACGTGCACAAACCCAGACTCGGCTATGCAGATCCACATATCACGCCACGTGGCGTGCACCGGAAAATCGCCGGCTATCAAGTCGATCCATCAAATGGCTTTCCGGGGACGATCGACGTATACGATGGCGAATTTCATACTTGGTATGCGCAGATCGAGGATGATTATACCTATTTCGTGATCGACGGCTATGAAGTGGCGCGCGTTCCGACGACACCGGAACTCGCAGCAAAAAAATACATCATCGTGGATTTCGCTTACGATGGAAAAAAAGGTCGCGCTCAACCGGACCCGTCGCAGACGTATGACATGGTTATTGACTATGTAAGGGTCCGGCAGACGGAAACGGATCTGGCTAGGGTCCCGACGGGCTTCAGCGCATTGCCGGCCTTCTCGGGCCAGGCTTCACCGGGCCAGGCGCTGACCATCGTACCGAACGTTATTGCGTCGCAAATAGAGTGTCTATGGTATCGTGACGGCGTTCCGATCGTGGGCGAAACCGGCACAAGCTATGAGCTGAGCTCGCGGGATGTCGGGCATAAGATTCGCTGCCATGTTCGCGCGGTCTCTGTGCTCGACCAGCCAGAAGCCTGGACCCCGGAGAGCGAAACCGTCGGCTAGAACGCATCGACTGCGCGACGCCAGGATGCGTCATCACTCTCGTCGGACTGCTGATGAGCTCTGCCACCAGTAAGCCTCCCCGCAGCCGAGGAGGGTGAGTTTTCCCAACAGGCGGAAACCTCTTCGATATGCGATGCCACAGCGGGCGGAACGATGAGGTCGTCGGCTGGAGCAGGGTGAAGTGTTTCTCCGCCCGCTGGCATTGATACATCCAACAAGTTCTGTTTCCGGGAAAGAGAACATGCTAAAAGAATATCGCGCCGTGAAGGGGCTGTGATGCGTTATCTCCTCACATTCGCGATACTAAGCCTCTTCCTGCCAATCAGGCTTGAGACAGGTCTTGTATTGCTGCGTCCGTTTGAGCTGATCACATTGCTGGCGCTCGTGATTGGCCTGGCGACGGGGCGTTGGCGAAAGTTGGCTTTTTCAGCCGGTTTTCTACTGCTCCTACCCTTTTTGGGCTGGCACATGGTCTCGGCCTTCAGCGTGGACGCGGAGAACGGCCTGCGCGAGCTATTGCAGATGTCCGCTGTGGGTGCCTTTGCGTTCGCCTTCGCACAGGAGGCCAGCCGGGTCGACACGCACAAGACCGTCAACATCTTGCTTTTCGGCATGGTGCTGATCCTCGCCTATACGATCACCTGGCATGTCGCCCATGGCTACTTGGTCGGTTGGAAGCATCTGTTCGATCCGAGGCTCGTGTTCACCTTCGTTCCAATTGCGCTCGCGGGGCTCCTCCTCTTCGAAAACCGGGCCAAGCGGCGCACCCTCTGGTTTGTATGGGCGGGGATACTTCCCCTGCTCGTGCTATCTGGGGAACGCAAGGCGTTTTTGATCTATCTCTTTCTGACCGCTGCGCTTCTTATGCGCGGACGGCTCGCTGCGATGGTACCAGCGATCGCCGCCGGCTTCGTGGGTCTTTTCACGTTATCGATCATGGTAGGCAACGCCTATGTCGAAAAGCAATTGCAGACCATCGTCAATCCGCTGAGCATGGGGCAACACGAATATTTGGCCGCGACGGGGAAATATGCCCCTGGTGACACGCCGAGCAATGTCCAGCGCGCGTTTGCTTTCACTCTGTCCAGACAACTCATCTCCGAACATCCACTGGTGGGCGTCGGAACGAACCAATTCAATAATATTATCGATACGGATTTCAGCGGACTTCCTGACGAGTTGCGGCTGGGGATACATGGCGAGTTTCAACGCATCCTCACCGAGAACGGCATCATTGGGCTCAGCCTCTATATTCTCATATGGATTGCTGCATGGTTTCGCTTAAGCCGTACTCTAAGCTGGGCCCTTTCTCACGGATTGATCGGAGCGGCCCAGGCACGGCTTCTGCCCCTCGTGCTCCTTGTTCCTTGCGCCTTTTACGTTGGAACAGAAGCCTCCGGCACACGAGCTTTCGTCACGCTAATCCTTGTCTCGCTCCTGCCTGAATTGACGCGGCACGGGCTTTGCCTATCATTACACAGGGCGCGGAGGGTCTACCCCACGAGCACGAGGCATCCTCGACTTCTTAGGCGCCCCTTACTAGGAAGCACAAGATGAGTGTTTCGGTTATCCTGACATGCCACAATGAAGAACGCTTCATTGTGCAGGCAGTGGAAAGCGTGATCAATCAGACCGCGTCGAGCCGAATCAAAGAGATCATCATTGTCAACGACGGCTCGATCGACGGCTCGGCGGAGGTCATCGCGGCGCTGGCTCGCAGGGAGCCGCGCATACATGTGCTGACAGCAGCGGGTGTCGGGCCTTCATCGGCGAGGAATCTTGCCATCAGACATGCTACCGGTGATTTTATTGCATTTCTCGACGGCGATGACTTCTGGGCTGAGGACAAGCTTGAGCGCCAATTGGCCGTCTTTGGCAATGGCTGCAAGGCAGGTCTTGTCTATGGTGATTTTGTCGATTTTTCCGACCCGAATATTTCCGATGCTCTACACGTCGCCGTGCGCCGCTATCGTGGGGACCAATGTGATACGCTGCCGACATATTTTCTGCTTGATGGGCCGATTGTTCCCTCCAGTATCCTTATGCGGCGGCAGATTGTCGAAGATATCGGGTTGTTCAACGAGGCTTTATGGCTTGGCGAAGATACAGAGTTTTGTATGCGCGTAGCCGAGCGTTGGACATTTCAATATGTAGCCGGAGCACTCGTCTATAAACGGCGCCATGACTCGAACGCTACCCGCAGAATCGACACGCTTCTGCCGGCAGCCGAACGCCTCACGCGAGAATGGATCATGCGACGGCCGGAGCTTGCGCACCTCGCGCGCCGGCGCAACGCGCGTTTGTACGCGAAGGCCGGCAATGATTGCGTGGTTAAAGGGGAAAAGAAACGCGGAGCGCGCTTGCTCATTCGCGCGATGCGGCACGATCCATTGTCCTGGCGGATATACGTTTGCATTTTCCTTTGCGCCATCCCGAGGGGCATGGATCCACAGGTGCGCCGCGCAGCCAAGCTATTGTTCTACCGGGCCGTGCGGAACGGCTTTGCTGATGGCTCTTAAAGATGCTGGCGGAATGGCGAGAGGTCGAGCATCTCATGCGGCAGCCGGGGAATCCTTCCGTACCGATTATTCTGTACCGCCGCGGCGCGACCATCACGGAGGCGAAATCAGAGCTCTCTGGCGCGCGAGCTGCCGAGTATCCGGTTGTGCATGGTCAGCCGGCACTGATCGATTTCTCTTGCAGTCTCGTGCGTGCCGATGTGCTGACGGCAAGTGGCATCTCAGCCATAAAGAGGCGGCCGAACTGGCTGAGGATCACCAAGGGGTGGCTCTTCGGAACTGCGAATCTCAGCGCGCGCAACGTTGTCAGCTTTCGCGATCACGTTCTCTCCCATGGGATTGAGCGCCCCCTCGTGCTCATGATCGGCGCCGCAACTAAGGGGGCGGGGACCGATGGCCTTTATGAAACCGAAACCGTTCGACAGATTGCATTCGACATCTACCCGTCCGCATACACGCATTTCATCGCGGACGCTCATCAGATTCCGCTTGCCAGCGGCTCGGTGGACGGCGTCTGCATTCAGGCGGTCCTCGAGCATGTGATTAACCCGGAACAGGTCGTTTCAGAGATATCTCGCGTGCTCAAGCCCGGCGGTCTCGTCTACGCCGAGACGCCGTTCATGCAGCAAGTGCATGAGGGCGCTTATGATTTCACGCGCTTCACTGAGCTCGGACATCGATGGCTGTTCCGGAATTTCGAAACGATCAGTCGTGGAGCGCTCGGTGGACCCGGTTTGTCACTCTACTGGGCGGCGAAATATTTCCTGCGTGGCCTTACCCGGAGCCGGCTGGTTAGTGACGTCTTGAGTCTTCCCTTCGCGCTGGCCGCGCTCATGGACGGCATGATCCGAGAGGATCACAAGATTGACGGCAGCAATGGAGCCTATTTCCTGGGAAGGCTCACCGGAACCAGTATCTCATTAAACAGCATTGTCGACGAATATCGGGGCGCTCAACGCTAGTACCGGGAACGGCGATCTCGTCCCCCCGCGTTCAGCAGCTCTGTCCTCGGCCGTTCCATACGCCTGTGCGAGGCTGTCATCGGCAAGTCTGTCGCCCTTGGCCCGGCGGCAACAGATGGCGTCTTCGGCGCCTGGTTCAGACATCAGAAAATAGAAACCATCGACTTCAATGGCTTCTCTCGATAGAATGGCAAACTGTTCGCGATGTCCCCGAACACTTGTTCGCGATGTCTCCGGTCCAAACATGGGCCCCTGGTGGGAGGCATTAAAGGGGTCGCCAAGTCTCTCTTAACGCGGGTAAGAACTTGAAAGGTCTCCAGACCCCACCACTGGGCCCTCACCACAAGCGCAGGAGAATTTCATACAAGATCGGGCAGTTAGTTGCGACAGTAAATACGAGGTGCAAGAGAATCGGAGTGCTTCACTATCACATGCGAATTCTTTACTTCATCAACGGATTCGATCCCGGTGGCGCCGAGCATGGGCTACTGACCTTGCTGCAAGCAGGATTTTTCAGCGGCCACGAGCTGAAGATTCTCGCCTTTTGCCGTGGTCGCGGGGCTCTTGCCGATGAAATCGCCGCAAAGATCGGAGAGCACAATCTTATCCTGACGTCGCAGAGTGAAGAGCCTTCCTTGCGCACCTTCGTGGGCACGTTCTTTGTAATGTTGCGCCTCATCCGGGAGTGGCGGCCGGATATGGTTGCGTTGTCGCTCAAGCAGGCCAATCTCCTGGGACGGCTAGTTGCGATGTTTGCTCCTCGGCTGCACTGCGTTTCATTCGAACACACAACCCGCTACCGCTCCCGGCGCGCCGCAGGTATCTATGGCCCTGTGCTCAAGGCCCTGTCCTGGCGCGTTGACGAAATCTGGGCTGATTGCGAAAGTACGCTGCAGGAGACGCAAGCATACTTCCTGCCGCGCAGGCGCCGCTCGCATATCGTGCCTTTGTTTTGCGCCGATGAGGCTTCCAGCCACAAGCGCGATTACGCGCTTCACACACCCTTGCGCCTTGCTGCTGCCGGACGGCTTATCGCGCTAAAGAACTTTGACCGCCTGATCGAGGCCGTCCGAATGCTCCAAGACCGCGGCGTTTCTGCAAGCCTCGATCTTTACGGCGATGGGCCGGAACGGCAGGCGCTTTCGCGGAAGGCAGATGAGCTCGGCGTTGGAGATCGCGTGCATTTCCATGGCTATGTCGCACGCTGGTTCGAGCTGGCCTGTGATCGTGACATGTTCATCAATCTGTCCGACACCGAAGGGTTCTGCATCGTCGTCGCCGAGGCGATGCTTGCCGGTCTTCCGATTATCGCGACCGACGTCGGCGGTATTCGGGATTACGGCAAGCATGGAGAGAATATGCTGAAGCTTACTGTGCCCTCAGCGGAGATGGCGGTGACCCAAGTGTTAGTGCTCGCGGGCGATGAAACGCTTCGCAAAGAGATCGGAATACAGGCACGACACGATATGCTGGAGGCCTATTCGCAGGATGCTTTGCGTGTCCGCGCTACGGCGGTGTTGGGAGGCGGAATGTAACGACCGGCAAAGGCTGGCGATCAGGATAGCCAGGCCGATCGGGAATTCTGACTGATCGGCATCCCACCTAGCCGACATGGTTCTCGACCTGGCCCCTTCTCACAGTCCGATGCCAGCGTGCAACCCACCGGCTGGAGGAAGCGACGATGTATCGCCGGTCCTTGCCGACGAACACCATCTCCTGCGTCTTGCGCGGATAGGCCCGGACGGAGCTTGTTCGTCAAAGCCCTCCTTGGGCTATCTGCTCAAGACAAAAAATGCCTTCTCCACAACTAGGCCTGGTAATACTGATGATAACGTTCACTGTAAAATTCGGCACTGCCGAATTTTTGGTACCGCTTCATTCTTTTGATATCGACCTTGTTGAGCAGAACGCCGATGCATTTATCCGCCAGGATCGGGTTGTTGTTGAGAATTTCGCGCACGAACGTACGAGCGGTCACACCCCATTCAACAACCAGAACAAGGCCGTCGAGGTGCTGGACAAAGGACCTCACGTCCGCGACTGGAGCCAACGGGGGCAAATCGACGACGACGTAATTGAACATAGGGCCCACCTTGAGCAAAAAGTCGCCCATTTTCTCGATAGGCTGCACGGTGTTTGTGAGCTTTTGTTGGCTCTGGTTCACGCCGGGCAGGAACCTCAATGGCAATGACTGATGGGCCAGCAAGTCTCTCGGATTGAGTTCTCCAGCCAACAAGTTGGCCAGGCCTCGTTCCCAGCCGTTGGCTAACATAGGGGACAAGCCAGGATTGTGGATATCGGCATCGATCAACAACGTCTTACAACGCTGCATAGCAAGAACCATCGCTAAATTAGCGGCGACCAGAGACTTCCCTTCTCCCGGGAGGCAAGAAACGATGCCGAGCGCCTTGGTGCTCTTCCTTGGTAACTCGACGTCAACAGCGACTTTCACAGTTCGCATCGCTTCAGCGAATTCCGAGCGCGGATGTTGCTCTACCCAGTTGAAAGCGCTGTTCCCCACCTCGATGAATGACGGCTCTCCGGCCGCACGATCGTGCTTGTTTCGGCGAATTGGCTTCCCGTCCAGCAAAGCGATCATTCCGAGCGTCTGAAGTCCGAGCTCATCGCGCACTTGAGCCGTCGTGCGGAAAAAGCGCTCCCGGTACTCCCGAATTCCGCCCACACCGGCGCCAACCATGCCGGCGAGCACGACGCAGAACGCCAACGTAAGACTGCTGTTCGGAGAACTCGGTCTGCTGGGGTATGGTGCCTCCGAGATAGTCCGCGCCTCCGTCAACGCCATCGAAAGGTTCTGCAGGCTCGCTTGGTACTGCTGCAGGACCTGTTCATATTGCGACTTGAGAGAGGACGCCTCAAGTTCGAGCTGGCGCAAGGTAACCAGCGTTTCCTTGGTCAGCGTATTGTCTGTTCGGAACCTGTGGATTGCGAGCTCGGCATCGACCGATCGCTTCCGCACCGTCTCGAGCTCTTCCGCCAGTGCGCTGCGAGCTCGGATAATCGACTCGTCTTTGGCTCCGACTTGGTCAGAGATATAGATTTCTGCATACTTACTGGCTATTTTTTGCGCCATTTCGGCGCTAGGCGACCGAAATTGGACTTGCAGAATGTAAGAATCCCCTACACGAGCTACCGTTATATTCTCAGCCAGAATGCCAAATGCCTGCCATCGAGGATCGGATCCTCGCGCGGAACTCGATTTCACGGGTGCTCCGCTTGCTTCGGAACTGCCGATGAATGGCCACACCAACCGAGCGACCGATCCTGTGAGACTGTTGAGCAATGAATATGGCGCTGACAAGAAAGAGCGATCGGTAGCAAGACCGAGGCTGTCAACGACCTTTAGCCCGATGCGGTCGGAACGCAACAATTCGACCTGACTCAGCATCATCGGGTCAAGCTGTGCGGAGCTTCCGCTCTCTGTTAACTTCGTCACGACGGATGGCTGGTTCTTGTCGATCAGGATTCTGGCAGTCGACTCGTACAAGGGCACCTCGGCCCAAAGATACGCCAGCCCCAGCACAAGTCCCGCGAGCGCGCATGTAAGGACGAACCTCACCTGCCGTTGCGCTGCCGCCACGAGTGTTTCGAGATCAATCGTTCCCCACTGGGGATCGCCGAATGTGAAGGCAGAATCCGGGTGTTTTTCAACTTCGCGGAGCATAAGCCTTCAAACCTGTCGGATGAGACTGGCAGCGCATTGGTAGTGACAAACACCATATCACATTATTTGACTAAATGTCTGCAAATTCAGATATCGACGCCCACGGAGCACAGGCACACCGCTCGGGCGGGCATCAGCCCGCTCTTCGCCAAAGGCGCAACTCCTAACCTCGATGCAATAGACGAGACCTCACACGGCCCATTTCCGCCTGCCGCAATTCCGCTGCATGTCGTAAGCTCCAATTGAAGGAAGAAATTGAGTCGTATTGCCAAATGGCAAAACATCTGAGCAGAGATTCCGGGCTCAGGTTGAGCCTGTCCTGCGGGAAATAGGAATGGCTCGTCGATCACTGACGCGCGATAACGATCACGGCAAGGGTCCTGCGCGCATCTGGCGCCTCGCGGAAAGCCTCTCCGCTGCCCGAATAAGACAGGCTGCAGTCACATTTTGTTTCGTGGTGTGGGGTGTCATCTTGCTGATCGTCCTGCTCTAGCCGCCAGAGCCTAAAGGCGGAGAATGGCCCGCCTCACTTACTAAGCGGCTCGGCAGTTGCTCCCTTTCGGACTCATCGCGCGATGTGTGACTTCGGAGTCACCGATTCCTTGGATTCCTTGGAGACAGAGCGCCACACTAGCAGCATGACAGCAACAAAGTACCCAGTCTGTATCAAGATCCCACAAATTAACGTTTGGACAATCGTGCCCCAGAGGGAGTCGGTGAGTAAATATATACTGATGGCGAATGCCAACAGTACTATGATAAGGCCTCGCAAAAAAAGCAAAAAGGACATCGCCGTCCCACTCGCAGCCGCTGGCGTGACGCGCTCCTTGGCTATCCAGGCCTCAGCGCATTAACCATTATAACATATCGGAACGGGTCAGAGCGACCAGTATATTAGCATATGCGAATAAAGACGCCCCAACCTGTGCCAGGACGCTTGCTTCCAGGCGACCAACTCCCGTTCGGCGGCCTGAAGAGGTTTGCCACGCGGATTGGCCATGCCATGCGATCTGGATTAGGCATAGGCTGAGTCGAGGTGTGTGCGCCAAGTTGAGCAAAATGGGATGGCTTCGACGTTGGTGTGTCCGCCGCGCAACTTCCGTGTTTAGCGGAGCGGCGGACATGGCGGCCCCGCGTCAGGCGGCCAATGCCGCCCAGGCCACAGGACGCGACTGCCATCAGGCAGGTAGCGCGCGACCGGCTGCTCGCTGGCCGGCGGTGTCGCTTCCGATCGCGACACGATGGTGACGTCATAGCGTTTGCGGCTCCACGACTGCACCAGATTGACGACCAGGAGCATCGCGAACGATGGCAAAACCATGATCGCCGCGATCGCGGCGGTCGCCGGATAGTTGTATTCTTCCAGCCGGATGACGATCAGAAGCGGCGCGATCTCGGACTTGAACGGCAGGTTGCCGGCGATGAAGATGACGGAACCGTACTCGCCGACGCCGCGGGCAAAGGCGAGCGAGAAGCGGTGATGATCGCGGGCGCGAGGCCGGAAACAGGATGTGGGTGATGATCTGGAAACGGCTGGCGCCAAGCGTGGCGGCGGCCTCCTCCACCTCGTTGTCGATTTCCTCCATGATCGGCTGGACGGTGCGCACGACGAAAGGCAGGCCGATGAAGACCAGCGCGATGACGATGCCGAGCGGCGTGTAGGCGACCTTGATGCCGAGTGGCGTCAGCAATTTGCCGAGCCAGCCATTTGGTGCGTAGAGCGTGGTCAGCGCGATGCCGGCCACCGCCGTCGGCAGCGCGAAGGGCAGGTCGACCATGGCATCGACGATACGGCGGCCGGGAAAGCGGTATCGCACCAGCACCCAGGCGACGATCGTGCCGAAGAAGACATTGACCGCGGCGGCAACGAAGGCGGTGCCAAAACTGATTTCAAGCGCGTTGATGGTGCGGCGATCGGTGGCGACCGCCCAGAAATCGGCCCAGCCGAGCGCGGCCGAGCGCCAGATCAGCCCTGACGAGGGGATGAGGATGATGAGCCTGAGGTAGGCAAGCGAGAAGCCGAGCGTCAAACCGAAACCCGGAATGGCTGTCTGAATTGCCACCGCGCAGCGACGGTGGGAGCGATCGTCATGACACCCTTTTGCCTATTGCCGGCTTGCAGATCTGGTCGAAGATGCCTTCCTGATAGCGCTGGACTTGTGGCACTTGGCTGAAAAGCCTGGTTCATCGGTCGATGTAGCCGTGGTGTGCGAGATAGTTGATAACCTGTTCGGCCAGCTCCTCGGGCGCGCTCACCCCTGCCGCCAGAACAATTTCCGGCAACTCTGGCTCCTCATAGGGGCTGTCGATGCAAGTGAAATTTTTAAGCCGACCTAGACGCGCTCTCTTGTACAGTCCCTTTGGATCCCGTTTCTCAGCGATGTGGAGAGGTGTATCCACGAAAATCTCGACATACTCTCCCGCAGCAAACAGCTCTCGGGCCATTTTGCGCTCGGCCCGGAACGGCGATATGAACGACGCCAAGACGATCAAGCCGGCGTCGACCATCAATTTCGCCACCTCATTGGCGCGCCGCAGGTTCTCGACACGGTCCGCATCCGTGAAACCAAGGTCACGGTTGAGGTCGTGGCGAACGTTGTCACCGTCGAGAAGATATGTGTGCCGCCCCATTGAGACGAGGCGCCGCCCATTCGTGCTGGCCGTCATAGGTGATGATCGACTTGACCCTGGACGGCAGCTGCACAGACGACGTCACCACGCGAAACATCAATTTCGTGTTCCAGAACCAAGGTAATCGCTTCGGTTTCGAGGGGCTCGATGAGCGTCGGCCCTTCATACCACGCCAACCTGGCGCTCCGCTCCGTCACGTTGTCGCCAAAGCGTGCGGACATCGGAATGGAGACCATCATTTTGAAGCCAAGGTCCGCGGCGAAGGTCTGATAGTCAGCGCCGATCCGATCAAAGGTCTTCTGGGAGTAATCCACCAGGTCGATCTTGTTGATTGCGGCAACGAGGTGCTTGATCCCAAGCAGCGACGCGATGAAAGTATGGCGGCGTGTCTGCGTGAGAACCCCCTTCCGCGCGTCATGAGAATGACGGCAAGGTCGGCATTCGACGCGCCGGTCGCCATGTTGCGCGTATATTGCTCATGGCCAGGCGTGTCAGCGACAATGAACTTGCGGCGATGGGTCGAAAAGAATCGATAAGCGACATCGATGGTGATGCCTTGTTCACGCTCCGCTTCCAGACCGTCCACGAGACGCGCGAAATCGATGTCATCTCCAGTTGTTCCGTGCTTACGAGAACCGCGTCTCAGACCCGCGAGCTGATCCTCAAAAAGCAGCTTGGCATCGTAAAGCAGGCGTCCGATCAGTGTCGATTTACCGTCATCGACGCTTCCGCACGTCAGGAAGCGAAGCAGGTCCTTCCTTTCATGGCGTTCCAGGTACTGGGTGATCGCGGCGGGGTCTATCCGTATCGCGTTCATCAGAAGTATCCCTCCCGCCTCTTTTTTCCATCGCCTCTGACTAGTCATGATCGATCAGACGTCCGGAGCGCTCGGACGTTCGAGCAAACAGCATCTCATAGGCGATCTCCGCAACCGTCGACGCATCCGATTCAATTGCGGCGGTCAGCGGGTAGCAACCCAAAGTGCGAAAGCGCACCATTCTCATTTCCGGTATTTCGCCGGGCTCAAGCGGCAGCCGGTCATCATCGACCATTATCAGCACGTCCTGGCGCCACACGACCGGACGCTTGGCCGCGAAATAGAGCGGAACGACGGGAATGTTTTCCTTCAGGATGTACTGCCAAATGTCGAGCTCGGTCCAATTGGAGAGAGGGAACACACGGATCGACTCCCCATGACGAATCCACCCGTTGAAAACGTTCCAGAGTTCCGGGCGCTGGGTCTTCGGATCCCAGCTGTGATTTTCCGTTCGAAAGGAAAAGATGCGCTCCTTGGCTCGGCTTCTCATCGCGTCGAGCCCCGCCAAACGCTGCGTCGAATTTATACTTGGTCAACGCCTGCTTGAGTGCGTCGGTCTTCATAACGTTTGTGTAAATGGAAGCGCCTTAAGTGAATGGGTTGATCCCTGGGTTGATCCCCTCCTTCAAGCCCTGCACGTTGGTATGGACGATCAAATCCATGCCCGCGCACTCGGCAGCATCGTCACGGAACTGGATCATCTGCTTGAACTTCCAGGTCGTATCGATGTGAAGTAGCGGAAAGGGCGGGCGCGACGGAAAGAACGCCTTGAGCGCCAAATGCAACATTACCGACGAGTCTTTGCCGATCGAATAGAGCATTACCGGGTTATGAAACTCCGCCGCCACCTCGCCGAAAATGTGGATTGACTCTGCCTCAAGTCGCTTAGGTCGGTCAATCTTCCGCTGGAGAGGAAAGGGATTCCTTTCGTGGCCACCATATCGTGCAGCATCTCGCGCTTCCCTCTTCACGATCCCCCATCGACAGAGCGTGGCGTGCTTCCATCCGCGGCGTGCTCGTGGAGCAACCGGGGACCACAGTGAGCCTCAGCGCCCGATTTTTTCCGACCTCAGAAATTCTGCGTCGCTGTAAGCAACAAGGTGCCTGTTTGCGAAATCGACATCTGATCGTTGGCCCCCCTGATTGTAGACCAGAGGGTGTCCGTCGAGATCAACGACGATGCCTCCAGCAACTCGAAGGACTGCGTCGCCAGCCGCCGTGTCCCGCTCCATGGTTCTGCCTGGCCGGAGATAGGTGTCCGTCTCACCTGCCGCCACACGGCAGAACTTCAGCCATGGCCCTGCGGGAAGGACGCTGACTATTTGGTTCATTGTGCCGATCCCGTCCAACTCTTCCGCTTGTGCGACGACACCGAGCTTTACCTAGGATAAGTGAGGCATATCGGCGACAGGCGCTGTGACCGCGGACACAGTGAACTCGATATTTTCGTGACAGATTGGAGCAGCTGATATGCAGCTCGATCCGTAACTGCTCCATCCATTGAATGGGTTGCGACAAGGGGCTGAATTAGTTTGAGAAGGTCTGCGTCGATGTCATGCTCAAGCATTGCGGGGTGATCGCGAATGTCGAATAGATCGATGCGCTTGATGCGGGCAGGCAGCTGCGCTTTGCTTGCATGTATGTTTCTGTTGTTCGCATACGCGAATCTGTCGAATGGCCTTGCCCTAGCAGAGGAGTACAATGTCGACGAGTACCGTCTGCAGACTGGCGACGTGATCGGCTTCGCTGTCATAGGCTATCCCGAGATGCAAAAGCGAGCTGTGATCGACCAAAGCGGGGTAATTGTGTTGCCGGTCCTAGGCCCCCTAAACGTTCTCGGGAAGACAATAGAGGATGTTCGCAAGGAGGTAATTGAGGTTTTAAAACCAAAATCCCTTCCGCAACGATCCGCCGACGGCACTGAGACTTGGACTGGTTTTTACCAAGATCAGATTATTGTTGATATTGAGGAATACCGACCCGTCTATATTGACGGGGACATTGCCTCTCCTGGGATTCAGCCCTTCAGACCAGGAATGACTGTCCGACAAGCTGTGGCGGCTGGCGGCGGCTACAAGCTCGGTCGCGGTGAGCTTGAAAACCCTGAAATGACAGCAGCGGACCTTGGCGGCCGCCTCCACATTCTGCGCATCAAGTACCAGGAAAGCGAAATCAAGGCTGCTCGCATAGAGGCGCAGCTGAGCGGCGCCAGAGCGATTGAGCTTCCGGACGCAGAACGTGACCCGAGCCTCCAACCTCGTCGCGACGAAGCCTTGCAGCAGGAGGGGAAGCATCTTGAAGCTGTCTATGCGGATCAGGAGAAGGAGCGCGCTTCGATTAAGTTGGCCACAACCAAGGCGGCGGAACGAATGGGCTTCCTGAAGGAGCAGCAGAAGGCGGATCAAGCGGGCGCTGCCGCAGATGCGGCGGAACTTGATCGCCTCAAGAAGCTCTTCGAAAAAGGTCTGATCCAGATCACGAGGGTCAACGACGCCCAACGCGCAGTGCTCTTGTCAGCGACCCGCGCTTTGCAAACCAACGCTGAGATCGCTCGACTTGAACGCGACCAAGGGGATTTGCAGCGCAGTCTTGATAAGCTTATCGACCAGGGTCGAATTGATCTGTTGGCTGACCTGCAGACTGAACGCGCGGCGATGACGCAAATGCGCGCTGAGATGGATTCATTGACCAAACAAATCGCCTACGTGATGCAGATGCGCAGCGACCTTGTAGGCGAAGGGGACGGAATTACGATCGGTGTAACCCGCTCCACTGACGGACAGGCAGCGACGACCGAGGCGACTGAAGATACTCTGCTTGCTCCGGGTGACACCATCACAATTACGCTGGAGGCACCACCAGGAGCGGCAGTCGCGAACTAACTAACTAAATTTTGTATTAGAGGCGGCGCGCAGTTACACGGTGTCCTATCGAGATGTGATCCGGGCCAAGAGAATTCTGGTGGCCGCTCAGGGTCTGGGCAACGACGTGATTGCCGCGTGCCTGGATACGCCGCGTTAGATCATCAGCAAGTGACTGGCCGGTCTCGAAGAGAAGCAGCGCAGCGGGCGACCAGCCCGCTTTTCCGGTATTCCCCCCTGAGTGGTTCTCGAGATCAAAGCTCTGGCAATCCAGTGCCTAACCTGGTGCCTAACGCCCACAAACGATGAAGCCCGCCACGTGAGGCAGCGGATTTAGGTCGGCAAGTTTGCCGGTTCAATCTCAACCTAGATCGGTCGCCGTAATGCTGGGTCGGCGAGGCGCTACGGGGTTCGGACGAAGCCTGCAAGCTGCTGCCCTCATGTCTTGGCACCGGGCCTTGGAGCGAGTCCGGCTTCCTTCCAGACGCGGCCGGCGCCAGAGCCCTTGGAGTGGACGACGGCCCAGGACTTGGTTCCGCCTTTGCTTACGCGGAGATGGAGCCCACCGCCGTCGCTATACAGCTCCTTGGCGCGAACAGTAGTTTCGGCTAATATGTGCAGTGAACGACCCATGCCAGCAACTCTGTGCCTAGCATTGCGGGCGGATAGCAGCAACCGAAGCATCCGCAAAAACCACTGAATCTCTTTGGTTTTCAGCATGGCCTGCACACACCAGCGGAGAAGGGTTTAGATGACACTCTGTCCGTCAATCTCTCGTCAGGTCTTTGCGAATTTCAGGCTGCTTGATTATCTTATTAATATATCGTCCGAAAATCATTTCTGGCCAATCTGGGGGCGATCGCAGTTCTCTTCGTTCGGGCGCGACCAGGGGATGGCGGAGTTGCCGGGCAATTCACAACACTCTGCCCACGCGCTCGTGGCGGTTATCATCCCTGCCTACAACGCAGAGCCATTCATCGCGCGTACCTTGGCGTCCGTGCTCGCCCAAACGCATAGGAATATCGAAATAATAGTCGTTGACGATGGTTCGACCGACGGAACAGCATCGATCGTTCGACGACTGGCTGATGACGACGGGCGCATCAAGTTGCTCCAACAGAAGAATGGTGGCGTCGCGTCGGCGCGGAATGCGGGGATGCGGGCAAGCAAAGGCATCTTTATAGCGCCCGTAGACGCCGATGACCTCTGGCACCCGACCAAGCTCGAAAAGCAACTGCGTGTTTTCGCTGCGGCTGGCAGTGATCTCGGGCTTGTCTATACACTTTACCGGACGATTGATGGCGATGATATGGTGATCATGACGCCGAAGCGGACGCACCCGAATGGATGGGTGTTCATGCAGCATCTCGGAGAAAATTTCATCGGCAACGGCAGTTCGGCGATGTTTCGGCGCGATGTTCTCTTCGAAATGGGAGGCTACTCCTCGCGACTGCGCGAGAGCGGTGCAGAGGGTTGCGAGGACTTCTTCGTCCAACAGAGCATTGCCTCGAAATACCGTTTCGGCGTCGTTGAGGAGCATCTTGTCGGATATCGCCGAACGCCAGGGAATATGTCGGCAGATTTCGTGCGAATGCTCATCTCGCGTCGGTTGGTGCTCGAGAGCGTACTTGCCCGCTGCACAGAGGCGGTGAAGCCGGTCCTGCTGGATGCGATGTTCCTCACCGATGTCGAGACTGCCAAGCTTGGGCTAATGACGTACCGATTTGCTGCGGTCGCCAGGCACTGCAGCAAAATGCTCTGGCGATCACCTGTGCAGTTCGCGAAACTCGTTGCCGCTTTCGCGGCCATTTTCCTGCGCAAGGTGAAGCGAGCGCTTTCCCACCCGGAAAGCCAGGACCGCAGCTCTGAGATCGGAGGAAATTTTTGGAACTACTCCATTCATGAGTTTGCGGACTCCGCTGAGAATGCCAACCACCTCGTGGGGCTCAGCAACCTTGCAGTAATGGACGAGAAGCTTGGACCAACCGGAGCCTATTTGACGCGGCTTCCTGAACAAGGGACGCTTACAATGCCCAACGAGGACACGAACTCCGACAGCCTACTACGTCCCCTCGAGACATGAGATGAAGAAGCTGTTGCTGGCTGGAGGAGCAGGATTCATCGGGTCGCACCTGGTCGACCGGCTGCTCAAAAGAAACGATTTGGACATGCTGGTTGTGGTCGACAGCCTATGGACCGGCAGGGCCGAAAACATTGATCATATCCGAGATCAACGCCTAGTGCTGGTCCGCTCCGAGGTGGAGAATTTCAAATCCGATTTCCAATTCGACGAGATTTTTCATCTTGCGTCGCCCGCATCGCCGCCAGTCTATATGCGCGAGCCCGAGCGTACCGTCTCAGCAAATCTGATTGGCGCTATGCGGCTCTTGAAGCTGCTCAAAAAGGGTGGGCGAATCTGCTTTGCGTCGTCCTCGGAGGTTTATGGAAATCCGTTGGTCAACCCGCTGCCCGAGACGTATCAGGGGTCAGTGGACTGTACGGGCCCGCGCTCTTCCTACGACGAAGGCAAGCGCTGCACCGAGGCGCTCCTCTTCGAGAGCAACCGTGTCCGTGGCGTCGATGTGCGGGTTGCCAGAATCTTTAACGTCTACGGTCCGCGCACCCGAGCCGACGATGGGCGTGCTGTTTCCAACTTTATCGCCAATGCGTTGGCCGGCAAGCCGATCGTCGTTCATGGTGATGGTCTCCAAACCCGCAGCTGGGGTTATGTCGACGATATTGTCGATGGGCTCGAACGGCTGTTCTGGCTTGAGAACTTCAATCATGTGGGAGCAGTCAACGTAGGAAACGACCGGGAGATTTCGGTGCTTGAGATCGCGAAATATGTTGCGGGCCTCATTCCCGGAACGACAATTGTTCATGGTGAGCTGGCGCCGCAGGATCCGACCAACCGGCGTCCTGACCTGACCCTGTGCCGAAGAATCCTGCCGGGGTGGTCGTGCAAAGTGCCCTATGAAGAGGGTCTCGTGCGCACCTTGCGCTGGTTTAAGGCCAATGGTGGAATTGCGGAAATGAGGGCAACCCATGCGATCTAGAGCCGGCAATGATCGGCATGATCTGAGATAGGCGGGCGGCATGCACTGCGGAGCGGAAGGAATCTCTAACCCCGTCTGTCCTTCGGCGGCGCGGCAGACCGAGGCCGGACTGACAAGGCAAAGGGTTAGAATGCTCAGCGAACTGTGCAACACCACCCCCCACAGGTCGCGGGTTGTTGCCGTCCCGCTTTCGTTAGGCAGTATGCCTCGCATGCCAACAGCGGCACCTTCGCCATCTACAAGGCGGCCTTCTTCGTCGGTGGATCCGGAGGCGAAGGCAAGCTGACCGTCCACGCTCGCTACTATCCAGTCTGGTCGGCGGCATCTTGGGCGGCTCCACTTTCGGGATCTATCAGCTATTCCCAAGGTACCGTTCGCCACATTTGTCGCGTCCCAGTGTGAGGGGGTCTGCGGTGCGGCGGTCTGTTGCGGAACGCTCAGGAAAGTGCCCAGGTGATCGTCAAGACAATGACAAGATGCCCAGCGGGCTCTCAGGCAAGCTGCCAACGCCGATCTGAGCGGTGTGAACATCGCGGTAAAGTAGGGGCCACCTACCGTTCGCTTCACGGGGGCATGGACGATTGTGACATTCCTCGCGCTCTTTTTATGTAGATTTAGTATATAATATTATGTAGTAATCCTCGGTTTATAATCACTGGCTCCGATACAGGAATTATCCACCAGCGTTATCAAAATAATATTATAATATTTCCTTGGTTTCTATTTATGCTCGCCAGCATTCGCCTTCCGCATTAACTGGTCGTCGGCTGCGCCTCCTCCGGACGCTCGGCTCAACTGGCTCGCTCTGATAGCTACGTACAGGATGGTATTCACACACATACCAGGGCTCCCGTTATCTAAATACCCCCGGTGTCACACCAATCATACGCTACCATCCCCCCTGGTTCACGCGCGGCCATTACGGCGTTCAAGATCATTCTCCAACCAGGAGCAAGAGAACGACTATGCATTCGGTGTCGGCGTCGATGATTGAAGCAATCGAACCAAGGAAGGAAATCGACTTTTCCCGGCAAGCCTTCAACCATTCCAAGATAATCATTAATTTATATTATCAGGCACTTAACACTGGTTCCCATGTTGGAGATTATCGCCACCATTATGTAGATAATATTATTTAGATAATCGCAGTACCCAGCTTTTTTATTATTGTATGAGCCCCTCTTCCGTACGGCCCGTTCACGCAGGGCGGGATGGGACGATCTTCGCTCACTGTAGGCGCCTTGCTCTGGACACAACTCCCAAAGCCGGGCTTGCGACAGGGAACTTGGCGCCCAACATGCCGCCAGGAATTGGACCATTTCTGTACTTGACCGGAATCGACCGTCCCGACCGGTACTAGCGTTGCAGTGTTGCCAAGCGCCCGTTAGGTGATCAATTTGCTGCTATCGCAATGTTGGAACACCAGCGAGCGGCGGTCACAGGTGCTATTGAGTCGTACCTAACAGTTCGGACGTACCCTGGCCTCTCAATTCCGCGGCGACCAACTTCACCGCCGATGCACGGGATGCCCTCGCTCATCCTCTGGGTTTGATATAATCAAACGTCCTTTTTCCATGGTATTATTGGAATAATATTATCTGATTTTTCCTCTCTGATTTTCGAGATAATTCAGCGCCGGCTAGCGGTGAATGGCCATTCAGTGCGCAGACGGCGAGCCACTGCCGGAACCAAACCAGGTCCTTGTGAGACTGAGGTCCTCGCCGGCTCACACGAGCGCGACTGGTATGAGATCGACATCGCCGTGGGCTTCTGGCTTCGCCCTGCCTTCCATTAGTGGTAGACACGTCTCTTCTGGAACCCTTGGAAATCCTGGCGACTTGACAAGATAGGATTATCTTCCTACCTTAGTACCATATCCTGATTTGCCGCAAAACGGCCTACCCCTGCCTTTCTCTCTTTCTATAGAGGAAAAGACGGACGGATGAGGCTATATTTGAATCCCTATGGGATCCAAATCAAGGGATTATAACCCCCCCATATATAATATAAATAATTAATGTATTAGTCAGTGATTTGATAATCATTATATAGATAATCCCTCGCCATTTTATATTGGTTTTAATAGATAATTTACATGATAATCGCGGTCGATTATCACTGGTTCCCACACGGGGTTATCCTCGGTGTTATCTAGATAATATTTATATTGTTTTTATTTGCCTCTTTATGCTCGCCAGCATTCGCCTTCCGCGTTACCGTCGTCGGCTGCGCCTCCTCCGGACGCTCGGCTCAGCTGGCTCGCTCTGGGTCCAGACTGAAGGACAGAGAGAGAAAGAGATAGTATTATGTAGATAATATTATTTATATAATCGGATTGAGGGAAATCTCATAGCTATGTCCTAGAGGGGTATTCACACCGGCACACCTGCCCGGTGTTTAAATACCCCCCGGGGTGTGTTGCCTCTCACACCAACACACCCTCCCCCACCTTCTTCTTCTCCTTGGTTCCATCCTCCTGGTTCCTTTCCATTGGCTCCGGCGCTTCGCGCCTTTTTGGCAAGATAACGCCAGGCCGACTTGGCCAGCTCGAGATGCAGCTTATCGTTGAAACGAGTTCGTATTCTCAGCCGAGCAGGCTCGCGGGAAAGATCTGATCAGCCAGCAAATCTGCGGTGATCCAGTCTTCAGTTTCAGCCGTTCTAAAGCCTAACCAGAAATCTTGATCACCGAAACTGGTCCTAAAACTCTGGATCCCAGTCCGGAGAAATCGGACGTGGGATCACGGTTTTTGTATTCAGATAGACAAATCAAAAATTAGAAATCCTCGGAGATGGGCAGTCCCCTCAACGCCAACTTCCTCGATGGCAGGCACAGGCCCTGCCGTTCGGCTTCGAAATGGGCGCTCCAATGCCGTCGAGAAAGAACGCACGATAGTCTGCCAGGAAGGCTGCGATCGGAGTGGCAGCCAACTCACATCGCTTTCCTCGGCTCGCGGATCGGTCAAAACGCAGAGCGCAACCAACGACCGTCACCCACTGAACCAATAGGAAGTACTCTCACCATGAGAATTCTTGCACGAAGCCAGTTCTCAGACCCGAGCTCCACCACAGCCCAGCTGCGGTTCCTTTTCTGCAACCTCATCTTCGGTGATCAAACGCCCGATCGTCCACAAGGCAAGAATGCGGCTACACATAGGCACGAGACCGACAGTCGCTTGGACTGCCTGCCGATCGGTAAGCGTATTGACACGATGGGACTAGCGAGAAGTTCGCGATCAGAACGTCGAGAGGGTGTTCTCCGAGACGGCACGCAACGATCTGGTCACGCCTGCAGAGCGTCGATCCGAAACGTCAGCCGAGCGATGAAATGGATTTACCCAATGTTGTATCAAGCTCTGCCACATCAGCGAAGACGCCAACGTCGCGCAGGATATCAACGGATACAACACAGATCTCGCAACGCTGCTCACCGGCACGCTCGTAACCGCCTCGCCCGCATCCGAAGGAGTGACCGCACAGGACTCTCAACACGACCATCCCAGGACGGCTGAGTGGATCCAGAGAAGGGAGCAAGAAGAGAACCATGCTCCCTCTATAAATGCTCACAAGAGTAGAAAATCCTAAAATGTGTTCGGGATCATCGATTACGAAAGTTGGACAGTTGAACTCGTTTCCAACCTTGGCTCCAACTTTCTAAATGCTAACACGACTCCTGATCTAATATCGGCGCTAAGATGCCTAAAACCCAATGATCACGCATCATGTTATACTTCCTGGTTCTCACTCAGCTTTCGTAAATCCTAAAGTGCCGTGCGACCCTCGCACACGATGAAACCGAGGCTATCGTCGCCAGCAGAAACAAGATCGTCGGCGTCATCATGGTCGGCGTCAAATGCCTCATCATCGCTCCGATGCTTCTGCTGTAAGTCGATGTTCAGACGCTGCCACGCGGGGCATCGGATCACGCCAGACATCGTTGATATCCAGGACGTTATAATCCACGGGTTGTGTGGAGATGAACGTGCGCTTTGACCATCCTAGCGGCGAAGACTGACAATCGCTCTGGCCCGAACAGGACGTTCGCTACTCGCTCCGGTGAGAGGCGGGTTCGGCGCAGACGAGACATCGCCATACAACCAGAGCTGATGTCTGCGAAACGGTCGATTGCTGGATATATGCACGGCCCGTATTGGCCAGAAGACGAACGGCAGCAATGCGCCGATGTCGGCCGTTGAAGGCGCCTTTGCAACCGTCTGAAAGCGGACGTTACCGGCGACCACGCCGGAGGTCGCGGTTGCGCCAGAAGCGGTCACTCCGTAGCAAGCCCTTGAATGACCGCAATGGGGCCGGAAGCGGACTGGCAGCTTCCAACGTCACATTGCCCAAATGCAGACATTCGAAGCACGCTGCATTTGCCATCCACATTCTGATTTTGACATTCTAGCCAACACCGGCTTGACAGCTCTGTGGTCAAAATTGACGGCATGCGGTCGTTCAAAATCCGGTGCGATTCTGTCCGGCAGCTTCGGCCGCCCAAAGCGACGACACGTTGTTGCTTCCATTGCGAGATGGCTTTCGCGATCCACTAAGGCTGAGCGGGATAAAGCGTGAAATAAGACATCGGCCTGTGAACGCCGTCAATAAACGTGCGAGCGTGCGCAATCTGCACAGCTTTTGAGTTGCGCCCTTGATAGCCCCAAGGCGTGTCTTGGCCAAGCTTTCTTGTTGAGGTTGCCTCCCATAACACCTGTTCGCCGCCGGTAACCACAAATGGTTTTGAATCAGGGGCACCCCAAGGCGCCACCCAGAAATACAGATAGGCGTACTGGTCTTTGTCTTTCATCCAAGTCCACAGCTTTGCTGCAAGCTGCGTTCGGCCGCTTGGAGACCCCCATTGGGTGTTCGCCAGAGCGCTGCCACCCTTAGTGTCCGCTACATAGCCGCCGGTGACCACCATGGTTCCGTCCTGTACCGCGTCGGCCGCCTGAACCTGAGCCATGAGGTAGCAGCTGCCGGAGGGATCTGAGGGATCTGCGACAACGCGCTTGTCAGCGGAGTTCAAGCCAAATCCGTGCCCCAACGTTTTTTCTGCTGTACCTTGGATGCCCCAGGCGCACTCAGGGTCGTCATGTATACTGCCCGGCGCGTAGTTGCTGTCACCGACATTCATCCGTCCACCGACGATTGCCATTTCGCCCACGACCACATTCAGCGTTCCGGGGGGGTAGATTAGAGTGGGGACGTAGTTCTGCTTGTCGTTCGAAGGCGGGACGGTTTTGGAGTCGAGCACGGAAACGGTAAAGGTTGGAGACGGCTCGAAGCTGATATCCAACATCAGGAAATTCTGCTGCGAACCCGCACCCGAACGGAACACCGGGATGCCACCAGGTCCGATGGTATCGATCAGTTTGCAATCCTTATGTATATGGCCCGCGAATACTGCAGATACGCCAGTTTGCGACATCAGTGACCTAAACTGGTCGAGAGCGGCACCGGGCTTGAACTGATCATCCGAGTAGGCATGAGTGAAAACGAAGATTGCGTCGCCGCGCTGTCTCGCGTGAGCAAGGTCCTCGACAAGCCAGTCCCATGAGGACGTAATGATGTAATTGCGCTGTCCCCCCGTCGCGATCTGGTAGTGCCATTTGCGCGTGTAGAAGGGATAATTGTGCAGCATCACACAATGCACTGAGCCGAGATTGAAGGAATAGGCCAGGCTGCCGGTGAACGTCTTGGCTCCAAGCGGCAAGCCAAAGCCGGTTTCCGAAAAATCGACTGACCGCAGCTTGGTCCTGTTGTTCTGCAGCCATGCCCACATCCAGTCGACCATGCGGCTGGCGCGATTGTTGTTGAAGCTGTCATCGACGTAGTTGCAGTAGTCGTGGTTCCCCAACGCCGGGTATGCGGGCACGCGGAGCGTTTCGAAGGCGTCGCTCCATACCTGCAGTTCCGTGTCTAAGCCGGTGGACGTGAGATCCCCGTTGATGATGACGGCAGCGATTGGATCTTTCCCCGCTGCATTCGCATCCCTGGTAATCGCGGCGTACTGACCTAGGATCTGCTCCTTCGAGCTTTGCGACCACGCCGCTTCGTCGAATAAATCGGGCGGATAGCCCTGTTGAGTGATGTTGCCGTTGGCGTCCTTGTCGCCGTCGTACCACGGATATTGTGGGTCCGAGGTAATCGCAATCCTGAAGCTCACGTCGTTCCCCTCTCATTGATCCGTTCGCAATTACGCTAGAGCCTAACACATCGTCTTTGATCGCGTCAGAGCGATTTGGTTGAGGCGGGAGCGCAATAGCGATGTCCGCTTTTGGCCGCCATGCGGCGCAGAGCTGCCATTCAGAATCTGATGTGTGGGCGTCGCCTTCGGGTCAGATCGCGTCATGCAACACTCGCAACTGAATGACCGTAGAGAGCGAAAAGTTGCCCTTGGCTCATCTGCGCGAGCAGGTCGCGCCAGACATTGCTGGCGCCTGCTTCGGCGGAAGATCCACCTGCTGGCACAGGGCTTTGCAGTCACCTTTCCGCCAATCTCTCGCCTTCAGGTCGAGAATTTCCACATCGAGTTCTTCGCGCTTCCGGGCCAGTTCGAAGATCCGCTGTGCGGGCGCCGGCCCGAAACGGGAATCGCGCGTGAAACCAATGATGACCGCGATTTTCAGCTTGGACATGTTGTTACCTCATGCTCCCGATCACGGAAGTCTACGAAAGGAACGTAGGGAGAAACAGAAGTCGGCAAGATCGTTTGTAGACAGTGATGGGCTCAAAGGCCGTATGATAGGAGCTTGGCGATTGCCCCTCGGAAGCCTATCTGTCGTTTGAATGACGCCGCGAGGAATGATGCCGGCTCAACGATCCGAACTCGCTGAAGCATCGCTGTCGACTGGTCCGGTGGGGTTGGAATATCCGCCTGATCTCCAGTTGGTCCGGCGCCGACCCATTTCGCTAGTCACGACAGATGATGGCACGGCGCTCGACTGGCTGATGTCGGGGACGGCAGCATCCGCCGGACCGGCAGAGCTGCTGGACGGCGTCATCGCCCGACTGGTCGCGGCAGGCCAGCCGATCGAGCGGGCAACGCTCAACATGTCGACGCTGCATCCGCAGCTTGTGGGCATCACGGCGCACTGGCGCGGAGATCTCGGTGTCTGTGATGAGGTGGAAGTCAACGCGCATGTCCGCGAAACAACCGACTACCTGACCAGCCCCCTCAGGCCGATCATCGAGGAGGGCCGGTCAATTCGGGTGAACCCCCAGGATTCAGTGGCGCAGTCGACATACCCGATCATGCAGACCCTCGCGGAGGCCGGATACACGGACTATTGGGGCTTCGCGCTGAAGCGGGACGACCGCCAGTTTACGCTGATGACGCTTGCCACACGGCAAGCAGGGGGCTTTTCCCGCGCCACCATCGAAGCCGTCGAGGCGTTGCGCCCGGCTCTGGCGCTCAATGTCGAGATCGTCTCGCGTGGCAAGATCGCGGAGCACGTGCTCGATGCGTATCTCGGCCGACGCATTGGCAAGCGGGTCCTCGCCGGCGACATAAGGCGCGGATTTGGCGAGACCATCGAGGCGGTCATCTGGGTATCCGACATGCGCAACTTCACCAGCCTCTCGGATCGCATCGATAGCGCCGAGATGATCCAGTTGCTGAACGCCTTTTTCGAAGGTCTCGTGGATGCGGTGCATGAACAAGGCGGTGAGGTCCTGAAATTTGTCGGTGATGGCATGCTGGCGGCCTTTCCCATTTTCGGCATGCAGTCGGCGCCGGCCGCCGCCGCTGCGGCACTCGCCGCCGCTCGGAACGGTTTGGTTGCGGTGGACAGCCTGAACGAAGCTCAGTCCGGCGAGCCGTCGCGCGACCTTTCCTGGCGGCCGCTCAGCATGGGAATTGCGCTGCATCGCGGTCCCGTATTCTTCGGCAATATCGGATCCAGGGATCGGCTCGACTTCACCGCCATTGGGCGCACTGTCAATCTGGCGGCGCGGATCGAACCGCTATCGAAAACGACCGGGCGGCGCTTGCTCCTGTCCGACAGGGTTGCTGAATTGATCGAAGAGCCCGTCGAGGAACTGGGCGACTTCCCCATCCGCGGCATCCCTGACCCTGTGAGCCTGTTCACCGTACCGGAACACGGACTCTGACGCCGCTGGTTGAAGCGACGCATTGGAGCTCCAAACCTCGCGTCAGCCGGGTTCGGCGGTCGCAAGGCGCAACATGGTCGCCAAACGCCGCGAAGCTGCAAACACAAACGGCAAAGGTGGAGCCGCAGCGGGTCCGACGGTCTTCCTGTCTTGGAAAGTCCAAGCGCACCTACCATCAGCAGCTGTGGCCTCCAGCATTCAAATGGCTTCTGAAAGCAAACTTCGGACTTCATTGAAGCAGCGCCCGATACCACATGGTGGTCCATAGCCAGCCAAGGCGAGGAAAGCTCGCCCCGACACGGTCGTGCTGCCCTTCACGGTGGAAGCAGACTAGTACGTCATGGCGATGGCCTACTGCCAACCCTAGGATCCTGAAAGACATCATGCCTGAAATTGCCAGACTAAGTAAGTACGAGCGGCGTCCCCCTCATTAGGCTGGGCTGCTGTCAATGCCGCTTTCCGGTTCGCGAAGACCCGTTAGTGCCCGGCGGCCACCGCTTTTGTGCTGGGCCAACCTCGCCGGACCGCGTCTATTGCGATCACCACCACAGCATCGCTACTGCCGTCGATCCTCGTCGACCCCGTTCGGGGTTCCACCTCGCCCAAACGACGCGCCGCGTAAACTAGGTGGCGGGCGGCGGCCCCCGAACCGGCCTCAAGGGCTTGACGCGATGCGCTCCACGTCAGGTCGCACACCGCCGATCAGTGCAGTGGGAGACCGCAGACCAGGCACTTCTGTTGAAGCGAGCGGTGGGTATTTGTGATCATTACCTCCCCAGCTGTCGACTGGGCCTGCCGCTGAAACCAGCCGCCTGCATATCGGGTGGGCCCCACATTCGACCCCACCCCCGCCCGTGCGCGTGCCGGCGACCGGCCGTCCCGGCAGCGGCGATCTCGCACGCCGACGTGCAGCGTCAAAACTCCACCAGCTGGCCGCCGCCAACGCCGAAATGGATGGGAAGTTGCCATTCGGCTCAACAACCAGAACGAGCACGTTGCGCCAAAACCGGAAGATGGAACTGCTCCACAACAAGGTCCGATTTACTTGGTGAGCAGACCTCTGGTCCGCTAGAGTTCCAAGTCTCCACCGGGCTGCAGACCGAAACCCGGAAAACGCTTATCTCATAGTAAGCTGATGCATCTGGAGCGCCTATGATGAAGCCGACTGGATCCACCGAGGCAGTGAGGATCGAGGACCTTGACGACGCGGGGCTGGTTGAACACGCGCGACAGCGTGACCCCGCCGCATTCTGGTTAATCATCAAGCGTCACAATCAGCAGCTTCACCGGGTCGCTCGCGCCGTCCTGAATGACGACACCGAGGCGGAGGACGTACTTCAGGAGACCTATATCCACGCCTTCACCCATCTGGCCGAATTCCGCGCGGAGGCGCGGCTGTCGACCTGGCTCACCCGGATCGCGCTGAATGAGGCGCTGGGACGCCGCCGGAAAAGGCGGCCCACCGTCGACGTGAAAGCCATCGAAGGCATGGTCGCTCCGTTCAGCGCCCACAAGCCTGATCCCGAAGAGGCGGCCGCTCTCGCTGAAATCCGCAGCCTTCTGGAGCGAGCCGTCGGTGGCTTGCCAGAGCCCTTTCGCATCGTCTTTGTCATGCGGGACGTTGAGGAAATGAGCATTGAGGAAACGGCTTTTCTTTTGGAGTTGCGACCTCAGACAGTGAGCACCCGCCTTTATCGAGCACGCCGGCTGCTCCGCGAGGCGCTGCGGGACGAGCTCGCCACCGTGTTCACGGATACGTTTCTCTTCGCTGGCGCCCGTTGTGACCGCCTCGCGCAATCAGTGTTAGATCGGCTCGCAATCCGCCTGGTTCGAAAGGCTACTCATCAGTTGAACGCGGCGACTGAGCGCACGTAGACGCCGTCCACGCCGAGATTACGCCGGCTTCTTTCGCGGAGCTCTTGTAGCGGGACGCGGGAATATTTTGGCGGCCCGGACCATCTAATCGTCAGGCAAATGCATTCGGCGCCGCGGTGCTGACAGCGGTGTTGAATCAACAAACATAGGAGACCGCCATGCAGGGCGCACTTCACCTATCCCGGCGTCAGTCGCTTCAGGGACTTGTCGTACTCGGTGCCGGAGCGGCACTCGGCAGAATCGCACGGCCTTCACCGGTATTGGCACAAGACATATCGGACGAGGACATTTTCCGCTTTGCGCTCAACCTCGAATACATGGAGGCTGAATACTACCTCCGCGGCACCACCGGAATGGGCATCGAAGCAGCCGATGTCGGTTCGAAACCCGGCGACGTCGTTGGTGGAAAGCAAGTCTCGTTCGAGACGCCGGCCATCGGCGAATTCATGCAGGAAGTCGCGGAAAACGAACTCGCGCACGTTCGCTTCTACCGCAAGACGCTTGGAGCCAACGCCGTCGACCGGCCGGCGATCGATTTCGATGCAGGGTTCAAGGCGGTTGCGGAGGCAGCTGGTCTCGGTGCGGACTTCGACCCCTTCGGCAACGAAACGAACTTCGTTCTCGGCGGGATGCTGTTTGAGGATGTCGGCGTCACCGCCTATGCCGGTGCTGCGACAGTTCTGAAAAACAAGGACTTCCTCGCAGCCGCCGCAGGCATCCTGGCGGTCGAGGCCTACCACATGGGAATGGCGCGATCTACGCTATACCGGAAGGGAGAGGAAGCCTGGAAGGCCGCCAATGCTGTCTCCGATGCCCGAGACAAAATCGACGGATCGGACGATAAGGACCAGAGTATCCAGGCGGACGGCAAAGCCAACATCGTTCCGTCGACGCCCGATGCGATCGCGTTCACCAGAACGCCGCGGGAGGTGCTCCGGATCGTCTACCTCACCGACAGGGATGGAGTGAGCAAGGGCGGCTTCTATCCGGAAGGGATGAACGGCACGCTCAAGAGCACCTGAGCCTTTTGCGACGAGTGACGATGCGCCGCCGGAAACCGAGCGGCCTCATAGCGGCTGCTCTTGGAGAAAGACCATGAGCAAAGATGATGATGTGAACCACGGATCGGCAGCTTCAAGTCGAGTGCTGTCTCGCCGCAATTTCCTGAAAGTCTCTGTGACCGGTGCGGCGATTGCCAGCGCCGGCGGCCTTTCAGCCTGTATGACTGGACCGATGGCAGCCGGAAAGACAACCAAGGCGCTGGCGCTTTACCAGGGCACCCCAAATCATGGCCGACGCTGCGGTGGGTGTACTCACTTCCGCGAGCCAAACGGGTGCGAGATCGTTGCCGGTGCAATCAGCCCAAATGGCTGGTGCCGTTTCCACGAGCCGCTGCCGGCTTGATGCAACAGATTGCGGTCTCCCGCCTTATGTCTCGAGCGGGAGCAACGCGACGTCAGCTTCCACGTCCAGAGCGGACGTTGGCCGGCCGGCCGCAAGGCGTCTGCCTAGGGTCAGGCCACGACATCGGGCCTTGCAGGTTGAATGTCCGCTATCGTTATCCCCTGCACCGCAAGCCGACCGACCGCTAACCGCCCAAACCGGCCGCTCATTGTCTTGCGCTGAAAGTCGGCAGCGAGGCACATTGCCGCAAGGCAGCATTGGGGCTGACAACGAACAGACGTGTCCAGGTGAGCAGTTGCAAAAAGCGGACCCTCTCCGTCCGACCGGCGATGACGGGATGCGACATCGAATATAGGAACAGCGCGGCTGCTTCTCCGCGAGATCTCCTATTCGTCGGTTTGATGGGGCATCGCCGGCTTCGTCGATGATGTCAGCAAGGAAGTCATGGGCGCCGTCATCCTGTGAGGAACGAGCGTCCATAAATGAACCGCTCCCTTGCCACCTTCCGAAGACGAGCCCAGAATCTGGTGCGCGCTGGGAGCAGGAGAAGGCAATCGTATGTCGTCACAGGACTTGTGATCATCAGGATAAAGGGAATCCACAAGGTCAAGCGGTGCCTGGCAGAGCCTGGCAGGCGAAGCAGTGCGCGGCTGTTGGCTGCGAGCGGACATGGTCGCCGGCCCCTTCAAACTACCGATATTGAGGATAGGTTTTGCTCTCGCGAGGCTGGTTCAGATCTTCATGAAACAGCTCGCGAGAAAACCGGATTCGTAAAAAATCCGTAAAATGCGCCGAAACGGCTCAAAGCCGTCCGAACATAAGCGATTGAATTTTATGGAATTTTTGGCGGTATTAACGGTCGGCCGCTTGCCCTTAGCAGGGGAGCGCCTTCGACCACTCGGCCACCTCTCCGTTGCGCCGGTGGATAAAGAAAAGCGCCGGCACAATCAACAAGCCTGACCCATTATCGTTGAAAAAACCGGCTTCTGCCGAAACCGCGATTTTGCCATGCGGCGATTCTGCGGCAATCCCTTGGCTGACGACTCACGACATCGTCGCAATTCCGGGAGGGGCAATTGCCGGAATTGGCCGGATTGCAAGGGCTCACAAGGGGCTCAATGATTAATGGGAGCTTTCCGAGTGAGGCCAAATCGTGTCATTTGTGCAACAAGGTAGGGGGATAGCGCCTGCACAGACCTTTCGCCGGTGCGATGGTGGTTGAACGCCGCCGCCTCATGGGTAATGTCGAATTCGAAGGAGCGGCGCGGTGCGCATCTTTTTCGGTAGTGGGGATGGGGCAGGGAACGCTGTCCTTCAGCAAAGAATACCCAGACCCGTTTTTTAACTTTTGACTGGAGGTCAGAAAATGAACATCAAGAGCCTTCTTCTTGGCTCCGCTGCGGCACTGGTCGCAGTTTCCGGTGCGCGCGCCGCCGACGCCGTCGTCGTTGCCGAGCCGGAACCCGCTGAATACGTCCGCATCTGTGACGTCTACGGCGCTGGCTACTTCTACATCCCCGGCACCGAGACCTGCCTGCGCATCGGCGGCTATGTCCGCTACGACATCGGCGTCGGCGACGTCGGCTCGTTCGACGGTGCTGAGAACTTCGACGTCGAGGACGGCGACATTCAGGACACCTACTACAAGCAGGCCCGCTTTAACCTGAAGACCTGGACCGGCCAGGAAACCGAACTCGGCACCTTGAAGACCTACACCGAAACCCGCTTCAACTTCGGCAACCGGAACCGACACGTCAGCAGCACATACGTCCCCGGTCCCGATCCGGACGGCCCGGGTCCGCTGCCCCCGCTGCCAGGCGAAACGGTCATTGTCAATAACCCTGCCGAAAACAAAGGCATTTCGCTGAACTTCGCCTGGATCCAGCTCGGTGGCCTGCGCGTCGGTAAAGACGAATCGGCCTTCGATACGTTCATCGGCTACGCCGGCAACGTCATCCAGGATACGCTGGTTCCCTACGGCGGCTTCGACACCAACGTCGTCCAGTACTATTTCGACGCCGGCAACGGCTTCTCGGCCGTGGTCTCGCTCGAACAAGGTTATGGCGACTTCACGATCGACAGCTATGTTCCGCATGTCGTAGGCGGCGTGAAGTGGACGCAGGGCTGGGGCGCCATCACCGGCGTCATTGCTTACGACGCCAACTACGAAGAAGTTTCCGGCAAGGTCCGCCTCGACGTCACCCCGATGGAGAACCTGTCGCTGTTCATCATGGCCGGCTACGGCACTGACGACAACTACGAGGATGCCGGCTTCGTAACACCCGTCGCCGGCGGCCGCGGCATGTACAAGCTGTGGAGCGGCAACTGGGCGGTCTGGGGCGGTGGCACTTACACCATCAACGAGAAGACCTCGTTCAACACCCAGATCTCGTATGACGAAGGCGAAAACCTCGGCATCGCTGCCAATATTGCCTATGATATCGTTCCGGGCCTGACGATCACGGCCGAAGTCGATTACCTGCACGCCGGCGAGTTCGGCGAGGCCGGCTTCAGCAACTGGACCGGTGCGGATGACGAAGACAGCCTCGGCGGCATGCTCCGCTTCCAGCGCTCGTTCTAATCAGCAGCGTCTGACTGAACTCGAACCCGGCGGGCAACCGCCGGGTTTTTTCGTATGGGCGTGGCTGTCAAAGGCGTAATGCATGGCGCCGCCAATATCGGCCACAGTCGTTCTCTGCCGAATCGGCCTTCAATTGCCAAATCTCAAACGCCGGCGATTGTCATCAGCCATCATGCCTTCGTCATCCCAGGGCGAAGCGACGCGAAGCGGAGCGCAGACCCTGGGATCCATTCCGTGACATCAGCCGAAGAATGCAGCGGTTCGGAATGGCGCTTGTTTCCGCCACGGAGAAGACCAATCCGGAGTGGTTCGAGTTTTTGGCGAACAGGGTGGTGGCGTTCGGTTCTGGTCCGCAGGAGCACTGCCCTCAGGTCACGGCATGGGTCCCAGGGTCTGCGCGTCGCTTCGCTCCTTGCTCCGCCCTGGGATGACGAAGGGAGGGATGCTGACCGGTGCCGGCCGCACGCTAAAAATCGGTTCGCACGCGTATGCGATTCAGAGTCTCGCGGTCCACGCAATGTGGATTGCCGACCTCAAGTCAAATCTCGGCAAGATCGCCCAGCGACTGTATCAGCGGCTGAATTTCGTTTTCATAATTCTTCCAGCGCTTGACGGACGATTTGTAAATCGGTTGACGAACCTGCCAGCGGCTGGGCGTGTTGACCGAACCATCCCTGTCGAAAAAGCGCAGGCAGGCGTCATCCCAGGGCAGCCCGAGATAATCTATCAGGCGGCGTGACTGGGCTTCCTGGTCGTCGACCAGCGTTTCGTAGCGATTTTCGAAGACAAGGCCCGGAAAGACCTCGTTCCAGTGCCGCATCAGGCGGTCATACTCGCGATAGTACAGGCCCAGTGTTTTCAGGTCGGTGTTGTAGCTGTGCGCCTCACTGAAGTTGAGGACAAAGCAGGAGACGCAATTGTCGATGGCGTCACGACGGCAATGAATGATGCGTGCGTTGGGGAAGAGAAGCCCGATAAGGCCGATCAGTTCAAAATTGTGCGGCATCTTATCCACGACGCGAAGTGCGGCAGGCGCCCGCTCCCGCAAATAGGACAGATGCTCTTCGGCCAGCGTTTTGGACAGGACTTCTGTGATCGACGTGGTGGGCTGGTTCAAATCTTCAGCCGATGATGTCTTGAGGCCGATCGCATTCGCGACCCGCCTTAGTTTGCTAAGCTCCCCTGCCCCATGAACATCGGGATGGCTGGCGCAGATCTGCTCCGTGAGCGTCGTCCCCGAGCGGGGCATGCCGACCACGAACACAGGCACTTCGGAAGGATTTCCATAGCCGGCCCGGGCAGCCAAAAAGTCCGGCGTGAAGGTCTCAATCATCGAATCGATCCACCGACGATACAAGTCGATATCGAACTTGTGGCCTGAGGCCTGTTTCGCCCGGTTGAAGTGGTCGAATGCCTCATCATAGCGCTTGAGGTCGTTCAGCACCTTGCCGGCGGCGTGATGGAGTTGCTGCGCGGCTTCCGAACCAAGTTTCTGATTGCCGAGTTCGCGAAGGATGGATTGGAGCTCCTCGGGCTCCTCGGTGAACTTTCGCGTCTGTACAAGGTCGTTGTAGGCAGCCGGCACACCAATACGGCGATCGATCGCTTCTTTCAGGTAGACGGCGGCTTCATCCATGCGCCCCAGGCCGCTGAGCGCGCCGGCCAGGCCGGCTCGCACCTTAGGATGGTCGCGGTTGATTTTCAGCGCCTTCTCGTAAAGCGGCAAAGCCATGTCGGGTTTGTCAAACGCCGTGTAAGTGCGCCCCAATGCACAAAGTGCTTCGATAAGGCCGGGCTGCAGTTCCAAGGCATACTGCATATGCTTGATTGCTGGCGAATACTCGCTGACCTTCACATAGGCCTCGCCCAGGCTGAGGTGGTAGTAGGGGTTTTTAGGTTCTTCGCCGACCGCCCGTGCGAAACATCGCAAGGCCCTCTCATCATCGTACCCAAGGTATAAGGTCCCCAAGATGTACAAGGCGAGCGGATGGTTCGGCGTGCGCGCCAGAACCCGAAGGCATAGGTCCTGAGCCTCGTCGAGCCGCTTGGCCTGCTGAAAGGCATATGCCTGTTTCAGCAGCGCGTCGTCGGCCTGCGCACGCGATTGGGCGTTTCCTTTCTGCGGGTTCACCAAAGGCTTCACTACCGGCACGTTCGCTTTCGGCGTGGGTCCGGGCTTGATGTGCTTTGACCAAGCAGGTGGGAGTCGATTGTTCATGATATCTCGCTAGCAAAAAGAGATATCTCGCTAGCAAAAAGAGCGGGGGGAATCCAGCATGCTGGTTGCAGCCAAGGCGGGAGCTTGCGCGGCCAACTGCGCCGCGCTAGCAAGAAGGCCCTTTTCGAACGAGCCTTTGCCATGCGCCAGCGCCCTCCCCTCACGCCGATCATCAGTGCGCTTCCTTCCACGGTGCCGTTTGTCGGCCCGGAGGCGCAGGAGCGCGATCGCGGTCGCGCCTTTCGCGCCCGCATCGGCGCCAATGAGAGCAGTTTCGGGCCCTCGCCGCGCGTTATCGCCCGCATGGCCGGCATTGCCCGCGACATGTGGATGTATTGCGACCCCGACAATCACGATTTGAAGGTGGCCGTCGCCGCGCATCTCGGCGTTAGCGCCGAAAACGTGGTGGTCGGCGAAGGCATAGACGGATTGCTCAGCCTAGTGGCGCGCATGTATGTGGCGCCGGGCGACGCGGTGGTCACCTCGCTCGGCGCCTATCCGACCTTCAATTTCCATATTGCCGGCGTCGGCGGCCGGCTGATCGCGGTTCCCTACGAGAACGACCGGGAAAACCTCGACGGCCTGTTGGCTGCGGTCGCCAGGGGAAATGCGCCGCTGGTCTACCTGTCCAACCCGGACAATCCGATGGGCAGCTGGTGGGAAGCGGCGGAGCTCATCCGTTTCATCGAAGTCCTGCCGGAGACCACCATGCTGGTGCTCGACGAGGCCTATGGCGAGCTGGGCCCGGTCTCGGCGCTGCCGCCGATCGATGTCGCGCGGCCGAACGTCATCCGCATGCGCACCTTCTCGAAGGCCTACGGGCTGGCCGGCATACGCTGCGGCTACGCAGTGGCCGACGCCCAGGTGATCCGCGATTTCGAGAAGATCCGCAACCATTACGGCGTCAGCCGCATGGCGCAGATCGACGGCGTCGAGGCGCTTGCCGATCAGGACTATCTCCAAAGCGTGGTGACGCGGGTTGCTTCCGGCCGCCGGCGCATCGCTGAAATAGCCGAGGCGAACGGGCTGAAGCCGCTGCCGTCGGCAACCAATTTCGTCACCATAGATTGCGGCCGCGACGGCGCCTTCGCGCTGAACGTGCTGCAGGCGCTGCTGTCGCGCGATGTGTTCATCCGCAAGCCGATGGTGCCGGTGCTCGACCGCTGCATCCGGGTCAGCGTCGGCCTCGACCACGAGCTCGACATTTTTGCCGAGGAGTTGCCCGGCGCGCTGGCGGTAGCACGAGCAAAATAACGCGCTGTCGTTATCCAGGGCGGAGCGTAGCGGGCAGAGATCCTGCAGGATCTTTTGATGCCTGCGGGACAGCGCCCCCTCCATCCTGCCGGACAGAGGGGGCGCGAAGGACCGCCATCGTTTCGGAAATGCGACCCACTCCTTGAATTAATTGAACGTTCGTTTTATTATTTGGCCTCTCCATGAGGCGACCATGGCGCGCACGACCGGATCCGACGGGGAAAAGACCGAAGCAGCGGTCCGCGAGGCGGCGGTGAACCTGATCGCACGTCTCGGCTACGAGGCGATGTCGATGCGCAAGCTGGCCGCCGAGGTCGGCGTGCAGGCCGCGGCGCTCTACCGCTATTTTCCGACCAAGGAAGACCTCTTGTTCACGTTGATGCGCGAGCACATGGAAGGGCTGATTGAGGCATGGAATGCGGCGCGCCCTGTCGTGGCCGATCCGGCGACGCGGCTCGCCGCCTATGTCGAAAACCACATCGCATTCCACATCGAACGCCGCCACTCCACCCATGTCTCGAACATGGAATTGCGCAGCCTGTCGCATGACCGCCTGACGCAGATCCTGCGTATGCGCACGATCTATGAAAAGGAGCTGCGCGCCATTCTGCGCGACGGCGCAGAGGTCGGCGACTTCAGCGTCGAAGACACAGGGCTGACGGCCATGGCGCTGATCCAGATGATGACCGGCGTCATCGTCTGGTTCCGGCCGGGCGAGCGGCTATCGATCTCGGAGGTAACCGCCACATATCTTTCAATGACGATGCGCCTGGTTGGAGCAAAGGCCCACGGGGCGACAACGACCTACAGCGCCAGGCGAGCAAAGGACGCTGTAGCACTTTGATTTTGCGCATGATCCACCGCGAAAATCGATTCGATTTCGGGGCATGCGCCGGGAGGAACGGCATGTACACGCACACACTTAACTTCGGGCTTGACGAAGACATCGAGGCGCTGCGCGACCTGGTGCGGCGCTTCGCCCAAGACAAGATCGCGACGATCGCCGCCGAGATCGACCGCTCGAATGAATTTCCGGCGCATCTGTGGGCCGAGCTCGGTGCGCTCGGCCTGCTCGGCATCACCGCCGATCCGGAATTCGGCGGCACCGGCATGGGCTATCTCGCCCATGTGGTTGCGATGGAAGAGATTTCGCGCGCCTCGGCCTCGGTCGGCCTCTCCTACGGCGCCCATTCCAACCTCTGCGTCAACCAGATCAATCGCTGGGCGACGCCGGCGCAGAAGGAAAAATATCTGCCTGCGCTGTGCAGCGGCGAAAAGGTCGGCGCGCTGGCAATGTCGGAATCCGGCGCCGGCTCCGACGTCGTGTCGCTTAAACTGCGCGCCGAAAAGCGCAACGACCGCTACGTGCTCAACGGCACCAAGATGTGGATTACCAACGGCCCGGATGCCGAAACACTGGTCGTCTATGCCAAGACCGATCCAGAGCTCCATTCGCGCGGCATCACCGCCTTCATCGTCGAAAAGGCTTTTGCCGGGTTTTCCGTCGCGCAAAAGCTCGACAAGCTCGGCATGCGCGGCTCGAACACCGGCGAACTGGTGTTCGAGAACGTCGAGGTGCCGTTCGACAATGTGCTGCACGAGGAAGGCCGCGGCGTCGAAGTGCTGATGTCGGGCCTCGATTACGAGCGCACCGTGCTCGCCGGCGGCCCGATCGGGCTGATGGCGGCGTGCCTCGATGTGGCGGTCCCCTATGTGCACGAACGCAAGCAGTTCGGCCAGCCTATCGGCGAGTTCCAGCTGGTGCAAGGCAAGCTCGCCGACATGTATACGCTGATGAACGCCGCGCGCGCCTACGTCTATGCCGTCGCCGCCGCCTGCGACCGCGGTCAGACGAGCCGCAAGGACGCCGCCGCATGCGTGCTGTTCGCAGCCGAGAAGGCGACACAGATGGCGCTCGACGCCATCCAGTTGCTCGGCGGCAATGGCTACATCAACGACTATCCGACCGGCCGGGTTTTGCGCGACGCCAAGCTCTACGAGATCGGCGCCGGCACCAGCGAAATCCGCCGCTGGTTGATCGGGCGGGAGATCATGGCAGAGGGGGTCTAGCGGCGCTATCGAAAAAATTGCCACATATAGAAAATCGTGCCATAATCCTAGAATATGCCACATTTCTAGAACGAGGCAGACTATGGCGAACGGAACGAGAAAGGCTGGGTCTGACGAAAATCCGCAAACACAATTCGAGGCCGGAGCTCGGAAAACTCCGCTCCGGGTTCCAGCGAAACGCGAGCGCGTCAGACTTGGCGAGGGCGGACGCTTCGTCATCCCGGCTGCGATGCGCGAGGAAATGGGCGTGAAGCCCGGTGAAGACTTGATCCTTCATGTCGAGAACGGCGAGCTGCGGGTAAGGTCGTGGCTTCGGAATCTGCGGCGCGTCCAGGCGGAATTGTCGGCGTTGAAAAAGCCTGAGGAAAGTGTCGTCGATGAATTTCTGAAGGAGCGGCGGGAAGAACAGCGCCGAAGCGATGAGCGTTTGGACCGGCTTCATGCCGAAGGGACGGCGAGGAAGGGAGCGAAATGAAACCCTACGTCATGGACAGCTCGGCGGCGCTTGCGATCCTGCTCAACGAGAAAGGCACCGATATCGCCCTGGGTTTCGCGCCGGACGCACAATGCAGTTCCGTCAATGCGGCCGAAATCATCGCCAAGCTGATCGACAGGGGACGCAGCCTGGAAGAGGCCGCGGACGACCTCGCCAGCCTCGGCATGCCGGTCGCCGTCTTCGACGAAGCGATGGGCATCGCAGCCGGGCAGCTTCGCGAGCTGACGCGACATCGCGGCTTGTCGTTGGGCGACCGGGCCTGCCTCGCACTGGCAATTTGCGAGAATGCCATTGCCGTCACCGCCGACCGCGACTGGGGTGACCTGGATATCGGCTGCAAGATCGAACTGATCCGGTAGCGCCATGACCACCCTCACCTCGCAGATCTCGCCCGCCTCCGACACCTTCCGCGCTAATGCCGAGCGCATGCGGGCGCTGGTCGCAGACATCGCGGAAAAAGCTGCCGCCGTCGAGCGCGGCGGCTCGGAGGAAGCGCGTGAACGCCACCAGAGCCGCGGCAAGCTTTTGCCGCGTGAGCGCCTCGCCCAACTACTCGACACCGGCTCGCCCTTCCTCGAAATCGGCCAGTTCGCCGCATGGTCGATGTATGGCGAGGACATCTCGTCGGCCGGCATCATCGCCGGCATCGGCCGGGTCGAAGGCACCGAAGTCATGGTCGTCGTCAACGACGCCACGGTGAAGGGCGGCACCTATTATCCGCTGACCGTGAAGAAGCATCTGCGCGCCCAGGAGATCGCGCTGCAGAACAAACTGCCTTGCGTCTATCTGGTCGACAGCGGCGGCGCCAATCTGCCCAACCAGGACGAGGTGTTTCCCGACCGCGACCATTTCGGCCGCATCTTCTACAATCAGGCCAAAATGTCGGCCGCCGGCATTCCGCAGATCGCCTGCGTCATGGGTTCGTGCACGGCGGGTGGCGCCTATGTGCCGGCGATGTCGGACGAGACGATCATGGTGCGCAACCAGGCGACCATCTTCCTCGGCGGCCCGCCGCTGGTGAAGGCCGCCACTGGCGAGGATGTCAGCGCGGAGGAACTGGGTGGCGCCGATGTGCACACGCGGCTTTCCGGCGTTGCCGACCATTATGCGCTGGACGACGAGCATGCGCTGGCGATCGCCCGCCGCATCGTCAAGAACCTGAATCGAAAGAAGGAGATCGAACTGGCACTTCGCGATCCGATTCCGCCGCTTCATGCAGCCGATGAGCTCTACGGCATCGTGCCGACGGATCTGCGCCAGCCCTATGACGTGCGCGAAGTGATCGCCCGGATCGTCGACGGCTCCGAGTTCGACGAGTTCAAGCAGAATTACGGCACCACGCTGGTCACCGGCTTTGCCCATCTTCAGGGCATGCCGGTCGGCATCATCGCCAACAACGGCGTGCTGTTCTCCGAAAGCGCGCTGAAGGGCGCGCATTTCATCGAGCTGTGCTGCCAGCGCAAGATCCCGCTGATCTTCCTGCAAAACATCACCGGCTTCATGGTGGGGCGAAAATACGAGGCCGGCGGCATCGCCAAGGACGGCGCCAAGCTGGTGATGGCCGTCGCCACGGCCCGCGTGCCGAAGGTGACCATCATCATCGGCGGCTCGTTCGGCGCCGGCAATTACGGCATGTGTGGACGCGCCTATTCGCCGCGTTTTCTTTGGATGTGGCCTAATGCCCGCATTTCGGTGATGGGCGGCGAGCAGGCCGCCACCGTGCTGGCCGTCGTCAAGCGCGAGGGGATCGAGCGCAAAGGCGGGGAATGGAGCGCAGAGGAGGAGGCAAAATTCAAGAAGCCGATCCTGATGAAATACGAGCATGAGGGCCACCCGCTCTATTCGTCAGCCCGCCTCTGGGACGACGGCATAATCGATCCGGCCAAGACGCGCGAGGTGCTGGCGCTCAGCCTCTCAGCCGCGCTGAACGCCGGGATCGAGGAGACAAAGTTCGGCGTCTTCAGGATGTGAGATGAGCGAGATCGACCACAGAATTCGCGTTCATATCGGCGACATCACCAAGCTGCCGGTGGATGCCATCGTCAACGCCGCCAACACCTCGCTCTTGGGTGGCGGTGGCGTCGACGGCGCCATCCACCGTGCGGCCGGTCCTGAGCTTGAGTTCGAATGCCGGATGCTGAATGGCTGCAAGGTCGGCGACGCAAAACTCACCAGGGGTTACAGGCTGCAGGCGCGCTACATCATCCACACGGTCGGTCCGGTATGGCAAGGCGGCGGCAAAGGCGAAGCCGAGCTGCTCGCCTCCTGCTATCGCCGGTCGCTCGAACTCGCAGCCGCCAAGGACTGCCGGAAGGTGGCGTTTCCGGCGATCTCAACCGGTGTATACCGATATCCAAAGGACCAGGCGACGGAGATCGCCGTTAGCACCGTGAGTGCCTTCATCGGCCAGCACGCGGTCCCGGAAACCGTCATCTTCTGCTGCTTCGACCAGCAGACGGCAGACCTATACCAACAGGCGTTGCTGCGCCTGGCAGCGCATGACCTGCATAGGTAAGTTAAACCCGTCCATACTTTTCAGATTTATTTATTTTCATTCACCGATCTGGCCAGACGAAAGAATCGCGGCTATTGCTCATTTCTAATACCAATGGGGATTGGGCGAAGATGAGACTGAAGTTTTTTCAGAAAACAACTGTGTCGGTACTTGCGGGACTGCTTATATAAGCGGTGCCTGAGCTTGGCGCGGCAGAATCGCTGGCGGGAAGCAAGGGCGATACCCGGTTTTGGCCGGCCCTGTCGGGAAACCCGAAGTCCGATTGCACCAAAGCTTACAACGCCTATGTGGCAGCCAACGGCCATTCAGCCTATGCGACGACCCCTTATATGCGGGTGACTTCGCTGTACATCATCTGCGGCACGCATCTGAATGCGCCGTCACAGAAGGCCGCCGAGGAGGCGGCGTTGAAATCCTGCAAGGCCACCCGCAGCCGCTACAAGGTCACGACCGGAGGAGCTTGCGAGATCGCTGCCTCCAAGTAGGCAGGCTGGCTTACCGATCCTTTGACAATGGCCGGACTGCAAAGCAGGGTGTTGCCACAGCTCGCGTGAAGAGCATTCGCGCCGTTGGCGGCAAGCTCTGGCTTTGGAGGTCCTATGTTCGCCAAAATTCTGATCGCCAACCGCGGCGAGATCGCTTGCCGGGTGATCCGCACGGCACGCAAGCTGGGCGTGCGCAGCGTTGCCGTCTATTCCGACGCCGACGCCGGGGCTTTGCATGTCGGGATGGCCGACGAAGCTGTGCATATCGGCGCCTCGCCTGTCGGCGAAAGCTATCTGAGCGGCGACAAAATTGTCGCGGCGGCTTTGGCTACCGGCGCCGAGGCCGTCCATCCCGGCTACGGTTTTCTGTCGGAAAACCCTGAGTTCGTCGATCAGGTGACAGCGGCGGGGCTCGTCTTCATCGGCCCGTCGGCGGCCTCGATCCGCGCCATGGGGCTGAAGGACGCGGCCAAGCGGCTGATGGAGAAGGCCGGCGTGCCTGTCGTGCCGGGCTATCACGGCGAGGCGCAGGAGATTGTGCTGCTCGCCTCCAAGGCGCGCGAGATCGGTTATCCCGTCCTGATCAAGGCGCGCGCCGGTGGCGGTGGCAAGGGCATGCGGCGCGTCGAACATCCCGACGACTTTTCCGAGGCGCTGTCGGGTGCGCGGCGCGAGGCCAAGGCCGCTTTCGGCGACGACCGCGTGCTGGTCGAGAAATATGTCGACAAGCCGCGCCACATCGAGGTTCAGGTGTTCGGGGATATCTTCGGCAATGTCGTGCATCTCTACGAGCGCGACTGCTCGGCGCAGCGCCGCCATCAGAAGGTGGTCGAGGAAGCCCCCGCCCCCGGGATGACGCCGGCACTGCGCAAGGCGATGACGGAGGCGGCGGTGAAGGCCGCCAAAGCAATCAACTATTCCGGCGCTGGCACGATCGAGTTCATCGTTGATGCCTCGCAAGGGCTGAAGGCCGACCGCTTCTGGTTTATGGAAATGAATACCCGTCTGCAGGTCGAGCACCCCGTCACCGAAATGGTCACCGGCACCGATCTGGTCGAGTGGCAGTTGCGGGTGGCGTCCGGCGAAAAGCTGCCGAAAACGCAGAGCGAGATCGCGCTCTCCGGTCACGCCTTCGAGGCGCGCATCTATGCCGAGGACGCGGCAAAGGGTTTTTTGCCGGCGACGGGCACGCTGCATCACCTGAAATTTCCGGATACCGCGCCCGAGGGCGCTAGCATGCGAATCGAGACCGGCGTGCGGGCAGGCGATGCCATCTCGCCCTTCTACGATCCAATGATCGCCAAACTGATCGTGCACGGCAAGGGCAGGCAGGCGGCGCTCGTGGCGCTAGTCACAGCCCTTTCGCAGACCGAGATCGCCGGCTCGACCGTCAACACCGCCTTTCTCGCTGCTCTTGCCGCTGACGCGGATTTTTCGGCAGGCGATGTCGATACCGGCCTGATCGGCAGGCATCAGCAAGCGCTGACTGCAGTCCCGCCGCCGAGCAGCGAGATCGTCGCCGCGGCCGCACTTGCGGCATCCGGCGCCGGGGCTCAAGCGCCGACCGGCGATCCGTGGTCGTCGCTTGCCGGTTATGCGCATTTCCACACTATTCCGCGGCGCACGCGGCTGCGCTATGGCGAGGATGATATTCTCGCGCTTGTGTCGGTGCGGCCGGACAAGCGCTTCCAAGTGGCACTGGACGCACCTTATGACAGCGCCAATCCGCTTGATCTTCGCGCCGCCCCTCGGATTGCCCGCTGGCCGGGCCATGTCACTGTCTTTTCGGGCGCCGTCGGCTACAGCTTCGCGGTGCCGGACCCGTTGGCAAGGGCCGACGAAATCGCCGCCGGCTCTGACAGCCTGCGCGCGCCGATGCCGGGTCTGGTCAAGCTGGTGCGCGCGGCAAGAGGCGAGGCCGTCATCAAGGGTCAGCCGCTGTTGATCCTGGAAGCGATGAAGATGGAGCACACGATTTCCGCCACTCATGACGGGACGATCGCCGAGATCGCAGCGGAAGGCGCACAAGTCACCGACGGGACCGTGCTGGTGCGTTTTGCCGAGGAAGCCCACGGCTGACCGCCGTTCATCCACCAGGCGACGTCGAAGACACGCGTCACAAACGCGCGCCCAAAATGAAAATGGCCGGGTCTGTCCCGGCCATCTCCGATTGTCGCTAGGCGCTAAAGCGCGTCTCATGTGACGCGCTTTAGTTCTTGTTTTTATGCATGTCGTTATCGCAAAACCGCTGCGCACTTTTGCGCGACATGCATTAGCCATTACGGCTGGATCGGCGCGTATTTGCCGTCGTGCCACTGGTTGATGTCGTAGCTGACGTTTTTGAGGTCGCCCTTTTCATCGAAAGTGACAGGACCGACAACCGTGCTGATCGGCTCACCGTTCTTCAACGCTTCGGCAACCTTGGCCGGGTCGTCGCTGCCGGCGCGCTTAATGCCCTCGGCAAAGGCCTGGATCACGGCATAGGAGAACAGCGTGAAGCCCTCAGGCACGAAGCCGCCCGCCTTGATCTTTTCGATGGCTTCCTTGGCTTCGGGCTTCGCCTGCGGATCCGACGGGAAGACAAACATGGTGCCTTCGCCGGCCGGACCGGCGACCTGCCAGAATTCCGGCGTGGCGATCGAGTCCGGCATGATCAGCTGATACTTGAGGTTCTGTTCCGCCGACTGGCGCAGGACGAGGCCGGCTTCGGGGTGGTAGCCGCCGAAATAGACCACATCCGCCTTCAGGTCCTTGAGCTTGGTGACAAGCGCCGCGTAGTCTTTTTCACCGGCGTTGATGCCCTCGTAAAGGATCTCTTTGAGACCGTTCTGGTTCATCGTTGCCTTGACGGCGTCGGCGACGCCCTGCCCATAGGCGCTCTTGTCGTGCATGATAACGACGTTCTTGCCGGCATATTTCTTGGCGATCCATGGGCCGATGAAAGCGCCCTGCGCATCGTCGCGCGTATAAAGGCGCATGATCGTCGGCCAGCCGGCTTTCGCCGCCGCGTCGGTCAGCTCTGGGTTCGACGAAGCCGGGCTCATCATCAGTGCACCGGCTTCGGCGTAGACGGCGGAGGCCGGAATGCTCGAGCCCGAGCAGGCATGGCCATCGACGAACTTGACACCGTTGGCAACGATGCGGTTGGCGACCGAAACCGCCTGTTTCGGATCGCACTGGTCATCCTGGACGTCGAGCTTGATCTGGCGGCCGTCGACACCTCCAGCGGCGTTGATCGCGTCGGCTGCGGCTTGCGCGCCCTGCTTGAACTGGTCGCCAATGGTGGCAAGCTGCCCGGTCATTGGTCCGACCACCGAAAAGGTGATGTCTTCGGCGAACGCAACCGGCGCGCTCATCATCAGGCCGACTATGGCCGCGCTCAAAATACCCAACTTTTTCATGGTAATACAACTCCTCCACTCTCGCGCGTCCGCTCCGGCCGCGCCTCTTCCAGAGTGGCCGGGAGAATCTCACCCTTCGCCAAGCCTGTCTAGGCGCATCGGCGGCACTCAATTGGGCCTGCAGCCTTTCTGTTTGACCATGATCTTTTTCCAAAAATCGGTTTCCACTTTTTGGGATCATGGTCCGAAGACGCAAAAGCCGCGCCTGCCTTGTACCGGCCGGTCGCGGCTTTTGTCGATCGAACCATCCCCGGAAGCTCCCGCGCCCGAAAACCGCTCGCCTTCCCTGTCCATCGCGCAGCCTGGCTGTATCCGGCCTGCCGCGTTCTTGTCATTGTTGGTTCGACCGTCTTGCGCGGCCTTGTTCTTGCCGGTCCGGCCGTCTTAAGCGGCCTTGACCTGAAGCGTCCGTGTCGGTGATCTCAATGCCTGATGAATTCAGGGCCTGATGAGCTCAGGGCCAACTTAGTGCATCGTCATCCATTCGCGGGCTTCGCGCAGCGCCCTGGCGATCTCGACCTTCGACATGGCGGCCGACAATTCCGAGCGCAGTTCCGCAGCGCGGACCGAGCCCTTGATCGCCGCGATGTTGAACCATTTGTGGGCGGCGACGACATCGGTCTCGCAATCGCGGCCGGTCGCATACATCATGCCCAGTTCGAAAAGAATGTCGGCCTGGGCAGTTGCCCCCATGGCGCCGAACCCGGCTTCAGGCATTTCAAAACGTGCCATTTCAATCCCCTGTTCTAGCCCCTGTCAGGCTCCCGAGAGCTGCCTCGTTCTGTCCCTTGGTATCTGTTGATAACCCTTGGGGGTGGCCGCTCTTTCGATGCTTTCGAGAATGAGCCGGAGGCTTGAATCCGTCGTTAAGTGGCGTGCTTAATTTGAGGAAAACAAAGCTAAAACAAGAGGTAAACGCGGAAATTCATTAACGATGCAAAGCCAGCAATTTCGCCGCTTTGGGCTAAATTTGACGAAAATTTGCGAGGCGCAAATCAAGACTCCGCTAACCACGGGAGACAAAGACGGAGTTGCGAACGTTTCATTTCTCACCGATGAGACCGCTTCGGGCGACCAGAAAATCCTGAAGTCTTCCGCAGCGGCACCGCTTTTGTTTTGCCGGGACGTGAATTAGCTTACGTTTGCGTAAGAGGCAGACCGGAGGCGGAACATCCGGCCGGGTTCCACAGGGAGGACAAACATGTTTCGCAAAGTCAGCATGGCCTTGGCGGCCACATTGATCATGGCCGGCACGGCTTGGGCCGACCCGATCCAAGGCAACTGGAAAACGCAGGCCGGTTCAACTGCCGCCATCTCAAGCGGCGGCGGTGCATTTTCCATCACGCTCAAATCAGGCAAGTTTGCCGGCAAGCGCATCGGTTCGTTCAAGGTGTCCGGCGCCAACAAATATACCGGGACCATAACCGACCCGGAGACCGACAAGACCTATTCGGGCAAGGCCTCGGTCTCAGGCGCTTCGCTCAAGATGAGCGGCTGCGTGCTTGGCGGGCTGATTTGCAGGAGCCAGATCTGGCACAAGCTCTGATCGTTTCGACTGCCACAGATTGAAAACGGGGCTGCGAAGGCCCCGTTTTTGCTTGCGCCGTCTGTTTGAGACACCGGATCGATCGTGCGGGCCGCGCCTTCTGCACTTAGCCTTCTGCACTTAGCAGCAATTTTTGGGCATCCTTCGTCCTTATCAGCAGCAAGATCGGGGGACGCTCGTGGCCGGCGACCGCGCGGTGGCGGCGCACTCAACACTCCGTCGATAAATTTGAACCGCAGATGAACGCCGGCATCAGAACCGGTTCAGTTGCATCAGGGCATTCTCATGCGTGTTGAAGGAGACACCACGCAATGTTCGCCCGCCGCTTCACCATCGTCTGCCTGCTGATGAGCCTGTTCGGCATGTTGTTCGCCATCCTGGTTGCCGAGGCCGGCCGCCCGGCCCGTGCCTGGGATGAAGCCAGCTCCAACGCCTGCCGGTTCGGTTGCATGAACCAATTTCGCCGCTGAAGCGACAAAGACCCGAGAGAGAGAAAAAGCAAAGCCATGACCCGCACCGCCGCCAATGCCCTCAAAACCCTTCGGTTGCTGCCGCGGGCGGCGCTCATCCTGACGGTTCTGGCGGCCCCGGTACTGGCCGTGCCGACGATGCGCGCCGATGCCGGCTCGACGATCGAAGCGCCCGCGTTGAAGAAGAACGGCGTCGGCTTTGTGCTGTTGGTCAGCTTGCGGCGCGGCTAGGCCAATCGGCCTTCATCGAATCCATTCAAAATAAAAAACGACCCTTGGCCCCCTCCCAACCGCATGGCCAAGCCTCTATATTGGGTCATGGAAAAGCGAATCTATCCTCAAGCCATAGACTCAGTCGTGATGCCGGAGCCGTTTGGCCGGCAGAGCTTCAATGATGCCGGAAAGGCCGTCGCGGCCTTGCAGGTCCTCTACGACCGCAACACCAAATTTCTGCGCGATTCGTTCACGGCGCTCGCCGCGGGCGGCGACAACAACAAGCGCTACCGGGCCTTCTATCCCGAGGTCGGCGTCACTACGACTTCATTCACCCAGATCGACTCGCGGCAGGCTTACGGCCACATGCCGACGCCTGGGCATTTCTCGACCACCATAACCCAGCCGGCCCTTTTCGAACGCTATCTCATCGAACAGCTTCGCCTGATCATGCGCAATCACGGCGTTCCGGTCACGGTTTCGGAATCGACGACGCCCATCCCGCTGCATTTCGCGTTCCTAGAAGGCTCCCATGTCGACGGCGCGGCGGCCGAGCGCATCAGGCGGCCGATTCGTGACCTGTTCGACGTGCCGGATCTCGACGGCACCGACGACCAGATCGCCAACGGCACGTTCGAAGTGGCATTGGGCGAAGCCAGGCCGCTGGCGGCGTTCACGGCGCAACGCATCGACTACTCGCTGCACCGGATGTCGCACTATACGGCGACCAGTCCCCAGCATTTCCAGAATTTCGTGCTGTTCACCAACTACCAGTTTTACATCGACGAATTCGTCGCCCGTGCGCACGAGCTGATGGCGAAAGGCGGCGGTGGATACGTCGAATTCGTCGAGCCGGGAAACGTCGTCACCAAGGCTGGACAAAGCGCGCCTGGCAATGGCGTGGCGCCGCCGCGCCTGCCGCAGATGCCGGCCTATCATCTGAAGAAGCCGAACCACGGCGGCATCACGATGGTCAATATCGGCGTCGGCCCCTCCAACGCCAAGACGATCACCGACCACATTGCGGTGCTCAGGCCGCATGCCTGGGTGATGCTCGGCCATTGCGCCGGGCTGCGCAACACCCAGGCACTGGGCGACTATGTGCTGGCGCATGCCTATGTGCGGGAAGATCATGTTCTGGACGATGATCTTCCGGTCTGGGTGCCGATCCCGCCGCTGGCCGAAATCCAGGTGGCGCTGCAGGAGGCGGTCGCCGAAGTCACCGGCCTTTCCGGCTACGACCTCAAGCGTATCATGCGCACCGGCACCGTCGCCACCATCGACAACCGCAACTGGGAGTTGCGCGACCAGCGGGGGCCGGTGCAGCGGCTGTCGCAGTCAAGGGCGATTGCGCTCGACATGGAATCGGCGACGATCGCAGCCAATGGCTTCCGTTTCCGCGTGCCCTACGGCACCCTGCTTTGCGTCTCGGACAAGCCCCTGCATGGCGAATTGAAGCTGCCCGGCATGGCGACCGAGTTCTACAAGCGACAGGTGGCACAGCATTTGACCATCGGCATCAGGGCGATGGAAAAGCTCGCCGAGATGCCGATGGAACGGTTGCATTCGCGCAAGCTCAGAAGCTTTTCCGAGACGGCGTTCCAGTAGCACCGATCGGCTTGCATCGACTGGACCTTGGTAACCGCGCGGCAGGGCATTTCGTAATCTTGATTTGGGCTGCATTTCTGCCGATAAGCAAACGAGATGGCACGCGTTCGAAACATGATGGCCTCGGCAGCATTCGTAGCAATGCTCGTCTTCTCGGTCGCGCTGGTGGCCGGGTTTTTCGGAACGCTGCATCCGGCCTTCGATTCCTTCTCTCATTTCCGCGCTCATCTTGCCGTGCTGATGGCGCTTTGCGCGCTGCCGCTGCTGGCGACCTCGTTTCGCCTGGAGGCGGCCACAGCGCTGCTCTTTGCGGTGGCCGCCTTTGCCACCACCTCGAACGCCCTGTCGGTGCCCCGCCTGAGGCCGGTCCAGGCAGCCTACGAAGCCGAGGCCGGCGACCAGGCGGTCTACCTCGGTGACCAGGCGGTCTACCGCCTGCTGCAGATGAATCTGCGGTTCAACAATTCAACGCCTGAAAAGGTCCTGTCGCTGATCGGCCGGACCCAGCCTGATGTAATCACCCTCAATGAGGTGTCCGACATGTGGAAGGCGAAGCTTGGCCTTCTCGCCAGTGCCTATCCTTACCGGATCCTCTGCCCCTACCCCAATGGCGTTTTCGGCGTTGCGCTGCTGTCCAGACGGCCGTTTGCCGCCGGCACGCAACCGCGCTGCGATGGCCGCGGTGCGATGGCCATCGCGACGGTCGATTTCGGCGGAACCGAAGTCGACGTCGCCGCCATGCACCTGACCTGGCCATGGCCGCGCAACCAGTCACGGCAGATCGGCGGATTGTCGGGGGAGCTCGCCTCGCTTGGCGAGACATCGATCATGGCATGCGACTGCAATGCAGTGCCGTGGAGCGCCGCCGTCCGGCGCGTCGCAGATCTTGGCAGGCTGACCGTAGCGCCTTCGCCGGGGCCGACCTGGCTCTATATCGAGCTGCCGGATTTCTTGCGCTTCGCCGGACTGCCGATCGACCTGGTTTTCAGCAAGGGCGCGGTTCTCATCCACTCGGTGTCGAGGCTGGAAGGCACAGGCTCCGACCATCTTCCGCTGATGGTGGAATTCTCGCTCAGGCCGGAACAGAAAAAGCCGGTCGATGAAGATGAAACCGCAACCGCATCGGTGACACAGAACGGCAGGACGCGAAGCTGAGCGCCTAGCGCTTGCGCAACAGGGCACCAATTAGGTGTTCGACATGGCCGCCGGCGCGATGCTCGCGCGCGTCGAAGGCGTTCTGTTTCGCCTCGTATTGGGCATAGACGGCCTTGATCCGGCGCCTCGCCTCGCGATGCGTCTTGCTGCAAACCCAGTTGTCGGCGAGTTCCAGTCCCGTGATCGATTTCTCGGTGGCCCGCATCATTGTCCTGGCGATACGGCCGTGGTTATGCTCATGGGTACGAACGCCTGCGAAAAACCGCTTCCAGCGCTTCTGAAGCGCCGGCGTCGCGGCTGAGACCATGCGGGGTAAGGTGTAGGTGAGATCGAGTGTCCCATTGGCCCGCCGCAGCCGGCAGACACCACCCTCCCTGGTGACATCAAGGTCCCAATTTACGGTGTACGCGGTCAGCGCGATGGCGTGCGTCATGAAGCCGTGCCGCTTCGGACCGTTGCGGTCCATAGCCTCGATCAGGGCGGCGCCCGTGGTTCCTGATATGTCGTAGGTCCTGGTCTTGACCAGCACCTTCGTGTCAGCCGATGCCGACGGTGCGAAGCCGCACAAGCCACCAATCGCCGCAAGGCACGTCAGAACCGCCAGGCGCATGGTCATCTCTCCGGGTCAGGAGAGAAGGGAACCACAAGCGCAGCGCGGCTTCAACTTCTTTTAGACGCCGCAAATATAACGGGCTTTCCCCGGTTTCGTTTGGTCGACGGTCGAGACGGCCGGCACCGCGGTTCTGGCAGACTACATGTTCTGGTAGACAGGTCCCTCTCCACCTTGTGGCGGCACCCAGGTTATGTTTCGGTTCGGGTCCTTGATGTCGCAAGTCTTGCAGTGGACGCAGTTCTGCGCGTTGATGACGAAGCGCACGTCCTTCGCCGCGGGATCGGCGGCGGCGTTGCCATCCTTGTCGACCCATTCGTAGACGCTGGCCGGGCAGTAGCGTGTCGAGGGCCCGGCAAAGACATCGTGTTCGGAACGCTGCTGCAGATCCATATCCGCGACCAGCAGGTGGACAGGCTCGTTTTCCTCGTGGTTGGTGTTGGAGAGAAACACCGAGGACAGGCGGTCGAAGGTGAGCACGCCGTCCGGCTTCGGATAGGCGATCTTCTTGTGCTTGGCGGCCGGTTCCAGCGTCGCATAATCGGCCTTGCCGTGCTTCAGCGTGCCGAAGGGCGAAAAGCCGAACAGCGAATTCAGCCACATGTCGAGGCCGCCAATGCCGACGCCGACGACGGTGCCGAAGCGCGACCACAATGGCTTGACGTTGCGCACCTTCTTCAAATCCTTGCCGATGTCGGTCGCCCGCCATGCAGCCTCGTAAGAAGCCAGTTCGTCATTGGCCCGACCGGCACCGATCGCCTCGGCGACATGCTCGGCCACCAGCATTCCGGAAAGCACGGCATTGTGCGAGCCCTTGATGCGCGGCACGTTGACGAAGCCGGCAGCACACCCAATCAGCGCGCCACCGGGGAAGGACAGTTTCGGCACGGACTGCCAGCCGCCCTCGGTGATGGCGCGGGCGCCATAACCCAGCCGCTTGCCGCCTTCGAATGTGCCCTTGATCGCCGGATGGGTCTTGAAGCGCTGGAACTCGTCGAACGGCGACAGATAGGGATTCTTGTAGTTGAGGTGGACGACGAAGCCGACCGCCACCTGGTTGTCCTCCAGATGGTAGAGGAAGGAGCCGCCGCCGGTCTTCATGTCGAGCGGCCAGCCGAAGGAATGCTGGACAAGGCCCGGCCGGTGGTTCTCCGGCTTGACCTGCCAGAGCTCCTTGAGGCCGATGCCATATTTTCCGGGCTCGCGGCCGTCGGAAAGATGGTATTTGGCGATCAGCTGCTTGGCCAGCGAGCCGCGCGCTCCCTCGCCGATCAGCACGTATTTACCCATCAGCGCCATGCCCGGCGCGAAGCTCGGGCCATGCGTGCCGTCCTTCTCAACGCCCATATCGCCGGTGACAACGCCGGTGACCGCGCCCTCGTCACTGTAAATGAGGTCCACGGCGGCAAAGCCCGGATAGATCTCGACGCCCAGCGCCTCGGCCTTGGTCGCCAGCCAGCGGCAGACATTGCCGAGCGAAACGATGTAGTTGCCGTGATTGTTCATCAGCGGCGGCATCAGGATGTTAGGCAGACGGAACGAACCGGCGGGGCCGAGGGCCAGGAAATGGTCTGCCGTGACCGGCGTCTTGAACGGATGTCCCTCTTCGTCACGCCAGCCCGGCAACAGCCGGTCGATGCCGATCGGATCGACGACGGCGCCGGACAGGATGTGGGCGCCGACTTCGCCACCCTTTTCCAGGACGACGACGGAAAGCTCGGGATTGACCTGCTTGAGACGGATCGCGGCGGCGAGGCCGGCCGGACCGGCGCCGACGATGACCACGTCGAATTCCATGCTTTCGCGTTCGATCTCGCTCATCAACCCCTCACTGGCTGCCGCATTTGCGCATCTTGCTGGCTTATCCGCTGCATAGCGCATCAATTCGCGACGCGAAACCGGCGCTGACGTGACAATGCTGATTTCGTCAAAAAGTCGCGCATCGTACTACAAAATCGCGATTTGGGGTCCACCGGAACATCGATCCGGGCCGAGCCCATTCCAAGGAGAGCCGTCGCCCTCACGTTTTTAATTGTTCGACGGCTTGCTTATCGTCCATACTTCGCACCATGCGCATATACGGGCCAACTGGCTTTTCATGGACGCGCTTTTTTTCCTCGCCCGGACGGATTTGCCGGGCGCTCGTTTTGGCCCTTTTGCCGCTGATGCCCATTGGCGCCCATGCCGAGCCGCAAAAGGTCTGGGCGGCCGGAGCCTACTCCTTTTCCGATGAGCTCGGCGGCTTCCGCATCACCAGCGCCTCGGGCGTCGGGACAAAGGAGGACCCGCTTGTCATCACCGAAGAGCTGAATTCGGCAACACCGGTGACGCTGACCATCCGCACGACAAAGCCGATCCAGCCGTTCGGCACCGCGGGCCAATTTGCCAACGGCCTCATGTATATGCGCATCGACGTGCTCAACAACAGCGGCCAGGCTTGGGTCGAGTTCCAGTTCGAGCTCCAGGAGGTGCTCCACCGGCCGAGCGTGTTCGGCGACGGCCTGTCATTCGACCAGCGCAACAAGACGCCTGACAACATCTGGTCGAGCAGCTTTGCCGATTTCGACCGCGACTTCGAACCCTATGACCGGCTGCTGTTCAAGAGCGGCAAGATCGACCCGCTGAAGACAGCAAAATTCGATTATCTGATCACCGACTACACACCGCGCTGGACGTTCTATCTGGTTCAGGATCCGCGTATACCGTCGAGCTGAACTTGCAAATTCCTGCCGCGCGGCCGAATGTGAAGGCATGACTGCCGTTCCCCGAGACAACCGACCTGACATCGCCGACCTTCTGGCCTTCTACGCCAGCGCGGGCGTCGATGAAGCGCTTGAAGATGAGCCGGTGAACAGGTTTGCCGAGGCGTCAAAGCCACCTGAGCGGGCGCCAGCGACGGTTGCGTCGCCAACTGGTGAAAACGCCGCGCCGCCTCGCTCGACCAGCGTCTCACGCGCTGAAATGGGCGAAAGGCAAGCTGCGGCACCGGCGGTGCGCGCGCCGTCCGGCACGGCGACGGTGCCCGACGAAGCGCAAGCGACCCTGGCGCGCCAATTGGCGACGACGGCGGCAACCCTGGACGAGCTTCGCCAGCACATGGCGGCATTCGACGGTTGCAACCTCAAATTCACCGCCAAGAACCTGGTGTTCGCCGACGGCAATCCGAATGCCGCGGTAATGCTGGTCGGCGAGGCACCCGGCCGCGACGAGGACATCGAGGGATTGCCGTTCGTCGGCCGCTCGGGCCGGCTGCTCGACCGGATGCTTGCCGCGATCGGCCTCGACCGGACGTCGGCCTACATCGCCAATGTCATCCCCTGGCGGCCGCCGGGCAATCGCACGCCGACACCGCACGAGACGGAGATCTGCCGGCCGTTCATCGAACGGCAGATCGAGCTGGTTAATCCGAAGGTGCTGGTCAATTTGGGCGGCCCTTCGGCAAAGACGCTTCTCAACACCACCGAGGGGATTCTGCGGCTGCGCGGCAATTGGCGCATCCACACGACCTCCTCCGGCGTTGCCATTCCCGCCATGCCGACCCTCCACCCTGCCTATCTCTTGAGAACTCCCGCGCACAAGAAGCTGGCGTGGCGGGATTTTCTCGAGGTGAAGGCGAAGCTGCGGACGCTGGGTTGACGACTAGGCGCACCTTCCCTTCTCCACAAGTGGGAGAAGGAAGCGCCGCACGATGACCTCCCGGGTAATTGAAATGCATCCGCTGCCGGCCTAGTCATGCGCTCATGACAGCAACCCAGACTTCCGCCGGCAGCCTCATTCGCGAATGGCGCACGCGCCGGCGCATGAGCCAACTCGATCTCGCCATGGAAGCCGAAATCTCACAGCGGCATCTGAGCTTCGTGGAAAGCGGCCGTGCAGCGCCCTCGCGCGATATGGTGCTGCATCTGGCCGAGCAGCTCTCGATCCCGCTCAGGCAGCGCAACCAGCTCCTGCTCGCGGCGGGCTTTGCCCCTAGTTTCAGCGAGCGTTCGCTAACCGACAGGACGCTGGCGCCGGCGATGGCGGCCGTCGAGATGGTGCTCAAGGGGCACGAACCCTTCCCGACGCTCGCTGTCGACCGGCACTGGAACCTGGTGTCGGCGAACGCCGCCATCGGCCCGTTCCTTGCCAACGTCGCCGAGGCGTCCTTGCTGAAGCCCCCGATCAACGTGCTACGCCTCAGCCTGCACCCGGGTGGCGTCGCGCCGCGTATCGTTAACCTCGCCGAATGGCGCGCGCATCTTCTCGACCGGCTGAAACACCAAAACGACGCCTCAGGCGACCCGGTTCTGGTCGAACTGGAACGCGAGCTTCGGACCTATCCGTCTGGCCAGAACGGCGCACGGCCGGTGCCGGTCGAGCCCAACGCGATCGTGCACCCGCTGCGGCTTGCCCACGGCGATACTGTACTGTCGTTCATCAGCACCATCACCGTGTTCGGCACACCGCTCGACGTGACGCTGTCGGAACTGGCGATCGAATCTTTTTTCCCCGCCGATGAGCAAACGCGGACAGTGCTGGTGCGATTGGCGAAAGAGCGTGCCGAGCCCCCCTGATCATCCTTGCGGCGGGGTCGCCTGGCGGGTGCGGGCACGTTCGAGGCCAAGCTGGCGCTCGCGCCAGATGATGAAGATGCCCGCGGCAACGACGATCAGGCCGCCGATGAGCATATGAACCGTCGGGACGTCGCCGAAAGCGAGATAGCCGACGGCTATGCCGAGTATCATAGACGTGTACTCGAAGGGCGCCACGACCGAGGCCTCGGCGTGGCGATAGGCTGCCGTCATCAGAATCTGAGCGACCCCGCCGCAAAAGCCTGACACAACCAGAAGAGCCGCCTGGACCGGTGTCAGCGCCTGCCAGCCGAACGGCAGCGAAAGCAACGCCAGTATGCTCGCCGTCACCGAAAACCACAGCACGATGGTTGCCGTCGGCTCGCTCTGGACGAGATTGCGCACCAGCAGCATGGCGACGGCCGAGATGGCGGCCGCGACCAGAGCGGCGATGACGCCGAGCACCTCCTGATCGCCGAGTGCCTCGCCCGAGCTTAGCAGGGTCAGTTCCGGCCATGAGATAACCAGCACGCCGACCAATCCGACCGCAACCGCGCTCCAGCGATAGACGCGGATCGCTTCGCCGAGGAAGATCGAACTGAACACCACCACCAGCAGCGGCTGCGCGTAGTTCAGCGTGATCGCCTCGGGCAGAGGCAGCCGTGTCAGCGCGAAGAAACCGAGGCCCATGGCACAGACGCCGACAACGCCGCGCGCAATGTGGTTGAGCGGGCGCTTGGTCGAAAACGCAGTGCCAAGCTTTTTCTGGAAGGCCAGGAAGACGATGATCGGAAAGATGGCAAAGAAGGAGCGGAAGAACACGATCTGGCCTGCCGGCACCGTGCCCGCCGCCTTGATGCAAGACGACATGCCGACAAAGACCGCCACCGACACGATCTTGAGCATGATCCCGGTGAGCGTGTTGTGCCCGCCGGAATGATCCGCAGGGCTCACTTAGCAGTTGCTTCCTGGATCGCTGCCCAGATGCGCGCCGGGGTCGCCGGCATGTCGATGTGCTTGATGCCGTAGGCGCGATAGAGTGCATCCGTCACCGCGTTGAGGGCGGCCGGCGTCGCTCCGATCGTGCCTGCCTCGCCTGCCCCCTTGATGCCGAGTGCATTGGTGGTCGAGGGCACGTTGCGGGTCTCGAAATGGAAGAACGGGAAATCGTCGGCGCGCGGCATGGCGTAATCCATGAAGCTCGCCGTCAACAGCTGTCCGTCCTCGTCATAGACCGTGTTCTCGGTCAGCGCCTGGCCGATGCCCTGGACGACGCCGCCATGCACTTGGCCCGCCAGTAATATCGGGTTCACGGTGACGCCGAAATCGTCGACGATCGTATAGCGGACAATCTCCGTCTTGCCGGTGTCGGGATCGATCTCGACCTCGCAGATGTGGGTGCCGTTCGGATAGGTGCATTCGTCCTGAACGAACTCGCCAAAGCCCTTGAGATCGTCCGGGTTCTTGGCGGCTTTGGCGATACTCGAAAAATCAATGGCGCGGTCGGTGCCGACGATGCGGGCGACGCCGTTCGACAATTCGATGTCGCCGGCCGAGGCTTCCAGTTCATCCGCGGCGATACGCTTGATCTTGTTGGCCAGATCCTCGCCCGCGCGAGAAGCTGATACACCGCCGAGCGGGATCGAACGCGAGCCGCCGGTGCCGCCGCCGGCCTTCAGCTCGTCGGTGTCGCCCTGGCGGACCTGGATCTTGTCGATATCGAGATGAAGTTTTTCCGAGAGGAACTGCGCATAAGCGGTCGCATGTCCCTGCCCGTTGGTCTGGGTGCCGATCTTCAGCGTCACCGTGCCGTCGCCGTTCAGTTCGACAAAGGCCGGTTCAGAACCCGGAAAGGCACAGGCCTCGATATAGGTCGCCATGCCGATGCCGCGGATCTTTCCTTCAGCCGTCGACTGCGCCAGCCGCTCCGGGAACGCCTGCCATTCCGCCTCCTCGATGGCGCGGTTCATATGTCTTTCGAATTCGCCGGTGTCGTAGAGACGGCCGGTCTGGGTGCGATAGGGAAACTGCTCAGGCTTGACGAAATTGCGCCGGCGGATCTCTTCGACGGGAAGGCTGAGATCATGGGCGCAGGCGTCGACGAGCTTTTCCAGCAGGAATGCCGCTTCCGGGCGGCCGGCGCCCCGATAGGCATCGACCGGGCAGGTGTTGGTGTAGAGGCCGGTCACTGATACATCGAGCGCCTGGATGTCGTAGACGCCGGTCGACATTGTGACGCCGACATAGGGGATGAACGGGCCGTATTGCGAGATATAGGCGCCGATATTGGCGAGAAGATCGACTTTCATGCCGAGGAAGCGGCCGTCCTTGTCCATTGCCATCTCGGCGGTCACGACATTGTCGCGGCCTTGCGCATCGGTGAGGAAATGCTCGGTGCGGTCGCCGGCCCATTTCACCGGCCGGCCAAGACGCTTGGCAGCCTCGAGCACCAGCGGATGCTCGCGATAGACGAAGCTTTTCGGTCCGAAGCCGCCGCCGACATCCGGCGTGACGACACGCAGCTGGTTCTTCTTGATCTTGAACACATCGGCCAGGATGTACTGCATCGAATGCACGCCCTGCGAGCCCGTGGTCAGCACAAAGCGGTTCTCTTGCGTGTTCCACTCGCCGATCGCCGAGCGCGGCTCCATGTAGTTGCAGACCAGCCGGTTGTTGATGAATTCGATGCGGGTGACATGCGCGGCCCCGGCGAATGCCGCCGCGGTCTTCGCCTTGTCGCCGATGTGATAGCTGAAGGCGCGGTTGGAGCCGAGTTCCGGCCAGACCAGCGGCGTGCCTTCGTCAAGCGCCGTGGCGGTGCCGGACGCGGCATCCTCGCCATCGTAATCGACCTCGATCAGTTCGGCCGCGTCCTGCGCCAGCGCGCGGCTGTCGGCGACGACGAATGCGACGGCGTCGCCGACATAATTGACCCGGTCGCGGCAAAGGACAGGAATGTCGCGGGTCGGCGCCTTGGTGCCGTCCGGCTGCCTCTGCATGACGCCGGATTTCAGCTTGCCGAGATGAGCAATATCCGCACCGGTCAGCACCAGATGGACGCCAGGTGCCGCCTTGGCCGCCTCGGTCGAACCGACGGTGAAGCTTGCCTTGGCCACCGGCGAGCGCAGGACGTAGCCGTGCAGGAGGCCGGCCGGTTGGATGTCGTCCGTATAGCGACCGAGACCCTTGAGGAAGGCGAGGTCCTCGCGACGCAGCACAGAGGCGCCCATGCCGAATTTCGGTGTGACCACGGTCATGGATACCTCGCGATGGTGATTGGAGAACGAGTGCCTGAAATAGGCGCTGCGCCAGTTTTGTCGAGTGACGGTTTCGTGTAAAGAGCGCGGGCTTCAAATTTCTTGGACCAGCGGACCCACTTGCCGCTGCGGGAATCGACAGGAACCCCACGGAATGCGCACGGACACCGGCCAGGTCTTCAAGCTCGAAGACTATCGCCCCAACGATTATCTCATTCCGGAAACCAGCCTGACTTTCCGCCTTTCGCCAGAAGCCACGCGAGTCACCGCCGTGCTGACAGTCGAACGCCGCAACGGCATACCGGCGTCAGTGCCGCTGGTGCTGGACGGCGATGGCCTGACGCTCAGCCGCATAACAATCGACGGCCGTGCACTCGGGCCGACGGATTTTTTTGCCACGCCCGATCAACTGACGATCGCCACGCCGCCCGCAGCACCCCGCTTCCAGCTCCTGATCGAGACCGAGCTGGCGCCGGCACACAACGAAGCCCTGATGGGCCTCTATCGCTCCAGCAACGTCTATTGCACGCAATGCGAGGCCGAGGGCTTTCGCCGCATCACCTATTTTCTCGATCGCCCCGACATCCTGTCCGTCTATACGGTGCGCATCGAGGCGCGGCGCCACGAGGCGCCACTGCTTCTTTCCAACGGCAATCCGGCTGGCAGCGGCGAACTTGCCGACGGCTGGCACTATGCAGTCTGGCACGATCCCTTCCCCAAGCCGTCCTATCTGTTCGCACTGGTGGCGGGCGCTCTCGGCAAAGTCGCAGACAGCTTCGTCACGCTGTCCGGTCGCGAGGTCGAACTCGGCATCTATGTCGAGCCGGGCAAGGAGAGGCTCGCCGGCTACGCCATGGATGCCCTGAAACGGTCGATGAAATGGGACGAGGAGGCGTTCGGCCGCGAATACGACCTCGACGTTTTCAACATCGTCGCGGTGTCCGACTTCAACATGGGCGCGATGGAGAACAAGGGCCTCAACATCTTCAACGACAAATATGTGCTGGCCGACCAGGAGACCGCGACGGATGCCGATTTCGCCAATATCGAGGCGATCATCGCGCATGAGTATTTCCACAATTGGACTGGCAACAGAATCACTTGCCGCGATTGGTTCCAGCTTTGCCTGAAGGAAGGGCTGACGGTGTTCCGCGATCACGAATTCTCGGCCGACCAGCGCTCGAGAGCGGTGAAGCGCATTGCCGAAGTGCGTACGCTCAGGGCGCATCAGTTTCCCGAAGACCAGGGACCGCTGGCGCATCCGGTGCGGCCGCGCCGCTACCGCGAGATCAACAATTTCTACACGGCGACGGTCTACGAAAAGGGCTCGGAAGTGGTGCGCATGATCCGCACCATTCTCGGCGCCGAGACGTTCCGGGCCGGCATGGACCTCTATTTCGAGCGCCATGACGGCGAGGCTGCGACGATCGAGGACTTCATCAAGGTGTTCGAGGATATGTCCGGCCGCGACCTGTCGCAATTTTCGCTCTGGTACCATCAGGCGGGCACGCCCAATCTGACGATCAGTTCGACGCACAATGCGGCGGCCCAGGAATTCACGCTCGAGATCGAGCAGTCGGTGCCGCCGACGCCGTCCGAAAGCCGCAAGCGGCTGATGCACATTCCGCTGGCCTTCAGCCTGGTCGGCGCCGATGGCAAAGCGATAGCGTATAGCGGCGTCGAGGGCGCCAGCGTCGAGGACGGCGTCATCCACATCCGCAAGCGCCGGCACATGGTGCGCTTTTCGGGCGTTGCCGAGCGCCCGGCGATGTCGCTCAACCGCGGCTTCTCGGCGCCGGTGACGCTTTCCGTTGAGCAGAAGGCCGGCGATCAGTTCTTTCTTGCCGGCCACGACGACGATACTTTCTCGCGCTGGCAGGCGTTCAACACGCTCTTGACCGACGCCCTGATATCAGCCTTTCGCCAGGTCCTTGGCGGCAAGCGGCCCGATTTCGCGTCACGGTTGACCGAGCTTGCCGGCAAAATAGCCGGCGACGAGACACTTGAGCCGGCCTATCGAGCGCTGGCTCTGGCGCTTCCGAGCGAAGCCGATATCGCCCGTGACATCGGCAAGAACATCGACCCCGATGCCATCTTCTCAGCCCGCGAGGCGCTGACGGTTGCAATCGCCGAGGCCAACCGCGAGGTATTCTCCGACCTCTACGATCGACTGGCCGACAAGGACGTTTTCAGTCCGGATGCGGCGAGCGCCGGGCGGCGGGCGCTGCGCAACATCCTGCTCGACTATCTCTCGCTGCTGCCGGGAGGTGCGGCGCTTGCGGCCCGGCATTTCCAGTCCGCGACCAACATGACGGACCGCGCCGCCGCATTGACCGTACTTGCGCTCCGCCACAGCGGTTCGCCCGAGGCGGTCAAGGCACTGGCCGACTTCGAAGCGAAATATGCGACAGATCCGCTGGTGATGGACAAATGGTTCCAGATCCAGGCCAGCGTGCCCGGCCCTCAAACCATTCATGCGGTGCGCGCCCTGACCGGCCACCCGGCCTTCTCGATGGCCAATCCGAACCGGGTGCGCTCGCTCGTCGGCACGTTTTCCAGCGCCAACCAGACCGGCTTCCATCGCGCCGACGGCGAAGGCTACCGGTTTTTCGTAGAAACGGTCCTGCAGGTCGAAAAGCGCAACCCGCAGCTGGCCGCCAGGCTGGCGACGGCACTCAGATCATGGCGCTCGCTCGAACCTGCCCGGCAGGCCAAGGCAAGGGAAGCGCTGCTGTCGCTTGCCAATGCCGAGAACCTATCGGCCGATTTGCGCGACATCGTCGAGCGCACGCTGGCGTAAGTTTGCCCCAAGCCTCCCCTGCTCATCGCAAGCAGCGCCATCATCGGGCGGAAACCATTATTTTAGTCGATTTTTAATCTTTTTTCGCCGCGCCTCTGGACAAGGCGAATCACCTTTGATTCTTTAGCTGAAGATTCGGAAGTGCGGCGTCACCGGATCGTCAAGCAGATTTAAATCGGGGAGAGCCATTTATGGCGAAGGCGGACGCGTGGCGCGCGCCCGGAGGGACGGCTTTTGAGCGGCGTGAGGCGAGAAGCGATGGTCTCGCCGGCAACGCGCGGCTCATCGCCGAACCCGCCTACCGACGGCTCCTGGCAGCCGAGCCATTGTTGCGCCGATCGATACCGGCCCTCATCATCATTTTCCTGCTCGTCATCGCGGCGCTGCGGTTCTTGTCGCTGATGAACGAGCGTGACGACGTGGAACGCGACGCCAAGGCGATCCTCTCGCTCGCGGCGGGCCAACTGGCCAGTTCGATTAGCGTCGATGCGAACATGGCCCCAACGCCTGGCGCGACGCAGGACCTGTTGGAGGGCATCAGCCGGCAGGGCGCCATGGGCCGAAGCCACGTGCTTGCGGTCACCGACAGCACGTTCAAGATCGTTGCCGTGACACCGCAATCGACGGGCTGGGAAGGGCGGTCGCTCGACGCCATCGCGCAGGGCGGTCAGCCGCTGTTCATGTTCGGCGACCGCGCCGGGGTGATGGAGGTCAGAATCGGCGGCCAGGACTGGTATGCGGCAGTGAGCCTGACAAACGGCAGGAACGGTGCTGCCGCAGCGCTCGTTCCGCAGGAAGCGGTCTTCGACACGTGGCGCAAGACCGTTTCGCTCAACGTCACGCTGTTCGTGCTGACAGCCGGCGTGCTGATCATCATCCTCTACGCCTATTTCGGCCAGGCGGCGCGCGCCCAGGCCGCCGACCGCATTTATCTCGAAGCGCACCAGCGCATCGACAAGGCGCTGGTGCGCGGCCGCTGCGGCCTGTGGGACTGGGACATGGTGCGCGGCAAGATGTACTGGTCGCGCTCGATGTACGACATGCTGGGCTATGAGCCCTGCGACACGATGCTGTCGTTCGGCGAGGTCGACGAGATCATCCATCGCGAGGACGGCGACCTGTTCCAGCTCGCCAACAGGATCGTCGCACGCGAGATCGATCACATCGACCAGGTGTTCCGGATGCGCCATGCCGACGGACAATGGGTGTGGATGCGCGCAAGGGCGCAGGTGATCGACCCGGAAGCGCCGGAGATCCAGCTGATCGGCATCGCCGTCGACGTCACCGAGCAGCGGCACCTGGCGCTGCGCTCCGAGGCCGCGGATCTTCGCCTGCGAACGGCCATCGAAAACATCAACGAATCCTTCGTGCTCTGGGATTCCGCCCAGCGCCTGATCATGTGCAATTCCAAATACCAGCAGGACAACGGCCTGTCGGACCGCGACGTGATGCCGGGCGCCTCGCGCGCCGTTCTGGAAGATCTCATGCTTGCCTTCGCCTCGGAGCGCCGGCTTGCTAACACCAACGGGCAGCAGGGCGGCGTGACTTTCGAGCGGCAGCTTGCCGATGGCCGCTGGCTGCAGGTGAACGAATTGCGGACCAGGGACGGCGGCACCGTTTCGGTCGGCTCGGACATCACCCAGATCAAGCTGCACCAGGAGAAGCTGGTCGACAGCGAACGCCGGCTGATGGCGACGATCCACGATCTCAGCCTTGCCCGCCGGGCTGAGGAAGAGCGGTCGCGCGAACTGGTCGAACTCAATCACAAATATATGAAGGAAACCGAGCGCGCCGAGGCCGCGAACCGGGCCAAATCCGAGTTCCTGGCCAACATGTCGCATGAATTGCGCACGCCGCTCAACGCGATCATCGGCTTCTCGGAGCTGATGGAACAGGCGCTGTTCGGGCCCTTGGGTTCGCCGCGCTATGAGGAATATGCTACCGACATCAACGGCAGCGGCAAATATCTTCTGGGCGTCATCAACGACATCCTCGACATGTCGAAGATCGAGGCCGGCCAGTTCTCGATGGATCAGGAGGAAATCGACCTCTGCCCGCTGATGCGCGAAACGGTGCGCGTCATCTCGCTGCAGGCAGCGGAAAAGTCGATCACCGTCGAAACACGCATCCCCGATTCGCTGACACTGTTCGCCGACCGCCGGGCGATCAAGCAGATCATCATCAACCTGCTGTCGAATGCGGTGAAATTCACCGGCCAGGGCGGCCGCATCGCGGTAAGGGCCCGCAACACATCCAGCGCTCTGGTCCTGACGATCGAAGACAATGGCTGCGGCATCCCGAAGGAGGCGCTGAGCAAGCTCGGGCGGCCGTTCGAACAGGTGCAGAACCAGTTTTCCAAGAGCCATGCCGGTTCCGGCCTTGGCCTTGCCATCTCACGCTCGTTGGCCGAGCTTCAGGGCGGCGCTTTGAAAATCCGCTCAACCGAAGGCACCGGCACGATCGTGTCCGTGCGCATTCCGACCAGGAAGCCGACGCAGCCGGTCAGGGCCGCCGCCTGACCCCCTGTTGTCGTGAAGCGGTCGGAACTTTCGGAAACGCCGTAGGGACAGCGCCCCCGATGCATTCGAAACAGCCGATTGGCGTTGCGCCGTCACGGTCGTTTCGCACGAAGCAAATAGTCGAAGTCCTTCCTGACCTTTTGCGACGTCTCCTTGAGGTGCGCTTCCAGCACACCGAAATCCGGCAGGTCGGTGACCGCCAGAAGCAGATCCAAAAGCCCCGGCGGAACATCGTCCCGTTCGAACACGCCGGTGAGGCAGAGCCGCGTCATCTGGGTCAGCGCCAGATAGAGCGCATAGGCATCGCAAAGCTGCTGCCTGACCTGCGCCTCGGCGAAATCCGGCGCCAGCCTCGACAGGACTTCCGCCGTCCCGGTGACCCGGCGGCCGGCTTCGATCTTTCCCGTGATCACCGCCACCTGCGCGATGAATTCGAGATCGATGAGACCGCCCGGGGTCAGCTTGATGTCCCAGAGATCGCGCGGCGGCTTCTCCTTCTCGATCATCGCGCGCATCTCGGCCGCCTCGGCCATCACCTTGGCGCTGTCGCGCGGCAGGGCAAGCACCGCCGCCACCTCGGCCTCGACCTCGGTGCACAGCGCTTGATCGCCACCGATCGCGCGGGCCCTGGACAGCGCCATGTGCTCCCATGTCCAGGCGTCCTTGCGCTGGTACTTCTTGAAGGCATCGACATGGGTCGCCACCGGCCCCTTGTTGCCGGACGGCCGCAAGCGAAGGTCGAGCTCGTAGAGAACGCCCTCGGCGGTCGGCGCGGACACGGCTGATATCAGCCGCTGCGTCATCCTGGAGTAATAGTGGGATGGGGCGAGCGGCTTGTCGCCGTCGGATTCTTCGGCATCCGCATCGTGATCATAGAGCAGGATGAGGTCGACGTCTGAGCCGGCCGTCAATTCGCGGCTGCCGAGCTTGCCCATGCCGAGCAGCGCAACGGTGCCACCGGCGATGCGACCGTGACGCAGCGCGAACTCAGCGATGACCGCCCGCAGCGCCGCGTCGATGGTGAGATCGGCCAGATCGGAAAAGGCACGGCCGGCGCGGGCCGGATCAATCGAGCCGGCAAGCAGCCTGACACCGATCAGGAATTTTTGCTCGGACGCAAAGATGCGCAAGCGGTCGAGCACGTCCTCATAGGCCCTGTCGCCCTCGAGGAAGGCGGCGAGACGGCCGGACAGATAGGCGCGGTCCGGCAGCTCGGTCAGAAGGGCCGGATCCAACAGGCCATCGAACACGTGCGGCCGGCGCGTGATGATAGCGGCCAGCCGTGGAGCGGCGCCCATGATCGTCGCCAACAGCTTCAACAGAGCCGGATTGGACTGGAGCAGCGAGAAGAGCTGGATGCCGGCGGGCAGGCCGGCAAGGAATTCGTCGAAGCGTATCAACGCCTCGTCCGCCCGGCGCGTCTGACCGAAGGATTGCAGCAGCGCCGGCGTCAGTTCGGTCAACCGCTCGCGCGCCTCGGCCGACTGGGTGACGCGATAGCGGCCGAAATGCCAGCCGCGGATGACGCGGCAGATGTCGCTCGCCCGCTGGAATCCCAATCTCTGCAGGGTCTGCAACGTATCGGGATCATCGACGTCGCCGGTAAAAACCAGATTGCCGATGCCGGCCGAAAGCTCGGGCGCGGTTTCGAAAAGCGCTGCGTAGTGACGTTCGACCTGATGGAGTGCGGCGCGGAAGGCCTCGGCAAAGACCGCCGCATCGGCAAAACCGAGCATGCGGGCAATGCGTTCGAGCCCTTCGTCATCGTCCGGCAGTATATGGATCTGCTCGTCGGCGACCATCTGGACGGCATGCTCGACGCGGCGCAGGAACCAGTATTGCCGGGCGAGCGCGTCGCGAGCATCGGCCGTGATCCAGCCGCGTGCCGCAAGCTGGCCAAGCATCGGCACGGTCTCGCGGCCGCGCAGCTCGGGGAAGCGACCGCCGGCGATGAGCTGCTGAGTCTGGACGAAGAACTCGATTTCGCGGATGCCGCCGCGGCCGAGCTTGACGTTGTGGCCCTTCACCGCGATCTCACCAAGGCCCTTGTGGGCGTGGATCTGGCGCTTGATCGAATGGACGTCGGCGATCGCCGCATAGTCCATGTATTTGCGCCAGATGTAGGGCTGGAGGTCCTTCAGGAACGCAGCACCGGCGGCGAGATCACCGGCCACCGGACGCGCCTTGATCATGGCGGCGCGCTCCCAGTTCTGGCCGCGCGCCTCGTAGTAGCGTAGTGCCGCCTCGACCGGGATCGCCAGCGGTGTCGAACCGGGATCGGGACGAAGCCTGAGGTCGGTGCGGAAAACATAGCCGTGTTCGGTGCGATCCTGGAGAATGCGGACCAGCCGGCGCGTCAGGCGCGAAAACAGCTCCGTCGCATCGAGCGGATCGACGACGGCAGGCGCTTGCGGGTCGAAGAAAACGACGAGGTCGATGTCGGAGGAGAAGTTCAACTCATGCGCGCCAAGCTTGCCCATGCCGAGCAGGATCCAGCCCGACCGGCGCGCCGGATCCTCGAGGTCCGGCAGTTTGAGCTTGCCTTGTCCGTGCGCGTCGCGAAGCAGGAAGTCGACAGCAGCGCGGGTGCAGGCGTCGGCAAGATCGCTCAGCCGCCGTACCGTGATTGCAGTTTCAGCCTCGCCTGCAAGGTCGGCCAGCGCGATCAGAACATGCGCTTCCGCTTTCCATTGCCGCAGCTCCATCATCAGGCTGTTTTCAGAGATGGCTTCCGCCCGCGCGGCCTTGTCGATCGCGGCGCCGATCGACGCCAGCCGGGCCTCGACCGTCTCACCGAAAAGCGCGTCCAGGATCTGCGGGCGGCGGCGTACTGTGTCGCGGAGAAACGGCGACAGGTCGAACACTGCGGCGAGGAAATCCCGGACGGTGCCCTTGCCGGCGAGAAATTTCGCGAGCCGGGGAAGCCCGTCTTCCCGGGCAGCGGAAGCGGTTTCCGACAATTCCCGCCTGGCGCGGTTCCGATCCAGGGGGACGAGCATTGCCGCCGGCTTCAGAAGCCAGCGGGTCTGTTCCGCAGCCGCCCTCACCGCCATCAGCGATCCTCCCGTTCGGGAAAACTCATGACAACGGACAATCCGGGATCGGCGGGCAGAAGATCAAGCCGTCCGTTGTGGAATGTCATGATTGCCTTGGCGAGGCTGAGGCCCAGGCCGGAACCCGGCTGCGAGCGGCTTTTCTCCAGCCTCACGAAACGCTCGGTCGCCCTGGCGCGATCGGCATCGTTGGGAATGCCCTGGCCGTTGTCTGTGACGGAAAGCCTGATTTCGCTCCCGACGCGATCGAGCGCCACGCGAACGGTCGGCTTGGCTGCCGAGTCGGTTGAATATTTGATCGCGTTGTCGACGATGTTCGATAGCGCCTGGCCGATCAGCTCGCGATTGCCTTCGACGGCGAAGGCGTCCCGCACCGAGGTCTCGAGTGTCACACCCGCCTCCTCCGCCACCGGCTCGTAGAGCTCGACGACATCGCGCACGGACGCAGCCAGATCGACCCGGCTGGTGCTTTCTGAGGAATAGCCCGCCTCCAGCCTGGAGATCATCAGGATGGCGTTGAAGGTCTTTATCAGCTGATCGGACTCGGCGATGGTCGCTTCCAGCGCCTGCCGGTAGTCGGTGGGGTTGTGCTTGCGGGAAAGCGTCGCCTCGGCGCGGTTGCGCAGCCTGGTCAGCGGTGTCTTCAGATCGTGGGCGATGTTGTCTGAGACCTGCTTCAGCCCTTCGTTCAGCGTCGCGATCCTGGCCAGCATGGAATTGAGATTTTCGGAGAGCCGGTCGAACTCGTCGCCGGCCCCGGTGACCGGCAGCCGACCGGAGAGATCACCGCCCATGATGCGGCGGCTGGCCTCCGATACGCTGTCGATGCGCTTCAGCGCCGCGCGGCCGACGAAGAACCAGATCAGGAGGCCGCCGAGCGCCATCATGCCGAGCGCCAGCATCAAAGCGCGGCGGATGACGGCCCGGAATCGCTCCGGCTCGCCAAGGTCGCGGCCGACGAGCATGATCATCTGGTTTGGCAGGCGCAGCACCAGCGCGATGGCGTTGTGGCCCTTCTCGCCTTCGACCTGGACTTCGCTCTGGCTGGGTTCGTTCGGGTCGGCGACCGGGTTGCGCTGCCGCTCGAGCTCGCCCTCGCCGAAGCGCCGGTAGGAAAACGGCTCCGTCGTCCAGCCCTCTGCCTCGAGAACGCCGGGCTCCAGACTCTGCACGTTTCCGGTTAGGATCTGGCCGTTGGTGTCGGCGATCAAATAGAGATTGGCGCCGGGCTGGCGGGAGCGCTGTTCGACCACGCGGACCAGCAGCGGCAAGCCGCCGCGCTGGTAGGCCCGGGCGAGGCCGAGCACTTCGTCGTTGATGGTCTCCTGCGTCTGGCCGGTCAGCATGCGTGCCGAGAGCGAGGTCATGTAGAAGACGAGCAACACCGCACAGATGGCGAACAGCAGGAGATAAAGCGCCGAAAGCCGCGCTGCCGTCGTCTTCATGATGGCCGGCATGGAAAGAGCCATGCTACCCGCTCTTGAGCATATAGCCGGCGCCACGAACCGTGTGCAGGATCGGCTTGTCGAAGCCCTTCTCGATCTTGCCGCGCAGCCGCGAGACGTGAACGTCGATGACGTTGGTCTGCGGATCGAAATGATAGTCCCAGACATTTTCCAGCAGCATGGTGCGCGTCACCACCTGGCCGGCATGGCGCATCAGATATTCCAGCAGGCGGAACTCGCGCGGCTGCAGCGTAATCTCGCGCGCCGCGCGCCGCACCGAATGCGAGAGCCTGTCGAGTTCGAGATCGCCGACCCGGTAGACGGTTTCGGCTTCCCTGGCGCTGGCGCGGCGGTTCAGCACCTCGACCCGGGCCAGAAGCTCGGAAAAGGCATAGGGCTTGGTCAGATAGTCGTCGCCGCCAGCGCGCAAGCCGGTGACCCGGTCGTCGACTTCGCCAAGCGCCGACAGGATCAGCACCGGCGTCGTGTTGCCTCTGGATCTCAGACCGGCGATGACCGACAGGCCGTCGCGGCGCGGCAGCATGCGGTCGACGACCATCACGTCATAGTCGCCGGAATCAGCGAGCGCGAAGCCGGTTTCGCCGTCGCCGGCGACATGGGCGGTGTGGCCGGCCTCGGTAAAGGCTTTCTGGAGATAATCGGCCGCTTCGCGATCGTCTTCTATGACGAGAATCTTCATGGGACCGTTATACGCGATTTCGCTGGAAGATTGAGTGGCCGGCATATGTATCGTGGCCTCACCAGGGCGTATCGCGAACAAAGTGAGTCAAGGATACGCAGTAAGTCTTTGTTTTAGAATGTCGTTGACCCCGAGCCGCCGGCACCCTCGGATCAAGCCCGAGGCGGCTTGGGCGACATGCTTTGTTGTTTGAGCATGTCGTCATCCCAAAACCGCTTCACACCTTTGGCGACATGCTTCGTTGTTTGAGCATGCCGTCATGCTTTGTTCGAGCGGCAGCGGGCGATGGGAGCCCGCTGCCGCTGGGGCGGAACACGATGACTGACTAACGTATTCAAGCCCCGTGCTTTCCCATGCGGCGGCCCAGGTGTTTGAAACCGCCGCACCGGAAAGTCTGGAACGTCAGCCCTTGGCGACAGGCAGCGCGACGAAGCGGTTGCTGTAGTCGCGGGTGATCTGCATCAGCACCGCCTTACGGCCCGACTTCACCGCATCGGCCATGGCCTTGGCGACGTCGTCGGTGCCATTGACTTCCGTCGAATTGACCGAGGTGATGACGTCGCCGGGCTGGATGCCGCGATCGGCGGCATCGCTATCGGGATCGACGTCGGTCACCACAAGCCCTTTGCCATCGTCGGACCTGGTGACGGTGAGGCCGAGATCGGCCAGCGTGTCGGCCTTTGGCGGAGCGGAAGGCTGCTGGTCGGCCGAAGCCTGCTTGTCACTCGAAGGCAGCGTGCCGAGATCGACCTTGACCGTCTCACTCTTGCCGTCACGCCACAGCGTGACGTCGACCGGCTTGCCGGGCGGGTAGGCGCCGATCAGACGGGCGAGTTCCTTCGGCGACGCGACATCCTTGCCGTCCACCTGAGTGATGACGTCACCAGCTGATATGCCGGCCTTCTTGCCGGGACCATCGTCCTGGGCGCTGGAAACGAGCGCACCCTTATCGGACTTCAGCCCGAGCGATTCGGCGATTTCGGAGGTGACCGGCTGGATCTCGACGCCAAGCCAGCCGCGCTGGACGGTGCCGTCCTTCATCAGATCCTGCACGACCTGTTTGGCGGTCGAGGCGGGAATGTCGAAGGCAATGCCCACGCTGCCGCCGGACGGCGAGAAGATCGCGGTGTTAATGCCGACGACTTGACCGTTGAGGTTGAAGGTCGGGCCACCCGAATTGCCGCGGTTCACCGAGGCGTCGATCTGGATGAAGTCGTCATAGGGGCCGGTACCGATATCTCGGCCACGGGCCGAGACGATGCCGGCGGTGACCGTGCCGCCGAGGCCGAACGGATTGCCGACGGCCACGACCCAGTCGCCGACGCGAACCTTGGAATCATCGGCGAAGTCGACATAGGTGAACTTGCCGTCGCCTTCGACCTTGAGCACCGCGAGGTCGGTGCGCAGATCTGTGCCGACCAGCTTAGCGTCGAGTTCCTTGCCGTCATGCATCACCACCGTGAAGGACGAGCCGTCTCCGACGACATGGTTGTTGGTGACGAGGTAGCCATCCTCGGAGATGAAGAAACCGGATCCTTGGGCGACCGGCCGCGGCTGGCGGTCACGGCGTCCGAAACGCCGCATTCCATCTCGGCCATCCTGATCGCCAAAGCCACGGAACTCCCTGAAGAAGCGGCGCAATTGCGGATCGTCGGGAAGATTGCCGAAGGCGTCGGGCAGGTCGGAGCCGTCGGCGGCGGTCGATTCTATCTTGGCTTTGACTCGGACACTGACGACCGCCGGCGAAACGCGCTCGACCACGTCGGCAAAGCTCGGGACCTGCGGTGCCTCGACACGGACCGCCTCGGCCAGGACCGGGGCTGTCCCGGTGGCAACCGCGCCGAAGCCGATCGCGCCGGCAACGGCCACAGAAGCGGCGGCAGCCATCAGGCGTTTGCGGGTGCGGGGATATGAATTGGGGGCAATATTCATGGGTCTCGTATCCTCTTTCAAGGGATGCGCTTCGGTCGGCATCCTCGGGCAAGAGAAATAGAGGCGCGCACATTACGGCGCCATTTCCGGTGCATGAAACTTTTGTAATGTACCGGCACAAACCCTTGGTTGCGCCCGCCCGTTGCCTTATGTTGTACACAGTTCAGCACAAGGCTTTCACTATGACCGCAAGCGCCACCATGACGATTCGGGTTTCGTCCGAAACCAAGCTGAAGCTGGAGAGGATCGCCGCCGACACTCAGCGCAGCAAATCCTTCCTCGCGGCCGAGGCGATATCGGCCTATGTCGATCGCGAGCTTGAGATCATCGAAGGCATCAAACGCGGCATGGGCGACGCGGCAGCTGGCCGCGTCGTGCCCCACGACGAAGCCATGGAGGAAATCGACGCCGTCATCGAAGCAGTGGAAGCCAAGCGCGCGGACAAGGCGTGAAGCGGTTCGTCACCTGGTCGCGAGAAGCGCTGGACGACATCAAACAGCAAATCGCCTTCATCGCACGGGACAATCCAGCCGCCGCCAGACGCCTTGCGGATCGCATTCGTGACGCGGGCCGCGATCTCGGCGACATGGCGACGGGCCGGCCTGGCCGGGTACAGGCACCTATGAGAAGCCGATCAGCCGCCTGCCCTACGTCATTGCCTATGAGCTGCGGCCGATCGCCGGGCGTGAGAGCGTCGTTATCTTACACGTCATTCACACGTCGCGGGACTGGCCGCCGGAGGAATGGCCGAGTTAGTTACCCAGCATCTTGTCCAACGCTGCTTTCTCCTCGGCGGTGAGCATGGCCGCAGGCGCCGAGCGGCGTGAGCGGGCGCCGAGCACGATGACGGCGCCGCCGACAAGGAGCAGAAATACCGGCGTGCCCCACAACAGCGCATTGCGCAGGCTGAAGCGCGGCTTCAAGAGCACGAACTCGCCGTAGCGGGAGACGATGTAGTCGATCACCTGCTGGTCGGTGTCGCCGGCGACGAGGCGCTGGCGCACCAGCATGCGCAGGTCGCGGGCAAGGTCGGCATCCGATTCGTCGATCGACTGGTTCTGGCAAACCATGCAGCGCAGCTCCTCCGAAAGCGTCCGCGCCCGCGCCTCGAGCGCCGGGTCGGCCAGAACCTCGTCGGGCTTCACCGCAAGTGCGGCGCCTGCAAACAACAGTGTCAGCAGCAAGACTAGGGAGGCCAGTGAAAATCTCGCCGTCATAACAGGCTCGCGGAAGGCACGGCGCCCGCTGACTTGCGACGGCGCGACGGTGCCCCGACGCGCAGGCGCCGGTCCATGAGCGACACCGCGGCACCTGCCATCATGACCAGGCTGCCCCCCCAGATCAGCGTCACCAGCGGCTTCCACCACAGCCGCACCACGACGGAGCCGTCGGTCCCCTCGTCGCCAAGCGAGAGATAGAGCTGGCTGAAACCGATAGTCCTGATACCGGACTCGGTCGTCGTCATCTGTCGGACCGGATAGGAGCGCTTGGACGAGGTGATCACGGCGGTAGTGCTTCCATCGGCGCCGAGCAGAGAGAAGCGGCCGCGATCCTCGCTGTAATTGGGCCCCTGAGCCGGATAGAGCCCTTCGAAACGCAGCGTGTGGCCAGACAGTTGCACGGTCTCGCCAGTATGCATCGACAATATCTTCTCGGTGCCGAAGCAAAGCGTGCCGACGATGCCCAGCGTCGTCAGCCCGAGGCCGAGATGGGCGAGCGCAGTGCCGAAGACCGAACGTGGCAGGCCGGCGAAGCGCCTGAACATGATGCCGGGCGCGACACTGCCAAAGCCGGATTTGACGGCTATATCGGTGAGCGCTCCGCAGATCAGCCAGAAGGCCAGGCCGACGCCAAGTGCCGCGAACACCGACGCGCCGTCGATGAACAAGGCCGTCACCAGCACGGCCAGAAGCGCTGCGGCGAAGGCCGCCATCAGGCGCTGGGCGACCGCGAAAATGTCGCCGCGCTTCCAGGCCAGCAACGGCCCGAACGGGACCACGACCAGTAGCGGCACCATCAGCGGGCCGAATGTCAGGTTGAAGAACGGCGCGCCAACCGAAATCTTGTCGGCTGAGACGGCCTCGACCGCCAGCGGATAAAGCGTGCCGATCAACACGGTGGCGGTGGCCGTGGTCAGGAACAGATTGTTGAGGACCAGCGCCCCTTCGCGCGAGATCGGATGGAACAGGCCACCGGCCGTCAAGCTGGAGGCGCGGAAGGCAAACAGCGCCAGCGATCCGCCGATGAACAGCGTCAGGATGCAGAGAATGAACACGCCGCGCGTCGGATCGGTGGCGAAGGCGTGGACGGAAGTGAGCACGCCTGAGCGCACCAGGAAGGTGCCGAGCAGCGACAGCGAGAAGGTCAGGATCGCCAGCAACAGTGTCCATATCTTCAGGGCCGAGCGCTTTTCCATGACGATCGCAGAATGGAGCAGTGCCGTGCCCGCCAGCCAAGGCATGAAGGAAGCGTTCTCAACCGGATCCCAGAACCAGAAACCGCCCCAGCCAAGTTCGTAATAGGCCCAGTAGGAACCCATGGCGATGCCGCCGGTCAGGAACATCCAGGCGACCAGCGTCCATGGCCGCACCCAGCGCGCCCAGGACGCGTCGATGCGGCCTTCGATGAGGGCGGCGACCGAGAAGGAAAAGCAGATCGAGAAGCCGACGTAGCCGAGATAGAGCAGCGGCGGATGGATGGCGAGGCCGAGATCCTGCAGGATCGGGTTGAGATCGCGGCCCTCGATCGGCGCCGGATTGAGCCTGGCGAACGGGTTGGACGTCGCCAGGATGAACAGGAAAAAGGTGGCGCCGATCGCCCCTTGCACGGCCAGCACATTGGCTCGAAGGGTCGCGGGAAGATTGCTGCCGAAAGCAGCGACGAGCGCCCCAAAGAAGGTCAGGATCAGCACCCAGAGCAGCATCGAGCCCTCGTGATTGCCCCAAGTGCCGGTGACCTTGTAGATCAGCGGCTGCAGCGAATGCGAGTTGTCCCAGACATTGGCCACCGAAAAATCCGACGTCGCATAGGCTATCGCCAGCGCCGCGAAGGACAGAGCGGTCAAGGCAAAGCCGGTCACCGCGACCGGACCGCCGACGGCCATCATCTTGGGGTTGTTCATGCGCGCGCCGAACAGCGGCACCAGTGTCTGCACCAGGGACAGCGCGAACGCCAGGACCAGCGCGAAATGTCCGGTTTCAACCATTGTGGCCAAGCCCGCCAGGTTTTTGTTTTGCCGCAGTTTCTTGCCGCAAAAACGTGGGACACTTTTGCGGAACCTGCTTAGTCACTCTTGCTCTCCTGCCACACGCCCTTGGCCTTGAGGCCGTCGGCCACCTCCTTGGGCATGTAGTTCTCGTCATGCTTGGCCAGCACGCTGTCGGCGACGAAGACGCCGTCGGGGCGAAACGTGCCTTCAGTGATGACGCCCTGCTCTTCGCGGAAAAGATCGGGGAGAATGCCGGTATAGGTGACCTTGACCTGCTTCTGGTTATCGGTCACCGAAAAGGCGACAGTGGCCCCCTGATCGCGCTCGATCGTGCCTTTTTCGACGAGGCCGCCGAGCCTGATACGCTGCCCTGGCTGCAGGCTGGCGGTGGTCAGATCGGCGGGCATGTAGAAGTAGGAGGCCTTCTGGCCGAGCGCGTAGAAGGTCAGGCCGGTGGCGGCACCGAGAAAGGCCAACCCTCCGGCGATCACCGACAGTCTTTTCTGCTTGCGCGTCATGTTTTACTCCGTCGCCGTCAGGCCGAGCGAGACGGCAAAGGCGGTGAATTTCTTCGCTTCCTCACTATCGGAGCCAAAAACGGCGATACCGCGATTGAGCGCGTCGCGCGCCTGATCGGCCTTGCCCAGCACGACATAGGAACGAATAAGCTGCATCCATCCTTCCGCGTCGCGCGGGTTTTGCCGAAGTTTTTCATCAAGTCCCGCAACCATGGTGTTGATCATCGCTTCCCGGTCCTGCAGCGACATCGACGAAGCAGCATCGACATCCCCGGCGTCCGGGCCTTTTGCAGGCTCTCCCGAAGCGACGCTCCGTTTGGCGGATTCGGCCAGTGCCTGCTCGACGGCGCTGCGCCAGGCTGAGTCCTGCGGCAAGGCCGCTAGCATTTTCTGCCAGCCAGCTGTCGCCTCCTCAGTGCGGCCTTCCTGCGCCATGCCCAACGCGAGATAAAAGCTGGCCTTCGGATTTGCCGGATCGAGCTTCAGCGCCGCCTCGAAAGCGGCCTGAGCCTCGGCCGAAACAATGCCGCCGGCTGCATTGGCGATCGCCTCGCCGAAGCCGGCCTGGCGGGCGGCGCTGTCGCCGTCGAGGCGAATAGCGTTGCGATAGGCCGTCACCGCGTCGGAAAACCGCTGCATGCGCAGATAGACCGGCGCCAGAACATCCCAACCCCTGCCATCGGACGGATTGGCGGCAAGGTGGGCCTCGGCGCGTGCCACCAGCTCGTCCACCGAACTGTCGGCGGGATTCTTGGCCAGCCGCTCGCTGAGCGGCTGCGACGGCAGATCGGGCGAGCCGAGCTGGCTGTATAAGCCCCAACTGACCAGTGGAACCGCCAGGACCGCGGCCGTCGCAACCAGTCTGGTCGCCGTCGACGGCTGCCGCGCCGCTGCCTTGTCGGCGGCATTGTCCAGGCGAAGGATGCGGCGGGCGATCTCGGCACGCGCCTCTTCGACCTCCGCCGGCTGGATCAGGCCACGCGCCACGTCCCGGTCAAGCTCGGACAACTGGTCGCGATAGACTTCAAGGTCATGGTCGCTGCTCGCCGAACCACCCTTCGGGCCGCCGGCCAGCGGCAGCAGAACCGCCAGGCTTGCACCCAGCGTGAGAATGGCAGCTATGACCCAGAACAGCATGCTTCTTCCAATAGCGGCAGAGCCCTGCCCTGCCAACACAGGCGTCCTGCGACGCTTTGACGGCAGGTGCGTCGCATGTCCTTGATTGATGCCAACCGGAGCTATCCGGCCGGTCGTTATGTCAGCGGCGTCCAGCTGCCATCGGCGTTGCGGCAAGCGGTTCCGCGCGCGGTGGCGCCGGCGGCGCCGGTAAAGACCGTATGGGTATATTGCCGGCAGTCCTGCGAGCCGACACGATAAGGCTGGGCGGCCACGACTTCACCGTAATGCGCCGACCGATCGCTCTTCCACGTCACCTTCTGGCCACTGGCTGTGTACTCCAGCGCCCTGTATTCCGCCTCCAGCGCCTTGCGCTTCTCGGCATCTTTCAAGCCTGCACCGATCGGTCCGCTGACGAGGCCGCCCCCCATGGAGGAAATGATCGTCGTCGCGATCTTGCCGTCACTTGGCGGCGTGGCGGCCGGCTGCGGCGCCACCGTGGCCCCCGGGCTGTTGCCCAGCGTCGTGCAGCCGGAAACGGCCAGCAGTGCGGAAACGAGCGCGACGCGAATCTTCATGCCAACAACCGGTTTTCTCGAGTTAGAGCTGGGAGCCGCGCCATCGGGGAAGTCGGCGTGGCCATAGTGTCGATGTTTGTCGGAAATTTGGCCGCGGCCGACGGCTCCGTGATCAGTCCACATTGCCGCCATATCATGCACCGTCGATCAATGTCGATTGGTCCCGCAAAAGCATTAAGTCTAGTGAAGGCTCCGCAATCGAACCACCGCCTTCAAACCGCCCATGCCGGACCGTTCCAGAGCCAGAACGCCTCCATACTCATTGACGAGGTCGGCGACAATGGCAAGTCCAAGCCCGGTCCCCGGCTTTGTCTCGTCGAGGCGCCGTCCGCGCTTCAGCGCCTCGCGTGCCTTGTCTTCGGGAATGCCCGGGCCGTCATCCTCGATGCTGATCTCGAACAGATTGACAGCACCCTCCTTGCCGGCGCCACTCTTCTTGCCGGAGATTGGTGCCACCGACACGGCGATCGCGCTCTTTGCCCATTTCATGGCGTTGTCGAGCAGGTTGCCAAGCAATTCTTCCAGATCCTCGCGTTCGCCGGCAAAGACGATTTCGGCTGCCGGCAGCGAAAGCGAGAGAGCGGTCTGCGGGTTGAGTTTTTGCAGCACGCGCACCATGCGTTGGACCAGCGGTGCCACCGGCGTGCGGTAGACGACGCTGTCGCGCTGCGCCGCGACGCGGGCGCGCTGCAGATAATGATCGACCTGCTTCTGCATCGAGGCGGCCTGCTCGGCTATGAGCTGGCCCTTGGCGCCGCCGAGCGCCCGCCCCTCGTTGATCAGCACCGCCAGCGGCGTCTTCAGTGAATGGGCGAGGTTGCCGACCTGCGTCCGCGAGCGCTCGACGATACGCTTGTTGTTTTCGATCAGCGCATTGGTCTCGTTGGCGAGCGGCTCGATCTCGGCCGGGAAGCGGCCGTCGAGCCTTTGCGCGGTTCCTTCGCGCACCATGGCGAGAGCGTCCCTGACCCGGCGCAATGGCTGCAGGCCCAGCAGGATGGCAATGGCGTTGATGGCGATCATGCCGACGCCGAACAGGGAAAGATAGGTCAGCAGGCGGCGCTGAAAGGCACCTATCTCCTGCTTGAGCTCGGTCTTGTTGCCCATGACACGGAAGCGCGCAGCGCGATTTTTCGCGTCGAGAACGAATTCGCTCTCGAATACTTCCAGTTCCTCGCCATCGATGCCTTCGGTGGCATAGCTGCGCTGGAAGCTGGCATTGAAGGGAACCTCGGCGACGCTTGGCGACGGGATCGTCTTGGTCATCGAGGAAGAGTGCAGATCACCGCGCACGCCTTCCGACGCAGGCTCCACCGACCAGTACCAGCCGGAATTCGGCTCCGAGAATCGGAGATCGCCAAGGTCGGGAGCGCCGGTGAGCGAACCGCCTTCGGACACGCCGACCGAGCCGATCAGATTGAACAGATGCGCCGACAACAAGCTGTCGAAACCGCGCTCGCTCGCCTGGCGATAGAGGGTCGTGATCAGTGTGAAGATGACAATCAGGGTCAGTATCGCCCAGACCGTGGAAAAGGCGATCACCCGGAACGCTAGCGAACGCGGCCAGAACCGCAGTGAAAGCGGCGTCCTTGAAGTCTGTTTGAGCGGTTCCGCCTTACGCCTCCGGCTCACGCATTCGATAGCCCATGCCGCGAACGGTTTCTATCATGTCGATGCCCATCTTCTTGCGAAGCCGCCCGACAAAGACCTCGATTGTGTTGGAATCGCGGTCGAAATCCTGATCATAGAGATGCTCGACCAGCTCGGTCCGGGACACGACCTCGCCCATATGGTGCATCAGATAGGCAAGCAGGCGAAATTCGTGCGACGTCAGCTTCAGCGGCACGCCGTCGACATCGGCCTTGGAGGCCTTGGTGTCGAGCCGCAGCGGCCCGCAGGTCAGCTCGGACGACGCATGACCGGCCGCGCGCCGGATGAGCGCCCGGACCCTGGCCAGCACCTCTTCGATGTGGAACGGCTTGGTGACATAATCGTCGGCGCCGGCGTCGATGCCGGACACCTTGTCGCTCCAGCGATCGCGCGCCGTCAGAATCAGGACCGGCATCTTGCGGCCGCCGCGCCGCCAGCGCTCGACCACGCTGATGCCGTCCATCTGCGGCAAGCCAATGTCGAGCACCACGGCGTCATAGGGTTCGGTATCGCCGAGGAAATGCCCTTCCTCACCGTCGAAAGCCCGGTCGACGACATAGCCGGCATCGACCAGCGCGTCCGAGATCTGGCGGTTGAGATCCTTGTCATCTTCGACGACCAGTACGCGCATGCTGGGATCAACACCTGTTGAAGAATTGGTCAGATATAGGCCGATTCCAGCGCCTGGGAAACGGCAGGGATCAGTTCAGCGGAACGACGATCTCGGTGCGGCGCGGGCGCTGCCCGTCCTTGCCCGGGACCAGCACGACGATGACGCAGACCGGCTGGCCACCGCGCGTCGACTGCGACGCCTTGGCCAGCGTGCCGCCATTCTGCTCGGCAACCTGCTGACCGATCGCGTAGCAGTCGGAGGCAGCCAGGACGATCGGCCGGTTCTGCTCGGGCACGACGACCGGCAGCGCCGTCGCCTGCGACGCAAACAGACCGGCAGCGCAGAGCGCCAGTGCCGCGGTTCGGAAGTGGGAGCGAAGCGTTTTCATGATCAGCGTCCTAACGCATCGGTGCTGAACGTGAAATGAACAGTGAACGCCTGCAACACATGCCTATCTTACCCCCCTGAAACGCGAGACAACCGAGCTTAGGATTTTCGCCGCCCCAACCCGGGAAATTCATCCAAGCACCAGTCTAGACTCTGTTGCAGCCAGATTGAAAGCGCGTCAGGCGTTTTCTTCCGTCACGGCGCGAAAGCGCAGCAGCCCGTGATAGGCTGAAAGATCCTCGTCGTAACGGGCCTCGGTGAATTCGAGCCTGAGATTGACGCGGCGATGCTCGTCGAGCGCGAGCGCCGCACCCTGGAGGCGGGTGCTGACAAGGTCCATCGCATCGAGCATTTCTTTCCTGGCCTCGGACTTCGACCAGAAATGCAGCGTGAAAAGCTGCTCGGCATCGTTCTCCATGCCGGTCGTCCAGTCGTAGACGCTGGTCCGGCCGTAGGTGACATAGGGAAATAGGACATTTTCCGGGGCATGGTCGAACAGTTTTGCGCCGCCCAATGCCGCTGACAGGGAACCATCACCGTTCAGCGCTTCGAACAAGGCCTTCTGCAGCGCGGCGGCCGGCGCGGTCATCGTCTTCTCCCTCGCCCGTCACGGCTGAACGGGCCTTTGTGCCGTCAGCGATTCGTGCTTGCAGCGTAGCCGCGTTGAAGTTTCTGCGCCAGATCAAGGGATCTCGAATGGCTAACCCACACCTTTCATTTGGCATGCAAGACATTTGAAAAACGGTGTTATGGAGTGTTTGTTTCTCCAGACATTTGAGGTTGTTTTCGTGCGCGAGCCATCGCTGCTGCCTGTTTTCGGAAAGCTGGGGATCAAGTCGCCAGTCGTCATTGCGGTGGCACCGACAATGTCGAAGAGCATTAAGAACAGCGTGCCCCGCATGCGGGAGGTTCTGTCTTCACACGGAGGCCTGGCCTTGAAGCTGTTCGTCGTCGTGTGGACGGTCCTTGTCCTGGCGGCAGTGTTCTACATCACGCAGGCCTGATCAATCGCATTCATCGATCGGGGGCGGAAACGAAAAAGGATGCCGGAATGGCAAACCGCTACGCACTGCGCATCGAGCATCCGCACAGCTGGACCGTCTTCGATGTATTCACCGGCCAGCCCGTCGAGCTTAAGCACCAGGTCTTGGTTGGCATGAACACGCGCGATGCAGACGCGATGGTCGATCGGCTGAACAGCCGAGACGTCAAGCGACGGGCAAAGGCCGACAGCAAGCCCTGATCCTGCCGCTAGGTTCACTCGGCACATTCGTGCGCCTGGATCGGATCTGGCGCGTTGGCCCTGAACGCGACGACGTTCGGGATTCAACGAAAATCGGCCGCCGTCAGCACATATATGCTTTTGCGGGTCCGGTCATAGGCATTCCTGGCAACGTCGTGGATGGAGCTGGAAGCTGTATCGAAGGCGGCGAGATAGGTGGCTTCTGCAGTTGGTGTCCCTGACTCTGCCTTCGAGATGGCATCCGTGGCGACAGAGAAGGAAATCTGGAACATGCCGTCATGGCCGACGAAGCGGATGCGTTTGCCCGCCTCGTCGTAGCTGCGGCTTCGATTGGGAAATGTCAGGCTCATGACTTGACCTCCGTTGATGCAACGTCTGCTTTCTTGACCGCCCGTGACGCCCGCTTTTTCTTGGGGGCGACGGGATTGAGTGCCTCCGCGGCGCGGTCGGCCTCTTCCTTGGCCAGCCGCAACGCCCGCAATCTTGCCGTCTTAATGACCCTGGCCTTGGCCTCGGAAATATATTCGGCCGTTGCCTGGTTTCGCTCCGCAGTCTTTTTCTGCTTTTCCATGAAGCGCGCTTCAGCTTTCTCCATGATATTCTGACTGAATTCCGCCACCGATTAAACCTCCTTTTGCTTGGATGATGAAAATGATTTTCCCATTTAAAATAGGGACTCATGGTGGAAAAATCAATTTCTGATCTACTTTTGATCGAGCAAATTTCTGAAACTGAGAACGTAAAATAATACTGCTCAATATTTTACGACTGCCAATGAATATTTTTTGGCACTCCTATCTATCGAGTGCCAACGCGCCTATAGAAGGGAGCGGCCGCCTAAGCTGGCCCCAGAAAGAAGTTTCCATGAAATTCCGGCCACTCCACGATCGCGTCGTCATTCGGCGCGCCGAAAGCGACACCAAGTCCAAGGGCGGCATCATTATCCCCGATAATGCCAAGGAAAAGCCACAGGAAGGCGAAGTGATCGCCGTCGGGCCAGGCGCGCGTGACGAAAGCGGCGCGCTGATCGCGCTCGATGTCAAGGCCGGCGACCTCATCCTGTTCGGCAAATGGTCCGGCACCGAGGTCAAAATTGACGGCGAGGACCTTCTGATCATGAAGGAGGCCGACATCATGGGCATCATCGACAAGAGCGAGATGGGCATCATCGAGAAGACCGTGGCTGCCAAGAAAGCCGCCTGATCGGAGTGCTGCGCGTCTTGGACGCGCAAAGGAACGCTCCAAGTTTTTGATTCAGGCGGCGCTGTCAGCGCCTTGCCACAACCAATCGAATTGGAAAAATCATGTCTGCCAAGGAAATCAAATTCTCTACCGACGCGCGTGACCGGATGCTGCGCGGTGTCGAAATCCTCAACAACGCCGTCAAGGTGACGCTCGGCCCCAAGGGCCGCAACGTCATCATCGACAAGGCCTACGGCGCGCCGCGCATCACCAAGGACGGGGTGACGGTGGCCAAGGAAATCGAGCTCTCCGACAAGTTCGAGAACATGGGTGCCCAGATGGTGCGCGAAGTGGCCTCGAAGACTAACGATCTCGCCGGCGACGGCACCACCACCGCCACGGTGCTTGCCGCTTCCATCCTGCGCGAGGGCGCCAAATTCGTTGCCGCCGGCATGAACCCGATGGACCTGAAGCGTGGCATCGATCTTGCCGTCACCGCCGTCGTCAGAGAAATCCAGGCACGCGCCAAGAAGGTCAAGTCTTCCGGTGAAATCGCGCAGGTCGGCACCATTGCCGCCAATGGCGACGTAACTGTAGGCGCCATGATCGCCAAGGCAATGGACAAGGTCGGCAATGATGGCGTCATCACCGTCGAGGAAGCCAAGACCGCCGACACAGAACTCGACGTCGTCAAGGGTATGCAGTTCGACCGTGGCTATCTCAGCCCCTATTTCGTCACCAATGCCGAGAAGATGCGCGTCGAGCTGGAGGACGCTTATGTCCTTATCCACGAAAAGAAACTCGGTAATCTGCAGGCGATGCTGCCGATCCTCGAAGCCGTGGTGCAAAGCGGCAAGCCGCTGGTGATCATCTCCGAGGACGTCGAAGGTGAAGCGCTGGCGACGCTGGTCGTCAACAAATTGCGCGGCGGGCTCAAGGTCGCGGCCGTCAAGGCGCCGGGCTTCGGTGACCGCCGCAAAGCGATGCTGGAAGACATCGCCGTGCTCACCGCCGGCCAGATGATTTCCGAAGATCTCGGCATCAAGCTCGAGAACATCACCGTCGACATGCTCGGCCGCGCCAAGCGCGTGCTGATCGAAAAGGACAAGACGACGATCATCGACGGTGCAGGTGAGAAGGCCACGATCCAGGCGCGTGTCCAGCAGATCAAGGGGCAGATCGAGGAAACCACCTCCGACTACGACAAGGAGAAGCTGCAGGAGCGGCTGGCCAAGCTCGCTGGTGGCGTCGCGGTCATTCGCGTTGGTGGTGCGACCGAGTCCGAGGTCAAGGAGAAGAAGGATCGTATCGACGACGCGCTGAACGCCACGCGCGCGGCGGTGGAAGAAGGGATCGTTCCCGGCGGCGGTGTCGCGCTGCTGCGCGCCAAGGCCGTGCTGAATGGGCTGACCGGAGCCAATGCCGATGTGACGGCGGGTATTTCGATCGTGTCGAGAGCGCTCGAAGCGCCGATTCGCCAGATCGCCGAGAACTCCGGCGTCGAAGGTTCGATCGTTGTCGGCAGGCTTATGGACAGCAAGGATCACAACCAGGGCTTCGATGCCCAAAACGAGATATATGTCGACATGATCAAGGTCGGCATCGTCGATCCGGCAAAGGTGGTGCGGACAGCACTGCAGGATGCCGGTTCGATCGCGGCATTGCTGATCACTGCGGAAGCCATGATCACCGACATTCCAGCCAAGGATGCCGCGCCTGCGGCCGGCATGGGCGGCTACTGATAATCCGCTGCTGGTAACAGACCTGAAAGACGGCCGCCGGGGCATCCTCCCCGGCGCTAGCCCGTCAGCAAGGAGATCGATCCATGATCGCATTTGTCCCGAAGCCAAATGCAGCGGCGAAGACCAAAGTGGCCGAGGAAAGCCGCTTCGATCGCATTCGCAGGCTTGCCGACAAGCACAGGAAAGCCGACGTCGGCACGATACGCCGCGACCCGCAAAAGATCGCGGACAAGCGGCCCATGTAAGCCGCGGGATCGGCGTTAGATCACGAGACCGGCAGCTGAAGTCGACCAGCATCCGTTTCCAGCGCCGACGGCATTCAAGTCAACGGCTTGTTGCCTCGGCAGCTCGCAAACTCGCCCTGACGCTGCGGACGAGGACGAGCATGGTTTCCACCACCTCCTCGTCCGACAGACCTTGGTTCTCAACGAGCGATCGCCACGTCGTGAAGTCCAGCGCATGCCCTATCGCGGCAACGAGCAACCTTGCAGTTCCGCCATCCGGATCGAAGCAGCCTTGTGAAAGAACCGTGACGCCTTTTGCGAGAACCTCTCGCCGGCGGGCCAGTGCGGCAGCGACAACCGGCATTTCCGCATCGCGATACAGATTGGCTAGGAGCTGCCGCTTGCGCCTGTAGTAGCCGTAGAGTTGAAAAAGTGCCGTCCGCAGCCGGACTTCCGGTTCGACGATCGATCGCCAGGTTTCAGCGTCGGGAGGCGGATCCTGGCCGAACGAATACGCCGAGCAAGCATTGAAGACCGCTTCCTCATCGGGAAAATGGCGGTAGACGGTCAGTCGCTGCACCCCAGCTTTCTCGGCGATGGCGCTCACAGTCGTTCGCGACGGACCGACCGAACTGTGCAGCTCGAATGCCGCGCGGGCGAGCGCAAGATGGGTCTCTGCCTGTTTGACTGCGCGCCGCTGCAATCGATATGAGCGCCGCTGGCGTTCTTTCAGTGAACTCACGTGATCACCGATATTGACATGGGTTTGAATGATGCATAGAAATGGGTGATCGGCAGCGTACACCCATTTTCAGGAGGATGATATGGAACGCGCAATGCCTGACTCGAGCCTCCAACATACGACAGCTCATCCGACTGCCAACCAGGCATCGGGCCCCCTCACAGTTCTGCCTGGAGCCGGCGACCGTTTCGACCTGGGTGGTTTCGGCATCCACTGGAAGATAGACGGATTCCATACCGGCGAGCGCTTCTCCATCGTGCACCATCCGCTGGCGCCCCGTGCGCTGGCGGCGCCGTTGCACCGGCATCACCGTGAAGACGAATATTCATATGTGCTGAGCGGCAGTCTGGGCGCGTTGCTTGGAGATGACGTGGTTACTGCCGGGCCAGGCACATGGGTGTTCAAGCCGCGAGGCCAGTGGCATACGTTCTGGAACGCTGGCGACACGCCGTGCGAAATTATACAAGTGATTTCGCCGGCGGGGTTCGAGGACTATTTCCGCGAGTTGGCAGCGATCTGGCCCGACAGGACAAAGTCCGGCGAACTCTTACGAAAATACGAACTGGATATGGACTTCGATAGTGTTCCAGGCCTCTGCGCTCGTTTTGGACTGACGTCCGCCCGCCCCGCCGCCGCAACGATCCGCGCCAAGGATGGTGGATAACGGCGCAGCGCCTCCGCCCCGATTTCGCAGCGATTGTCGGCATGACTGCCGAACGGCGAGGCGCAGCATCCGCGGCTCGGATACTGCAAAGGCTCACAACCGCCGCCATCTGTTCGCGCAGGGACCCTACGCTGAAGCTCAAGAGACCGGCGCTGCGCCACCCTTTTCCGTGCGCCGCGCTATGAATTCGTCGAGAACACCTGATGTGGCAGCGGCGGAAGCCGGCGGGCGAAAATCGGCTAGCAGCCGTTTCCAGATGCCGGTGGCGCGCTCCGTGGCGGTTCTTGACCCGGCCTGCGTCCAGTTGCCGAAATTCGACCAATCGGCGACCAGCGGCTCGTAGAAAGCGGTGCGGTAGCGCGCCATTGTGTGCCCGGCCGAGAAGAAATGCCCGCCCGGCTGCACTTCGGCGATGGCCTCGAAGCCGATCGCGTCCTCGTCTCCGGGCGTCGCCGAGCAGAGTTCGGCGACCGTCTGCAGCGCCTCGATATCGGTGATCAGCTTCTCGAACGAGACGCTCAAGCCGCCTTCGAGCCAGCCCGCGGCATGGATGCAGACCGTTGCACCCGCAAGCACCGAGCCCCACAGCGCGAACTGCGTTTCGTGGGCCGCCTGCGCGTCCGATATGTTGGCGGCGCTGCCACCGCCGGATCGCCAGGGGAGGCCGGTGAGGCGTGCAAGCTGACCGGCGCCGAGCGTCGCCTTGACGTGCTCCGGCGTGCCGAACGCCGGCGCTCCCGACTTCATGTCGACATTGGAGGAGAACGAACCATAGACGACCGGCGCGCCCGGCCGCACGATCTGGGCCAGCGTCAGCCCGGCCAGCGCTTCGGCGTGCTGCAGCGTCAGCGCTCCGGCGACGGTGATCGGCGCCATGGCGCCGGCTAGGCAGAAGGGCGTGACGATCAACACCTGCCCCGCCTTGGCAAAGTCGATGATGCCTTGCGCCATCGGAATGTCGAGCTGACGCGGCGAATTGGTGTTGATGACGGTGTAGCAATGAGCGCCCGAACGGAATTCGTCCTCGGACAGGCCGCGCGCCAGCCGCAGCATCTCGAAGCCGTCTTCCACCTGCGGCGTGCCGCGCGCGAAGACGAACGGCAACTTGTCTGAGAGCGTCAGTTGAGCCCGGTTGACGGCATAATGGCGGAAACGGTTGTCGATGTCCTGCGGCTCGATGCAAGGCCCCAGCATGTGCAGCACGTCGAAATGCTGCACCAGCCGGAGGAGATCCTCAAAAGCGGCAAGCGTCCCCGGCCGCCGGCCGCGCTCTAGATCGGTGACGTTCGGCGCCCCGGATCCGGCCAGGAACGTCATCGAGCCGAGCTCGAGCGTCAGGTCTCGGGCACGGTCGCCGGCGCACGCCCGGATCGACTTCGGCGCCGAGGCCAGCGCCGCCGCGACGATGTCGCGGCCGATGCGCACCAACTGGCTGTCCTCGTCGACCATAGCACCGGCACGAGCAAGAATGGTGCGCGCCTCCGGCAGCAGCACTTTGACGCCGAGCTCCTCGAGCACGCGCAGCGCCGTGTCGTGGATCGCGGCGACCTGGTCGGCCGAAAAAATCGGCTGCGGCAGGAACGGGTTCTTCAGCGAACGATAGTCCGGCCGGCGGCTGCTTTCGCTGCCGGCCTCGGCGGTTCGTCCGCGCCTGCGTTCGCGCCTGAGATCACGTGCGGCGTCATCGATCATGGCGGATACTCCTCATTGCCGTATTGCCCTGCCGTATTGCCCTGCCCTGGGGATCGTAGGGAGAAGCCGCGATGACGCGCGCCGGCGGCTCGGCCCAGTTCGTTGAGGCGGGCAGGATACTTGCACTGTACATATGTGTCTAGTACGGTTGTATGCAGCTCCCCCTCATGCCTATTGTGCGGCCATGATCAAGATTGCTCGGCAGGACGAGCCGGCACCCGGCAACATCAAGGTGACGCGCTGGGACTGGATCAATCTTGCGCTCCAGACATTGATTTCAGACGGCATCGAAAGCGTGCGCGTGCTGCCGCTCGGCCAGAAGCTCGGCGTTTCGCGCTCAAGCTTCTACTGGTATTTCGAGAGCCGTCAGGATCTGCTCGACCAGTTGCTTGCCCATTGGCGGGACACCAACACCAGGGCGATCGTCGAACGCGCGCAGCGGCCAGCCGAAAGCATTATCATGGGCGTCATGAATGTGTTCGAGTGCTGGGCGGACGAGCGTCTGTTCGATCCGAGGCTCGACTTCGCCATCCGGGAATGGGCGCGTCGCTCCGAGGACGTACGCCGCGCCATCGATCAGGCCGATAATGACCGGCTGGGCGCGATCCGCGACATGTATCGCCGGCATGGCTACGACGAAGAGGATGCCTTCATCCGCGCCCGCGTGCTCTATTACATGCAGATCGGTTATTATGTGCTCGACCCCAAGGAACCGGTCGAGGCGAGAGTCAGTCATCTTGCCGCCTATCTGCGCAGTTTCACCGGCCAGGAGCCAAGCGACGCCGACGTGGCGCATTTCATGCGCTTTATCGCGGCGCGATAATGTTGAAAGCGGGCGCGCGCTTGCAAGGTGGTTGAGGGGTGGCCCTCGAGCCCTACCCTCCTATCTAAAAACTGTACCGCGCAAGTCCCGCCCTTGTGGGCGGGGCCAAAATGGACGAATAGTCTTGGCTGCGCGCCGCCCTGAAATTGCCCGCGGGCAGTTTCTCAGCGGGGCGCAGCCGCAGCCGGATCCTGGAATGGCCAGTCCTTTGAAACCGCGCAAGAGAAGAGGCCCGATTGCCGCAAGACTGCTGGCGGCGGATGCGTGGTTCGATTCCACGCTTTACGAGATCGGCTTCAAGGCGCGTCGGTTCTGGGAAGCGGCCACCATTTTTTTCCGGCGCTTCCGCGTCTCCGGCTGGCGCCGCGGCATCATCGAACTGTTGAGCGAGGGCTTCACGCTCGGCGCCGGCGGCATCGTCGTCATGCTGGCGCTTGCCTTGCCGGCCTTCCAGGAAACCGCTGGCGACTGGCGTGCCCAGGGCGATTTCGCCGTCACCTTCCTCGACCGCTATGGCAACGAGATCGGCCAGCGCGGCATCATCCAGCGTGATTCAGTGCCGGTCGACGAGATGCCCGACCAGGTCATCAAGGCGGTGCTGGCCACCGAGGATCGGCGTTTCTTTGATCACTACGGCATCGATGCGCTCGGCCTTTCGCGCGCGATCTTCGCGAATGTGCGAGCGAATTCTGTGGTGCAGGGCGGATCGAGCATCACCCAGCAACTGGCCAAGAACCTGTTCCTGACCAATGAACGGACGTTGGAGCGGAAGGTCAAGGAAGCCTTCCTCTCGCTGTGGCTCGAGGCCAATCTGTCGAAGAAGGAGATCCTGCAGCTCTATCTCGACCGCGTCTATATGGGCGGGGGGACCTTCGGCATCGAAGCGGCCGCCGATTTCTATTTCGGCAAAAGCGTCAAGGATCTGAACCTCGCCGAAGCGGCGATGCTGGCCGGGCTGTTCAAGGCACCGACCAAATACGCGCCGCACATCAACCTTCCTGCTGCCAGGGCGCGGGCCAATGTGGTGCTGTCGAATCTCGTCGAGGCCGGCTTCATGAGCGAGGGTCAGGTGCTGCAGGCGCGGCTGCATCCGGCCGAAATCGTCGACCGCGGCGAGCAGAAGAGCCCGGATTACTACCTCGACTGGGCATTCGAAGAGGTCAAGAAGATCGCGGCGAAATCCGGCCAGCATTCGCTGGTCGCCCACACCACTTTCGACGCCAACATCCAGAAGGCGGCGGAAGAATCGATGGAGTTCCATCTCCGCCAGTTCGGCAAAGAATACAACGTCACCGAAGGCGCTATGGTTGTCATCGAAACCAATGGCGCAGTCAGGGCGATCGTCGGCGGCCGCGACTACGGTGCCAGCCAGTTCAACCGCGCCACCAAGGCGCTGCGCCAGAGCGGCTCATCGTTTAAACCCTACGTATACGCAACGGCGATGGAGCACGGCTTCACGCCGGACTCCGTCGTTTCCGGCGCGCCGATCTCCTGGGGCGCCTGGTCGCCGCACAATTACAACGACGGACGGGCCGGCAAGGTCACGCTGATCACGGCGATGGCCAAATCGGTCAACACCGTGCCGGTGCGGCTGGCCAAGAATCATCTCGGTATCAAGCCGATCAAGGCGATGGCGGAAGCCATGGGCGTCGAATCGCCGCTCGAATCACACAAAACAATGGTGCTCGGCACATCGGGCATGACCGTGATGGACCAGGCGACAGGCTATAGCGTGTTCGCACAGAACGGCTTTGTCGGTTCCCGCCATGGCGTCACCCAGTTGATTACCCGTACCGGCGAGGTGGTTTACGATTTCGCCAAGGATGCGCCGCCGCCGCACCGTGTGCTCTCGGAACAGGCGCTGAAATCTATGAACACCATGCTGGCGGCGGTGCCGGTGATGGGTACGGCGCGGCGCGCTGCCCTTCCCAACATCGTTTCGGCCGGCAAGACCGGCACCACGCAGTCTTACCGCGACGCCTGGTATGTCGGCTTTACCGGCAACTACACGGCTGCCGTGTGGCTTGGTAATGACGACTTCACCCCGACCAACAACATGACCGGCGGCTCGCTGCCGGCGATGGTTTGGCAGCGGCTGATGGTCTATGCGCACCAGAATATCGATCTCAAGCCGATCCCAGGTCTCGATCATCCCTTCTTCGACAAAGAGATCGCCGCCAAGGCCGAAGAAGCGGAAAAGAAGAATGCTGAGCAGGCAGCGGCCGACGCCGCCGCCGAGCGCCCGCCGGTGCTGTCCAGCCAAACCACGCGGGCGCTCAGGGACATCACGAAGCTGTTTCAGTCGGCGCCCGTCCTACAGCCGCCTGCGACGCCGGAGACCCTGTCGGCGCTTTGATGCCGGCACGACGGGCCAGGCCATAACTCGCGCCGGCAATTCCACAGAGGTCCGCTTGCCATGGCCCCCTGCCCCGCGATATCCCCGAGCGGCACTCCCTCTTTCCCGCGGCTCTTCATGCTCAAGAACGCATTCCTGACGCTTCTCGCGCTTGCCATAGCCATCGGCGGCGGCGGCGGCAGCGTCTGGTACGCTCTCAAGACGCAGGATGGCATCGGCGCGATCAGGATCGGCCCATGGACGGCGTTCCCCGATATCGGCACGCAGGCGGCGGATCCTTATTCGAAAGCCCGCGTGGCGCGCGGGGGTATCCTTGCGCTCGGGCAGGCGGAAGGCCTGTCCTTTATTGCCGAACGCGATTCCGATGGCGAACAATTGAAACGCCAATGCGCCTATGAAATCGAAGGCGGCTTTCCCACGGCCCGGTTCTGGACCCTCTATGCCGCCGATCAATCGCTCGGCGTGGTCGAGACCGGCAAGCCACGGCTTGCGGCACTTCAATCCTACCAGGTGCTGCGCCAGCCCGACAATTCCGTGGTGATTTCCGTCAGCAACCGCCCCGCACCCGGCAACTGGCTGCTTTCCGACGGCTTCGGCCGGATGTATCTCGTGCTGACATTCTACGACACGCCGATCGCCAGCAGTACGGGCCTTTCGGATGTCACGCTGCCACAGATCGTGAAGGTCGGCTGCAATGCGTAGGCTGCTGCACTCGGTCTTGCTCGGCCTGCTTGGCGCCGGCATCATACATATCATCGTGCTGCTGCTCGTCCCGGAATTTTCCGAACGCAATGCCTGGTCGCGGCTGGCCATGGCCTCGGACCTTTATCGGATGACCAGGCTGGACGCGGAGTCCGGCGGTACGCCGGTGGTGAAATCCGTCGATCCGCTGTTTTATGCGGCGGCTTGCCGGTTCGATCTGTCCGAAGGGATGGTGCGGGTGAAGGCACCGGGCAACGTCCCGTTCTGGTCGGTATCGGTCTATGACCGCAGCGGCCACAACATCTACTCCTTCAATGATCACAGTGCGACCGGAAGGGTGCTGGATAGCATCGTACTGACGCCGGCGCAGATGATCGAGATCCGCAAGAATCTTCCCGAGGAATTGCAAGGGGCAATCTTCGTCGAGGCGCCCATCGACGAAGGCATGTTCGTCATCCGCTCCTTCGTGCCCGACGACAGCTGGAGGCCGATCGTGTCGCGGTTTCTCGAGCAGAGCTCCTGCGAGCTGCAGGACTACTGACGTCAGCCGAAATATGCGACGGCCTGCACCGATTCAGCGTTAGAGCGTCCTTCGCGCGTCCATGGTGCGCGGCGCTCTAATGATGCGGAACCGGCATCGTCCCTGACGAGCCCGGCTTGTCCGAACCGGCGCCTGGCCGAGTCTCGCCCGTCAGCGCCCGTTGCTCGTAGCGAACGCCGGGGAAAATGATCACCGCCGCCGGCGTTCCGGTGTTTCGTTCTGCTCGATTGGTTGCCGCCGTTCGCGGCACGAAAGACAGTACCATGCCCATGGTTCGTGCATTCCTCTCGGTTGCCCCGGAGCACAACGCAACGCCTCCAATCTGATTAAGGACGGCAGTAGGTTAACGGAACGCTAACGGATCGCCGCTAATTTGATGTTTGTTCTGAGGTCAGGAAGTCCTGACCCGAGGCCAATGCGAAACCGACACAGCCCCGGTCGAGCATGGTCCAGATCGTGTCGAGTGTCAGGCGTATCCTTCGTGTCATCTTCGGATTTCAGGCAAATCGCTATACGGGCTGAATCGGGAAAGGCCGAAAGGCTGTTCCGCGCCGCGGTGTCGGCGTTCTGTTCGCTCACCCGCCCTTCACGCCGGGAGATCGCGCAACTTGGGGATCTGACGCTTCCGCTTTTCGCCAGTGTGTCGGTCGAATCGCGCCGCTACGTCGCCGCCGCCCTTTCCGAATGCGAATATGCGCCCACCGCGCTGGTCCGGCGGCTTTGCGAGGAGCCGGTCGACGTTGCCGCGCCGTTGCTCATCCGTTCGCGCGCGCTGAGCGATATCGACCTCATCGCGCTGATCGGACGGCACGGCTTGCCACATGCACGCGCTATCGCGCGCCGCAAGGATCTGAACCCGACCATCGCCCACCTGATCAGGGCGCTTGAAAAGCCGACGCTGGTGAGCGTGCGGCAGCCGGAGGCGATCGCCAAGACGGCGCCCGAAAGCGCCGAAGTCGTCGCGCCCAGCCCCGACAGCCAGCAGGTGCCCGGCGCCGCCGCCGAGAATGCACGGCGCCGGCTGCGGTCGTTGATGCGTGCCGATGCTGAGAGCGGCGGCGCGACCGTCAATCCGTTCGCCGGCACTGAAACCTATGTCAAACTGCGCGAGACAGCGCTGACCGGCAACGCCGCATTCTTCCAGACCGCACTGGCCGACGCGCTCGAAGTCGATTTTTCAACGGCGCGGTCGCTTACCGCAAACCACAACTACACGTCGCTTGTAGCCGCCCTGCGCGTGCTTGATCTCGGCGAAGAGAGGGCGTTCCTGATCACTGTCGCCCTCTATCCCACAGAATTTTCGCATCCGCAGGCCATCCGCATCTTTCTCGACCGCTACCGATTGCTGCATCGCGACGCCGCGCTGGACAGGCTACGCGGCTGGAAGGCCGAGACACTGTCGAAGGCCGTTCGCAATGCCGGCCCCATCGCGGCAAACGCCGACATCCGCAAAGCTGACAGCGATAATGCTGCCGCTAGCCCTAAGGCGCGTCGCGTCTGAAAAAGATTCAAGCGAACGCCTTAAGCCTTTGTTTTCATCCATAATCGTTAGAGCGACTTGACGGAAATAAGCTCCTCGACGGGAACAGCGCCGGCCTCGATCTCGACCACCCAGATGTCGGGATCGAATTTCTTTTCCCTCTCCAAGCGTGCATCAAAGACTGCGGCATCGTCGCCGGCGCCCAGCAGACTGAAGAAGCGATCGTCGGGTTTGGCTGAATCGTAGCTCGTTTGCGGCGCCGGCCCAAACAAGGCAACCTCGCCCAGGCGGCCACGCGCCAGCACGAACACGGCGCCGGCCTCGGTCGCGCCGCGCTTGACCACGGCGGCGAAGCCGCCAGCGCCAAAAACCCGGCGCAACAGGGCCGATACCCACAGATCGGTGGTTACGCGCATTACAAAACTCCGGACGAGACCCGGATGCTGTTTAGCGAGGTTTTCGCTAATCCGCGAGCGATCGCTTCGACCACTAGTAGGCCAAAGCCTCAGTTGGTCAGGCCGATCTCGCGCATCTTGACGTAGACGACCTCGTCGGGCTCGCCGGTCTCCGGCAGCCCGAACAGCGACTGGAACTCCTTAATCGCTGCCTTGGTGCGGGCCCCGACCACGCCATCGAGCTGCATATCGTCATTGCCGAATGCCTTCAGCCCGGCCTGGATCTTGATGATGCGGGCGTCGGGTGCCTGCGGCGGCGCATCTGCCGGCGCCGAAGCGGAAACGGGAATCGCGGCCATGTCGTCCGGGCGGGGTGCCGGATGCGGCACGACCGTCGAGGCGGTTGGTGTGGCGCCCAGTTGATCGAGCAGAACGCTGTCGATCTCGCCGGAAGCGTTGAGCCCGACCTTCTGCTGATAGGCTTGGATGGCCTTACGCGTGTTGGGGCCAGAAATGCCATCGACCGTGCCGGAATAGAAATCCAGGTCCTTCAATATGCCCTGGATCTGCTCGACGACCGGATCGCTCTTGATCGGGGCCAAGCCTGGCCGCACGATGTTGATGGTGGTTTCGGGTTCGTCGGCGCCTGCTCGAGGAAAGCTCTCTATGCTCCTGGTCGCGAAAAACGCGCCGGCATGAGGAAAAGGCTGATACCACAGGGCGTTCGCCGAGACGTAGAACAGCGTCACCAGAAAGGCGGTCGAACCGCCGACCAGAACCGGATTGCGCGAGATCAGGCTGCCGACCGCGACCGCGCCACCCTGGAAGGCATTGCCGCGGCGCTTGACCGTCTTAGGCTGTTTTGCGGAGCGAGCCATGCCTGTCCCCCTTCGTCTCCGCCTTGGCCGCAGGCATCGGCAGCACGCCGGGCTTGTCGGTCGAACGGCCCTTCGGTCCGTTCACCGGTAAGCTGATCGTGACCGTGGTGCCCTCGCCCGGCATGCTTTCGATCGACATCGTCCCCTCGTGCAGCGCCACCAGGCCCTTCACCAGCGATAGGCCGAGCCCGGTTCCCTCGAAGCGGCGCGTATAGTCGTTCTGGATCTGCATGAACGGCTTGCCGAGATTGGCAAAGTCTTCCTCGGCGATGCCGATGCCAGTGTCCCTGACCCAGAAATGCAGTCGCGAGCCGATCCGCTTGGCGCCGACGACGACATCGCCGCCATCGGGCGTGAACTTGATCGCGTTGGAGACGAGGTTGATGAGTATCTGCTGCACCGCACGACGATCGGCGTTTATCTCGCCTGCATCCGGTGCGATCTGAGCCTGCAGATCGATGTTCTTTGCCTCGGCCTGCAAGCGCATCATCGACTGGCACATTTCAACCGCTTCCACGAAACGGAACGGTTCCGGCTCGGTCGCGTAAGCGCCGGCTTCGATCCTCGACACGTCAAGTATCGAGGTGACGACGGCAAGCAAATGCTGGCCGGACTCCTTGACCAGCCCGACATATTCCTTCTGGCGCGGATCCTTGAAGGTGCCGAACATCTCATGCAGCAGCATGTCGGAAAAACCGATGATGGCGTTCAACGGCGTGCGAAGTTCGTGGCTGACGACCGCCAGAAACCGTCCCTTCGCCACTTCGGCAGATGCGGCCGCCTCTTTCGCAGCAGCAAGCTCTTCGCGCAAGCCGGCGAGTTCGTCGTTCTCGCGCAAGACGAACGTGAAGACATCATCCTGCTCCGCCCGCATCAGCTCAAGGGAAAACGGCCGATAGTTGTCCGCCGTCGGGCCATGGCCGTTTTGCGGCAGCCGGACGCGAAGATCGAGCCGGCGCCCCGACGCGCCGTCGCGCATGTCGGCCAGCGCGCTGAGGTATGCGACGCGATCGGACAGATGGATACGGTCGAACAGGCCGGTACCGAACAGCAGTTCCGGCTGCAGCTTCAGGATCGTGCGCGCCTTTGCCGACGCATCCAAAACCTCGCCATGCCTGCCGGCCCGCAGGACAACGGCGTCGATGATCTGCTCGAGCCGATCGTCGATCGCCGGATCAAGTTGCGCGCCGACCGGGCTGCCAAGTCTCGTGACGCGCGGAACGAGGGTGAGCGCCCAAGCCAGCGGCAGCAGCCAATGCCAAGCGGCGATTTCCGCCGGGCCGAACGGGATGACAGAACCGGCAAAGGCCTGCAGCAGGATAGCGACAAATGCGGACACGACACCCCAGAGTGCAGCGCGACGAGACGCGCCGATCCACCAGGCTTCGAACGGCAGCGCCACGACAAGCATGGCGACCGGCGAGGCCAGACCGCCCGCCGCGGCAATGACACCGGCAAGAGCAAGACTGCCCATCACCAGGGCGACCTGGCCGGCGAACGCCATCTTGCCCGATGCCGCCACCAGCAAGGCGGCAAACCAGCAGAGGCCGAAAGTCGCAAAGATCGCAGCCATGGTCACGGCCGCGCCCATGCCCGAGGTGACCAGCGTGACTGCTGCACCTGCGGCAAAGAACGGAGCGGCCAGCATGACACCGATAAACCGGCGCTGGCACCGGCGGTCGTTCTGTCCGAGGATCGAGGGATGAACCATGCGTTCGCAACCGGCTGCCATGGCGCCGGGCAACTCAACGTATCTGGCCCTTATCGAACTCAACTCAACGCACTCGCACCTGGTCGTGAACAGCCCTGCTTCGCAGATTGCTTTTGTTGATCTGAAACTCGCATCCAGCGTTTAAGGAATGGATAAGGCAGGAACCGATCAATGCCCGGCTTGAGACAAATATTGGGAGGCCGGCGCGGCAAAACCTTGGCAATTGCAGCCATAGTAAATGGAACGTTATCCGGGCGAACCGCCCTTCCGCCGCTGACAGTCGCCACCGGCACGCCGCACTTCGGGGAAATAACTATGGAAAACAGTTAGATGGATGGTTAACCTAAAGTGAAGAAAATCGGCTGAATTTGAGACAAATCCTTTGCAAAACGCTTCGTTTCGAATTTGCCTAAAATTTGAGGAGAATTTTCGCTAACCGGGCAAGCCGTCCTTTGCGCGTCTATGCCACTATCGTACCCACAAAGAGGTCATGCCGCACGAATGCATGATCCGGTCACAGATGAGGGCATACAGATGGGCTTTCTGATCAGAATGGCTTTCTGGTTTTCGCTGGTGCTTCTGGCGCTGCCGCTGAATGTCGGCTCCGACGAGACAGGCCACCAAAGCGTCGGGCCGATCCAGGCCTTGTTCGCGGCACGCGAAGCGGTCGGCGACATTGCCGGCATATGCGAGCGCAAGCCCGACGTCTGCGAGACCGGCAAGTCTGCAATGCACACGATCACCGCCCGGGCCAAGGAAACCGCCAAGATCGCGGCCGCCATGTTGGACGAAAAGACTGCCGAACCCGACACGGCGACAACGACCGGCAGCGTGCCCGAAGACATCGTCTTGCCGGCGAAAGTCGACTTGCCCGCGAAAAACTGAGGTATTTTTCAGCGCGTCTGTCACTGTACCGCGGGCCGTCCGCCCCTCGACGCCTATGGTGTTTTTCCTCTTTTTCCGTGACGCGGCGTCGCCGGATGACTATATCCGAGGTGATGACTACGACGATCCAAACGATCCGCGACGACTTCTCCCTGCTTGACGAGTGGGAAGACCGCTATCGCTATGTGATCGAATTGGGCGAGGCCCTGCCGCCCTTTCCCGATGAGGAACGCAACCCCGCCAACAAGGTACCCGGCTGCGTCAGCCAGGTCTGGCTGACGACCCAATATGGACCGGGTCCCGACCCAATCGTGACCTTCGCAGGCGATTCGGACGCCCATATCGTGCGCGGCCTCGTTGCTATCATGCTGGCGCTGTTTTCCAGACGACCTGCAAGCGAGATCCAGAAAACCGACGCGGAAGCCACGCTGAAGGCACTCGGCCTCGACGAACACCTGTCGCCGCAACGCGCCAATGGTCTTCGTTCTATGGTCAAGCGCATCAAGCGCGACGCCGAGGCGGCCTTGAGGCAGACCGCCTGATTAGGCCACGCGATTGCCCCGAATGGCAGACAGCCCGCACATGGCGCAACGCTATCGCCCCAGCAATGCCCCAAAACCAAAACGGCGCCCGGAGGCGCCGTTGATCGTTCAACCCACGTTGGGAAGAGCCGATATCAGCGCCCCTTGCGCTTGCGGCCGAGCCCCATCTTCTTGGCGAGCTGCGAGCGGGCGGCAGCATAGTTGGGAGCAACCATCGGATAGCTTGCGTCCAGGCCCCATTTTTCACGATACTCGTCGGGCGTCAGACCGTAGTGGGTCATCAAATGGCGCTTCAGCGACTTGAATTTCTTGCCGTCTTCAAGACAGACGATGTAGTCGTCATGGACGGAGCGTTTCGGGTTTACTGCCGGCTTCTGCTTGTCGGCAGGAGGCTGTTCACTGGCCCCGCCCACGCGCCCGAGGGCGGCATGGACATCGGCGATGAGGCTCGGCAGCTCGCCGACCGGCACCGGATTGTTGCTGACATAGGCGGCTACAACGTCGGCCGTCAATTCGATCAGCGCATCACTATTTCTGGAAGGTGTTTCGATAATATCCATGGCTTCATGGCCCCAACGAGAGTTGTTTCTATCTGCGCCCTATTTTTGACAGGTCGGGCATCGCGCGAAATTTTTGCAGGAAAGAGCCTCTGCGATTCGCGTCGCAGAATCTTAATGAGCCAGTGAGTCAAGTAAGTCAATTCGCTTCTTGCGCTGTATTCATCGATGTTAATAAAATATTCCGCGATCAGCTTCAACCTTTGGTGCACTCTGTAATTTTGCGATATTTTCTGGTCCGACCAGCAACGGCTGACGCCCCGTCGAGCTGCCGTTACATCCTCAATGGCCAGTAAAAAGTTCTCAATGCTTGGCTATGCTTGGTTGTGGCGCAGGCTATCTGGTTGTTTTCAGAATCTACAAAACCATAGGTTGCGATTTGCTGTTTGCAAGCAAGCCAGAAATCAGCGCTGCGGACCGGCACCGATCCATCAATGTGGAGTGATGTATTTTCCGTAGACCCAGCCGGTGACGAAATTGCCGTTATGTGCTGGATCATGCCAGACTTCGCACCAGCGATAGCGGATCTTCTGTTCCTGCTTCCAAACCGGCTGCTTGGCGATGTCGAGCAAGTTTATGCCGCCGGTGCATTTCCCGGTCATCTGCAAAACGGCTCCGTTGGGATAGGCGGCCTGCTTCTGGGATGACCCCGCCGGATACTTGCGCACGTTGAGCGTGTCACCAAACGGAACGTTGGTCACTTGCCAAGCTGCGAACACGGTTGCATGAGATTGGCCGGTAAAGGCCAAAACTGTCGAAGCGACGGCGAAAGCCGCGGCAGCGTGAAAACGGAATTTCATTTTCCTCACTCCTCCGGCTCATCTTCTGGAGCCCGGCGCAAACATATACTCCGGCTCTTGAACCTGCGCTGATCGGCGTGTTCATTCTCCATTCAAGCAACTTCGACAGCGAGACGCAATGACCCGAACCCCAGCATTTCCGACTGCCAGCCCGCCACAACCCGAGAAGCGACCGGTCTTCGATCTACATCATGGAGTAACCCGGACGGACGACTATGCCTGGCTGAGAGCCGACAATTGGCAAGAGATGTTCAGGGATCCGTCCCTGCTTGACGGCCAGATCCGCGCCCATCTCGAATCCGAGAACGCCTATCAGGCGGCTTTGATGGCCGACACCGCCCAGTTGCGGAAGCAGCTTTTCAAGGAGATGAAGGGCCGCATCAAGGAAGACGATTCTTCCGTGCCGATGAAGGATGGGCGGTACGCCTATGGCTCATCTTTCAGGCTTGGCGGCGAGCAGCCGCGTTATTTCCGCACGCCGCGCGATGGCGGAGACCAGCAGATCCTGCTCGACGGCGACCTCGAGGCCGAAGGCAAGGCCTATTTCCGCCTCGGCGGTGTCGACCATTCGACCGACCACCGCAAGCTTCTCTGGGCGTTCGACGACAAGGGCTCCGAATTTTTCACGCTTCGTGTGCGCGATCTTACCAGCGGCAAGGAGTTACCGGACAGGGTCCCGGACACAGGTGGCGGCGGCGTGTGGGATGCCGGAAATGACGGATTTTTCTACACCCGCCTCGATCCCAACCACCGTCCTTCCAAGGTGCTGTTCCATGCCCTTGGCGACAGTCCTGAGAACGACCGGCTGATCTACGAGGAAACCGATCCGGGCTTCTTCATGAATGTCGGCGGCACACGCTCCAACGAGTGGATCATGGTCGGCATCAACGACCACGAGACCTCGGAATATCGCATCATGAGCGCCAGCGAGCCGTTCGCCGAACCGAAGCTGGTTTCGGCGCGCGAGACCGGCCTGCAATACGATCTCGAAGAAGGCGGCGATATCTTCTTCATTCTCACCAACGCCGACGGCGCCAAGGATTTCAAGATCATGACGGCGCCGGCGAGCGACCCGGTGCGCGCCAACTGGCAGGAGCTGGTGCCGCACGAAGCGGGGCGGCTGATCCTTTCGGTGATCGGCTTCAAGGCCCATATGGTCAGGCTTGAACGCAAGGAAGGCCTGCCGCGCATCGTCGTACATGACCGCAAGAGCGGCGAGGAACACCTCATCTCCTTCGACGAGGAAGCCTTCTCGCTCGGCCTGTCGGGATCCTATGAATACGACACCGAGATCATGCGCTTTTCCTACTCGTCCATGACAACGCCGGCGCAGGTCTTCGACTACAACATGCGGACCCGCGAGCGAGTGCTGCTGAAGACCCAGGAAGTTCCGTCCGGTCACGACCCGGACCATTACGTGACGCGGCGGCTGATGGCGCCCGCCGCCGACGGCGAACTGGTGCCGATCTCGCTCATCCACCATCGCGACACACCGCTCGACGGGTCAGCACCTTGCCTGCTTTACGGCTACGGCTCCTACGGCATCACAGTCCCGGCCGCGTTCAACACCAATTTGTTTTCGCTGGTCGACCGCGGCTTCGTCTACGCGATTGCCCATGTCCGCGGCGGCAAGGACAAGGGCTATGGCTGGTACGACGATGGCAAGCGGGCGTATAAGAAGAACACGTTCACCGATTTCATCGCAGTCGCCCACCACCTCGTCGCCGACCGCTATACGCAACATGACCGCATCGTCGCACAGGGCGGCTCGGCCGGCGGCCTGCTGATGGGCGCCGTCGCGAATATGGCGCCGGAATGCTTCGGCGGTATTGTCGCCGAGGTTCCGTTCGTCGATGTGCTCACCACCATGCTCGACGCGACCTTGCCGCTGACGCCGCCGGAATGGCCTGAATGGGGCAACCCGATCGCTTCGGAGGAAGACTATCGGACGATCGCCGCCTACTCGCCCTATGACAACGTCGCCGCGCTCGACTATCCCCCGATCCTGGCGCTTGCCGGCCTCACCGACCCACGTGTCACCTACTGGGAACCGGCCAAGTGGGTAGCGCGGCTGCGCGACCGCAAGACCGGCGACAATCCGGTGCTGTTCAAGATCAACATGGACTCCGGCCATGCCGGCGCATCCGGCCGGTTTTCCAGGCTCGAGGAAATCGCCTTCACCTATGCGTTTGCGCTGAAGGTGGCGGGCAAGGCCGACCTGGCCACGACAGCGCCGCCCACTCTTTTGGACGCGCAAAGGGCGCTGTAGGAGCTTGATCCTGCTCACGATCCCTGCGGAAAATCGATTCCAATTTCAGGTCACGGCGTGGCTGATTTTCCGCTCGCAATTGCGATGGCCGCGCGCTACCCAATGCGCGGCTTTTCGCAGCCGCGCCACCAAAATCATCCAGTCACCCCAAGGGTGTGCCATGTTGCTCGTCGACGTCTATCTCGACAAATCGCCTATCCAGGGCATCGGAGTCTTTGCCAAGAACCACATTCCCCGTGGCACTCTGGTTTGGAAGCTCGATCCCAATTACGACCGGCGCATCCCCGTCGAGACCTATGAGCGCGAAACCGGGCCGATCAAAGCCTATCTCGATCGCTATTCCTATCCCGACCGGCGCGACCCGAACTACATCGTCTTCGAAGCCGACGACGCGCGCTACATGAACCATGCCGATGACCCGAATTGCGACGTCTCCTCGCCCGAGGAGACGTATGCGTCGCGCGACATCGCGCCCGGCGAGGAAATGACCTGCAACTACAATCATTTCTTCGAAGCCGGCTTCGATTTCCTCGGCGACCGCTGACGCGCCGCCATCCCGTCCGGTTTTCGCGTCAGCTCGAAGGCTGCTTACGCGCCGGATGGCCATTGGGATGCGGCGGTATGGCCTTCAGATAGGCTGATATCGCCGCCCGGTCCTCGGGCGTCAGTTCGGCCATGTTTCTCTGCACGTCGACCATGGCGCCACCGACGGTATCGAAATCCGGCGTGAAGCCGGTTTCGAGAAAGTTGGCGATGTCGGCCTCCGACCAGTCACTGAGCCCGCCTTCACCCGAAGTGATGTTCGGCACGATGCCGCTGCCTTCGGCAGCAGTGGCTCCGGCCAGCCACTCGCTCTTCTTGGTGCCGCCAGTAAAATCACGCGGCGTGTGGCATTCGCCGCAATGACCCGGCCCTTCGACCAGGTAGCGGCCGGCCATTACCGGATCCGGCGTACCATCGGGGAAGGAAACCACCGGCTGGTCACTCAAATAGAGACGTTTCCACAGCCCGATGCCGCGACGGATGTTGAACGGGAATCCCAGCGAATTGGGCGGCGCCTTGCCGGAGACCGCCGGAAGCGTTTTCAGGAAGGCATGGAGATCGGCAATGTCGGCCGGCTTCATGCGCGCGTAGGATGCATAAGGAAACGCCGGATAGAAATGCTCGCCGCTCGGCGACACCCCCTTCATCATGGCGTTGGCGAGGTCTTCGGCCGACCAGGCGCCGATACCATCCTTGGCATCCTGCGAGATGTTCGGTGGCACGAAGGTACCGAACGGCGTCTTGAGTTCGAGACCGCCTGCCAGTTGAAGGCGGGCATCGCCTTGCGAACCAGGCTTCGCATGACACGATGTGCAGCCTCCGGCATAAAAAATGCGCTTGCCCCTGGCGACATCGCCGGGGCCGAGCCGCGCCAGCGTCTCAGCGTCGAGCCTGACCGGCGCCGACAGGAACCAGCCGGCGAGAGCGCCGGCGGTGCCCAGAGCGAGGGCGGCGCCGACGAACCTTTTCAGCAGGCGCATCGCCCGCTATCAGCCCTTCTTTATCCTGTATGTCTGATGGCAGGTGCCACAATCCTCGCCTATGGTGTTGAACCCCGCCTTCAAAGCATTGACGTCGGCAGGGGCGGCGGCCGCCGCGGCCTTGACGTCGGCGAGATATTTTTCCTCAACCGCCTTGAAGCCGGCCATATCCGCCCAGATCTTGGGGGCAGCGGTGGTGTCGCCGGTTTCGCTGCCAGCTGGGAAAAGAGTTTCGACGTTTGCATGGAATTTCTCGGCGTTGGCCTGCAGCGCCTTCAACGCCGCCAGCACGGCCGCGGCGTCGTAAGGGGTCTCGCCCTTGACCACTTTCGACAATTGGCCGGCGATCTTTCCACGTTCCTTCATCAGGGCCTGCCGGTCCTGGATCGGATCGGCGAATGCCGCCGAACCGGCGAAGGCGAGCATCGAGATGGCGAGGATAAGCTTTCTCATTCAATTGGCTCCATGGTGAAGACGTTTCGGAAAAAGATCGGCACTGAACGATAACGGCAAAGGTGGCTTAAAAATTCCGGAAATTCGCCTCACGCTTGTGTGAATTTTTGCGACAGCCGTTCTGTGCTGGAAAAGGGCGGCCGATCTTGACAAAAGAAAAGCCCCGGTTTTGCCGGGGCTTTTCTGCAACTCAGTTAGGCCTACGCCTTTTGGTAGAGCTCAAGGACATGGTCCCAGTTGATGAGACTGTCGACGAAGGCTTCGAGATATTTCGGCCGGGCGTTGCGATAGTCGATGTAATAGGAGTGCTCCCAGACATCGACGCCCAGGATCGGCGTCGCGCCATGGACCAGCGGATTCTCACCGTTCGGCGTCTTCGAGATCGCCAGCTTGCCGTCCTTGACCGAAACCCAGGCCCAGCCCGAACCGAACTGGGTGGTTCCGGCCGCGATGAAGTCGGCCTTGAACTTGTCGTAGCCGCCGAGGTCGCTGTCGAACGCCTTCTGCAGCGCGCCCGGCAATTTGTTGCCGCCGCCACCCTTCTTCATCCACTTCCAGAAATGGATGTGGTTGTAATGCTGGCCGGCATTGTTGAAGAGCCCGGGGTTCTTGCCGAAGGACTGCTTCACAACCTCTTCGACCGACAAGTCGCCGAGCCCGGCTTCGGCAGCCAGCTTGTTGCCGTTATCGACATATGCCTTGTGGTGCTTGTCGTGGTGGTACTCCAGCGTCTCCTTCGACATGTAAGGCTGCAAGGCCTCGTAGTCATAGGGCAAGGCGGGCAGTTCAAAAGCCATCGGTCGTACTCCTCGTGGAAAAATCCGGTGTCGATACCGGACTAACATAGGTCTGGATTGATGTGGAGCAACTCCGGAATTAAGCGCCGGTTCGCTTTTTCGCCAGTCAGCCGGTCGAATCCGAATGCGCCCAATCCCAGTAGAGTTCGCGCGCCTTCTTGGCTACGGGCCCGGGCTGGAGATTGCGATCCTCGATGCGGGTAACCGGCACGACTTTCGAATGGTTTCCCGTCGAGAATATTTCGTCTGCTTCGAGGAAGTCGCGCACCGACAGCGTCTTCTCGGTGGTCTTGAACCCATACTCGCCAAGCAGCGTCATCGTCCGCGAGCGGGTGATGCCGGACAGGAACGTGCCGTTCGGCGCCGGCGTCAGGACATGACCGTCCTTGACCAGGAAAATGTTCGAGGTTCCGGTCTCGGCGACATTGCCCAGCATGTCCAGCACCAGGGCGTTGTCGAAGCCGCGCATCTTGGCTTCGAGGATGGCACGACCGTTGTTGGGATAAAGGCAGCCGGCCTTGGCGTTGGTCGGCATGGTTTCGATGGTCGGGCGCCGGAACGGCGAGACGGAGACCGAAAAGCCCGCCGGCGAGATCATCGGCGATTCGTACAGGCAAAGGCAGAAACGGGTCGAGGCCGGATCTGCCGGTACGCCCATATAGCCACCATGCTCGGCCCAGTACATCGGCCTTATGTAGACCGCCGTCTTGCCGTCGAACTTCTTCAGCCCGTCCCAGGTCAGCCCGACGATCTTTTCGGCGCTCATGGATGGTTTGAGACCAAGCGCGATCGCCGAAGCGTTCACCCTCGCGGCGTGGCGGTCGAGATCCGGGGCGACGCCCTCGAACCAGCGGGCGCCGTCGAACACGCTGGTGCCGAGCCACATGGCATGGCTGCGCGGCCCCAGGATGGCGACGTTGCCTTCATACCAGTCGCCATCCACGAAGGTCCATGTCGCGGATTGCGCCGCAGTCGCCAGTGTCATCGCTTGGTTCCGTTCCAGACTTGTCCTGTCTCGCCATTGGAAGATGCTTTAGCGTCTGCCGTCAACGGGCATGATCGAACTTTGTTGAGGCCAGCGCTATACGAATTGCAATCTGTACTTGCGCCTTGCCTTGCCTCGCCGCAAAACTGTCACCATGCGCCATGCGGCTTACGTTTTCGACGCCTACGGCACGCTGTTCGATGTCCATGCCGCCGTGCGCCGTCATGCCGACCAGATCGGGCCGGACGGCCAGCTCCTCTCGGAGATCTGGCGCGCCAAGCAGCTGGAATACTCCTGGGTCAGGACGCTGATGGGCGCCTACGCCGATTTCTGGCAACTCACCGAGCAGGCGCTCGATTTCGCCCTGCGCAAGGTTCCCTCCGCGGACCAGGGGCTCAGGGCCAAGCTGCTCGACGCCTATTGGCGGCTGGACTGCTATCCGGAGGTGCCGGCCGTGCTCAAGGCGCTCAAGGCGTCCGGCGCCAAGCTGGCGATCCTCTCCAACGGCTCGCCTGAAATGCTGGAAGCGGCGGTCAAATCGGCCGCGCTCGACCAGTTTCTGGACGACATCTATTCCGTCGATGCCGTCAAGCGCTTCAAGGCCGATCCGTCGGTCTACGACATGGTCACGACAGGCTGGCGCCTCTATCCGGATGCGGTGTCGTTTCAGTCATCCAACCGCTGGGACGTCGCCGGCGCCACCAAATTCGGTTTCCGGACAGTCTGGATCAACCGCTCCAACCAGCCCGAGGAATACCGGGAGTTTCCACCAGCCCTGATCCTGCCCTCGCTCGAAGGCTTGCTGGCCGGAGGCTGACGCATGATCCCAAAATCGAAATCGATTTTTGGAAAGGATCATAGGCAAAATAGAACTGCTACAGCGTCCTTTGCGGACGCGGCGCTGTGGCCTGATGCCTCGGTGCAACAGTGGCGGGACCGTCACAGCTTTGCCTTTGTTTGTTCACCCTCAGGCCAGAATCGGAACCGCCTATCGCGCCAGGCATTGTAGGGCTGGCGCGCCGGACTGATTGGCGTATTCATGTTTTGTTTCCATACGAGACCTAAAAAGGCAACGATGTTCACAACCGAAATCGATTCCTATCGCCTGAGCCGTCGCGGCTTTCTCAACGCTGCTGCGCTCGGCGCCGCCTCGATTGCGGTTTCCGCCTGCACCACGACGGCAGGCCGGCCTGTCGAGCCGCCGCCGCCAGCCAATGTCGAGCCGCAGCTCCTGGACTATGCAACAATGTACGGTCCGGTCAGCGACCGTGGATTCGAGCTGCCGGGCATACCCTACGAGAAAATCGACGAGCAATTTCTGCGTCAGATCGTTCCCGATCCGACCGGCCAGGCGCCCGGCACCATCGTCGTCGATACGGCCGGCCACCACCTCTATCTCGTGCGTCCGGGCGGACAAGCCATTCGTTATGGTGTCGGGCTGGGTCGCGCCGGTTTCGAATGGTCTGGCGATGCCGTCGTCCAGTGGAAGCAGAAGTGGCCGAAATGGACGCCACCGGCCGAAATGATCGCCCGCCAGCCCGAGCTCGCAGAATACAGCGCCGAGAATGGCGGCATGCCCGGCGGCCTCACCAACCCGCTCGGAGCGCGGGCGCTGTATCTCTTCGAGGGCAACGAGGACACGCTTTACCGCCTGCACGGCTCGCCGGAGTGGTTTTCCATAGGCAAATCGGTGTCATCTGGCTGCGTTCGCTTGATAAACCAGGACATTATCGACCTTTATGACCGTGTGCCCAACAAGACACCGGTGATCGTTACCGCCGGTGTCGGTCAGGAACTGGTTGCCACGGCAGACCGCAAAGCCATTCCAATCGATGCGGGCGTTCCGGAAGGATCGATCCTGCTCGGCCCGGCAAGGGCGATCTCGGACACGATCTTCTGAGCTGGTCGAAAGCGCTGGAGCGGCCGGCATACCTCTGAATCCGATGCTCTTTGTGCTTGAGCATCAGATATTCTCAAACCAAGGTCCAATACTGTCAGCGCCCTCTGGACAGGCTGCCGAGAATGCCGCGCACGATCGCCCGTCCGACGGACGAGCCGACCGAGCGAACCACCGCCTTGATCGCCGCCTCCGCCACCGTCTGGCGATTGGACGCTCGCGGCGCCGGTGCCCGTCTGCCGCCGGTGGGCTGGGGGGTGGGATCGTCATTGCCGAAGCCTGGAATGGTCCAGCGTGAGCGGCCGCTCTCCTGCTGCTGCGCCTCTGCGTCCAGAGCGTCCTTGGCCTTTTTCTGCAGCATCTCGAAAGCCGATTCGCGATCGACGGTCTGGTCGTACTGTCCCGTAACCGGGCTCTCAGCGATCAGCGTGCGGCGCTCGTCAGGCGTGATCGGGCCAAGGCGCGACGACGGCGGGCGAACCAGAGTCCGTTGGACCATGGACGGAACACCTTTGGCTTCCAGCGTCGAGACCAGAGCCTCTCCGGTGCCGAGCTGCGTGATCACGGTTGCACAGTCGAAGTCGGGATTGGGCCTGAAGGTCTCGGCGGCCGTCCTCACGGCCTTCTGCTCCCGTGGCGTGTAGGCGCGCAACGCGTGCTGCACCCGGTTACCAAGCTGGGCCAGAACCGTTTCGGGGATATCCAGCGGATTCTGGGTGACGAAGTAAACGCCGACGCCCTTCGAACGGATCAGGCGGACCACCTGTTCGACCCGGTCGATCAGCACCTTCGGCGCGTCATCGAACAGAAGGTGCGCCTCGTCGAAGAAGAAGACCAGCTTTGGCTTGTCGGGATCGCCGACTTCGGGCAGCTCCTCGAACAGTTCCGACATCAGCCACAACAGGAATGTCGCATAGAGCCGCGGATTCATCATCAGCTTGTCGGCGGCCAGCACGCTGATGGCGCCGCGGCCGTCGCGGGTCGTGCGCATGATGTCGGCGATCCGCAGCGCCGGCTCGCCGAAGAAATTCGTCGCTCCCTGCTGCTCCAGAACCAGCAGCGTGCGCTGGATTGCGCCGATCGAGGGCTTCGTCACATTGCCGTAGCGAGCGCCGATTTCTTCGGCGCGTTCGGCGATGTTGGCAAGAAGCGCTTGCAGGTCCTTCAGGTCCAGCAGCAACAAGCCTTCCTCGTCGGCGATGCGGAAGGCGATGTTCATGATGCCTTCCTGCGCCTCGGACAGGTTCATCAGGCGCGACAGAAGCAGCGGCCCCATTTCCGAGACGGTGGCGCGGATCGGATGGCCCTGCTCGCCGAACAAGTCCCAGAAGATGACCGGAAATTCCTGGAAATCATAAGGATCGAGCTTGACCTGCTCGGCGCGCTTGACCAGAAAATCCTGTGCCGTGCCCATCATGGCGATACCGGACAGGTCGCCCTTGATGTCGGCGCAGAAGACCGGCACGCCGGCATTGGAGAAACCTTCCGCCAAAATCTGCAAGCTCACGGTCTTGCCGGTGCCGGTCGCACCGGTGACCAGGCCGTGACGATTGCCATACTGAAGCAGCAGATTTTCGGCGCGCTGGTAGCTGTCGTCAGGCTTTCGGCTGGCCCCTATGAAAATACTGGTGTCGTCAGCCATGTGTCGGGTCTCCGCAACCTGAAGTGTTGAATGCCCTGATCTATTGAAAGTAACGGGGCTCGCCGCAGGTATAATGACGCCATTGCGCAGCGACAATGGCCATGGTCGAAATTGGGTTTTTGGAGCTTGCGGATTTTGCGCATGTTTGGCAATCGGTTGACGGTTCATCGTCGCAGGATGCGTGTTGCATTGTGATATAGGACGGGGAACCGTAGACTGACGTTCCAGGCCTATCGGCCGAGAAGACGAGGAGAGCGGATGGGCGCCGGTGCCTTGAACCACGATGCCGAACTTCCGAACCCTGACCGTCAGCGGTGGCTGGCCCTTGCGGAAAAAGCCTTGGCCGGCGGATCCTTCGAGGAAAAGCTCGTATCCCATACGGACGATGGCATCCGCATCGAACCGCTGTATGACCGTTCGGTCACTGCAGAGCCGCTCGCGCGGGCAAATCCCAGATCGCCGTGGATCGTCAGCCAGCGTATCGACGATCCGGATATCGGCCGCGCCAAAGCCCAGGCCCTGGAAGACGTCGCACAGGGCGCCACCGGATTGTCGCTTGTCTTCGAAGGCGCGCCGAATGCGTTCGGCTACGGCCTGCCGAGGACTGCCGAGGCGCTGGAGTCGGTGCTGGACGGCGTGCCGCTCAACCGCATTCAGGTCCGCATCGACGCGCATCCCTGGAGCCGCGCCGTGGCCGACTGGCTGGTTGCGTTCTTGAGCAAGCGCCGGTCGGACCCGGCAAAGCTCAACCTTTCCTTCGGTATCGATCCGGCGGCGATCTTTGCCGGAACCGGCCGGTTGCGGATGTCGATCGAGGCCCTGCAGGCGTCGATGCCGCAGTCCCTGGCACATTTTTTCTCGATGGGCGTGCCGGGAGTTCTGCTGGAGGCAGACGGACGCGTCTTCCACAATGCCGGCGCCACCGAAGCGCAGGAACTGGGCACCATGATGGCTTCCGCAGTCTCCTATCTCCGGATGTTCGAGGAGGCGCGCCAGCCGCTTGTCTATGCGGCACCCCATATCGGCTTTGCGCTGAGCGTCGACCAGGACCAGTTCGTGTCGATGGCCAAAGTCAGAGCCCTGCGCAGGCTGTGGGCGCGGGTTCAGGAGGCATGCTCGATCGCCGCCTCCACCGCCAACATCCATGCCGAGACGTCCGTCCGCATGATGACTTCGGCGGACCCGGAGACAAACATCCTGCGTACCGCGATTGCTGGTTTTGCCGCGGCAGCCGGCGGGGCGGATTCGATCTCCATCCTGCCGCATACGATCGCGCATGGCCTGCCGGCGGGCTTTGCCCGCCGTGTCGCCCGCAATATGCAACTGATCATGGCCAACGAAAGCCATATCGATCATGTCGCCGATCCTGCTTGCGGTTCGGGCGCCGTTGAAACGCTGACCGCCGAACTCTGCGAAGCGGCGTGGGAAGAATTCCAGCTGATCGAGGCGGAAGGTGGCGTGCTGTCCAGCCTGCAGCAAGGACACATCCAGAAACGGGTTCAGGCGGCCTCCGCCCGCCGCAATGCTGCCTATCAGACGGGCGAGCGGGCCATCATCGGCACGACGCTTCACCCGTCGAAGACAGAACGTCCGGTCGAAACGCTGACGGCGGAGCGGCGGCCTGCCGTTACCGAGGGCGTGGCGGTGTGCGACCCGCTGTTTCCGATCCGCCTCGATCAATCGATCGGAGCAGCGCCATGATCCCGGATTTCAGCCAGATCGGCTGGTCGGCGCCGCGCCGGGCACCGATCGAGGTCAAGGGCCAGCGGATGACCCCGGAAGGGCTGGCCATCAAGCATCTGTACAACCAGGGCGATCTCCATGGGTTACCGCATCTCGACACTTATCCGGGCCTGCCGCCATTCGTGCGCGGCCCCTACCCAACGATGTATGTCCAGCAACCCTGGACGATCCGGCAATATGCCGGCTTCTCGACGGCGGAAGAGTCGAACGCCTTTTACCGGCGCAACCTTGCAGCCGGCCAGAAGGGACTGTCAGTCGCTTTCGACCTCGCCACGCATCGCGGCTACGACAGCGATCATCCGCGTGTTGCCGGTGATGTCGGCATGGCCGGCGTCGCCATCGATTCGATCCTCGACATGCGCCAGCTCTTCGACGACATCCCGCTTGGCGAAATGACGGTGTCGATGACCATGAACGGCGCGGTGCTGCCGATCATGGCGCTCTACATCGTGGCGGCGGAAGAACAGGGGGTTGCGCAGAAGAATCTCGCCGGGACCATTCAGAATGACATCTTGAAAGAGTTCATGGTGCGTAACACCTACATCTATCCCCCAAAGCCTTCGATGCGGATCGTGTCGGACATCTTCTCCTACACGTCGCAGCATATGCCGAAGTTCAATTCAATTTCGATCTCCGGCTATCACATGCATGAGGCCGGGGCGACCGCCGACCTCGAGCTCGCCTACACGATCGCCGACGGCATCGAGTACGCCCGCGCCGGTGTCGCGGCGGGTCTCGATATCGACCGTTTCGCGCCGCGCCTTTCCTTCTTTTGGGCGATCGGCATGAACTTCTTCATGGAGGTCGCCAAGCTGAGGGCAGCCCGCCTTTTGTGGTCGAACCTGATGCTGAAGAACTTCTTGCCGAAGGACGAGCGCTCGCTGTCTCTGCGCACCCATTGCCAGACTTCGGGCTGGTCGCTGACGGCGCAGGACCCTTACAACAACATCATCCGCACCATGATCGAGGCGATGGCGGCGACGCAGGGTCACACGCAGTCGCTGCACACAAACTCCTTCGACGAGGCGATGGCGCTGCCGACCGACCATTCGGCGCGCATCGCCCGCAACACGCAGCTCATCCTGCAAAAGGAATCCGGTACCACCCGCATCATCGACCCGTGGGGAGGCTCTGCCTATCTCGAACGGCTGACGCATGACCTGGCGGCGCGCGCGCTTGCCCATATCGAAGAGGTCGAGAGGCTGGGCGGCATGGCCGCCGCAACCGAAAAAAACATACCGAAGCTGCGCATCGAAGAGGCCGCCGCGCGCACGCAGGCGCGGATCGATTCCGGTGAGCAGGTACTGGTCGGCGTCAACGCCCATCGTCCCGAGACGGATATCAAAGTCGACGTGCTGAAGATCGACAATGCCGAAGTCAGAGCCCGGCAATTGTCGAAACTGCAGCGGCTGAAAGGCACGCGCGATGTCGGCGCTGTCGAGAGCGCACTGGATGCCCTGAGCCGGGCTGCGGAGAGCGGCGAAAATCTGCTGGAGTTCGCCATTCGCGCCGCGCGCGCCAACGCCACGGTCGGCGAGATTTCTCTGGCTCTGGAAAAGGTTTTCGGCCGTCATGTCGCCTCGGTCCAGACGATCTCCGGCGTCTATCGCAAGGCGCTCGGCGACAATCCGGTGGTCGACCGGCTGCAGGACAAGATCGTGGCGTTCGAGGAGAAGTCCGGCGGCAAGCCGCGCATTCTCGTCGCCAAGATGGGGCAGGACGGCCACGATCGCGGCCAGAAAGTCATCGCCACGGCCTTTGCCGATCTCGGCTTCGACGTGACCGTTGGGCCGATGTTCCAGACGCCGGAAGAGATCGCCAAGCTCGCGGTCGAGCATGACGTGCACATAGTCGGCGCCTCGTCGCTGGCGGCGGGCCATTTGACGCTCATTCCCGAACTCAGGGACGCGCTGAAGAAGCTCGGGCGCGACGATATGCTGATCGTCGCCGGCGGTGTCATCCCGCCGCAGGATTACGATGCTATGCTGCAGGCGGGAGCCGCAGAAATCTTCCCGCCGGGCACGGTCATCCCTGAGGCGGCCGACCGGCTGATGGACCGGCTGTTGCAGGCTGGATGAGGCAGGTTATAATGTACGTTGCAACGGCATCCACGATGAGTTATAATTAGCGTTGCAACAGGATGTTTCGCCATGAACACGATCATTCGCAAGATCGGCAATTCCGAAGGCGTGATCTTGCCCAAGGAAATTCTCGACCGCCTGAACCTGAAGGCCGGCGACAGCATCGTCATCGTCCAGGAGGGGGATGAGCTTCGCCTGCGCCGCACCGAAGACACTGCCGAGGAATTTGAGCGCAAGATGAAAATCGCGCGCGAGCGGATGAAGAAGTACGAGGTTGCCTACCGCGCGCTCGCGAAATGACCGAGCATCATTCGAGGGAGTTCGTGGAGGCGCTTCACGCTGAGCAATTGCGCCTCCACGGAGGAGCAGCGGGTATCCGCGACGAAAGAATGCTGGAGTCGGCGCTTTATCGACCGCAACAGAGGGAGATTTATGGCGAACCCGACCTCTGCGAGCTGGCATCCGCCTATCTTTTCGGCATCGCCAAGAACCATCCGTTCGTCGACGGCAACAAGCGCACCGCTTTTGCCGCAGCCGATCTTTTTCTTTATTTCAATGGGCTAAGCATCGAAGCCGAGCAGGCGGACATCATTCAACTGGTCATGATGGTTGCCGCCGGCGAGATCGACGAGGCTGGCGCGGCGGCGTTCTTCCGCGACCATGTTGTCAAGATCGAGGACTAATTATCCGAGAGCTTCACAATCTCCCATTCCTTGCCGTTCACCACGGCAATTTCGCCGACCTTCTTGCCGAACAAGGCGAGGGCCATCGGTGAAACATGGGAAATCGTGCCTTTGGCCGGATCGGCCTCATCCTCGCCGACGATCTTCCAGTGCACCTTCCTGCCGTCATCGCCTTCCAGCGTGACGCCCATGCCGAAGCGAACCAGATTGCTGCCCGGTTCCGGAAGGGAAAGCTCGGCGCTTTCACGCCGCGCGGTCCAGTAGCGCAGGTCGCGCGAGATGAGCGCGATGCGCTCGCGGTCGGCCCTCTTTTCCGCTCGAGCCAGATCATCGCGCAGGGCAGCCAATTCGGCGTCAATCAGCGCCAGGCCGCGTTGCGTCACCAGATTGCGGTGCGGACTGATCGGCCGCTCGCCGATGCCGGCGATGGCGTTTTCGCTGTCCTCTTCGCGCGTGAAGGCTCTGCTCATTAGTCGAGCTTATGCCTCGCGCGGCGACTTCACAAGCTATAGCCGGCAAACCGGATCGGCCGATCCGGTCTGGCACGATTCCTGCGGCGCGGCGGCCGAACGCTGGGAATCTGTGCCGATGTTGAACAGACGAAAACTTCTCGCACAAACCGCCGGCTTTGCCGTCCTGGGCCTCTCGCTCGGCAAGGCAGCGGCGGGCAGCCTGCCCGGCATCGACGATGCCTCGATGCGCGGCTCGATCAACGCTGCCGACCTCGGCGTGCAGCCCGGAGCGCTTGACGACCAGAGCAAGGCCTTCGCCACGCTGCTGCGCGAGGCAAACGACCGCGACATGCCGGTGTTCCTGCCGCCGGGAACCTATGTACTATCCAACCTGTCGCTGCCCAGCCGCGTCAGGCTTTCCGGCGTGCCGGGCGCATCGCGGATCGATATGGCGGCAACGGCCATCTGCTCATGGCCGAACAGGCCGAGCATATCGAATTCACCGGACTGGTGTTCGACGGCACCAACCGCTGGATGGGCGACTACGCGCAAGGCCTGCTCAACCTCCGCCGCGTCGCTCACCTCGTCATCGACAATTGCCAGATATCAGGCAGCGGCAAGAACGGCCTGGCGCTCGAGCACGCTTCGGGCCGCATCGAGCGCTCGAAAATATCAGGCGCGGCCGACGCCGGCATCTATTCGGTCGAAGCCACCGGCTTGACGATATCAGGCAACACCGTGTCCGACTGCGCCAATGGCGGCATCCTCGTGCACCGCTGGCAAGCGGCCGAGGACGGCACCATCGTCAGCGGCAACGCGTCGAGCGCATTCAGGCGCGTAGCGGCGGAACCGGCCAGAACGGTAACGGCATCAAAACGTTCCGCGCCGGCAATATCATCATCTCGGGCAACATCGTCTCGGATTGCACGTTTTCGGCGATCCGCGCCAACAGCGCCAGCAATCTGCACATCACCGGCAACATCTGCTCGCGCTCGGGCGAAACCGCCGTGTATTCCGAATTCTCGTTCGAAGGGGCGATTATCGGCAACAACATCGTCGACGGCGCCGCCAACGGCATCTCGATCGTCAATTTCAACGAAGGCGGCCGTATGGGCGTGTGTTCAGGAAACATCGTCCGCAATCTCTCGACCAGCGGCCCCTACCCTGCCGATGCGCCCGGTTTCGGCATCGGTATCAACGTCGAGGCGGATACCACCGTCTCCGGCAACGCCGTCGAGAATGCGCCGCTCTACGGCATGCATATCGGCTGGGGGCCATTCATGCGCAATGTGGTCGCGACGGGAAACATCATCCGCAAAGCCGGAACCGGCATCGCCGTCACCGTGGTCGAGGGGGCCGGGACGGCGGTCATCTCCGACAATGTCATCGAGGGCGCCCAAAACGGCGCGATCGTCGGCCACCGCTGGGCCGAGCCGGTGACTGGCGACCTCGCCTCATCAGACAATGCTGGCTATGCGCATCTGACCATCGAGCGCAATCATGTGAGCTGAATGCCCGTTCTCAGCTCAGTGCGGCGGTGGGCCTGAGTGTGCCGACCTTAGCGCCGATCCTGCTTTCGATGGGTGGATGTGCCTGTTCGATCAGTCTCGCCGCCAGCGCCTTGTCGGCGTGCAAAAGCCTGGCCATGCATGCCGCGACCATGACTTCAGCGGCGCGACCAGCGCCATCATCGCATTTCAGCGCGACGCCAAGGCCAAGCTCGGGAAGTGCTGCGCAATAGACGCCTTCAGCCCCTCCCTTCACAAAAATCCGGCCGGGTGCGGCCTCCATCAGCGCAACATCAGCCCTGCCTGTGCCGGCGACCAGAAAGGGCTCGGCCATGCAGGCGGAAAGCAGCCGCTTTGCGGCCTTGGCGCGGGTGGGTTCAAAGCCGATACCTGTCGCCATGCGGGCAAAGCCGAGCGCGAAGCTGCGCAGCGGCACGGCATAGGTCGGGATCGAGCAGCCGTCAGTGCCGCAATGATCGAAATCATGGGCAACACCGGTCACCGCTTGCATTGCGTCGCGCACCATCTCCTGCGAGGCATGGCCTGATTTGACATAGCCACGATGGGCGATACCGGCGTGGACGCAGGTGCAGAGGAAGCCCGCATGCTTACCAGAACAGTTGTTGTGCAGTGCGTTCGGCAAGTTGCCGGCGCTGGCCAGCGCAACCATCGCGTCGTGGTTGGACGGCCAGTGCGCGCCGCATTCCAGCGCCGCCTCGTCCAGCCCGGCCTTGGCCAGCATCGCCCGCGCCAGTTCGACATGCGCCGGCTCGCCGGAATGCGAAGCGCAGGCAAGCGCCAGTTCGCGGTTGCCGAAACCGTACGCATCGGCCGCGCCGCTTTCGACCAGCGGCAGCGCCTGGATCGCCTTAACCGCCGAGCGTGGGAACACAGGGCGGGCCGTATCGCCGATTTCCCAGACCGGCTTGCCGACGGCATCGAAAACGGCAATGGCGCCACGATGCGCGCTCTCGAGTACGGTGCCGCGCAAAACTTCGACCAGAACCGGATTCGTCATGATTTCCCCGCCAACGCATGATTTTCGAAAATCGGAATCGATTTTCGAAAAGGATCATGCGCAAAATCAAAGTGTTACAGCGTCCTTTGTGCGCCCTAACGGGTGCGCGGCGCTGTAATGCGGGCCACTTTTATCTGATCCGATCGAGAATGGAAACGTAGTTGGCGACCGCGGCACCGCCCATGTTGAAGATGCCGCCTAGCTTTGCTCCCGGCACCTGGATGCCGCCGGCTTCGCCGACGAGCTGCATGGCGCTCAACACATGCATCGACACGCCGGTGGCGCCGATCGGGTGCCCCTTGGCCTTCAGCCCGCCGGATGGATTGACCGGCAGCCGGCCATCCTTCGCCGTCTCGCCATCCAGCGCCAGTCGGGCGCCCTCGCCCGGTTTCGCCAGGCCCATCGCCTCATATTCGATCAACTCGGCGATCGTGAAGCAGTCATGCGTCTCGACGAAGGACAGATCGTCGAGCGTTACACCGGCCTTCTTCAGCGCTTGGTTCCACGCATGCTCGCAGCCTTCGAACGCCAGGATGTCGCGCTTCGACATCGGCAGGAAATCCTGCACATGCTCGTTGGCTCGGAAGGCGACCGCGCGGCGCATCTTCAACGCCGTCGCCGTGTCGGCAAGAACCAGGGCGGCGGCGCCATCCGAAACCAGCGAGCAGTCGGTGCGTTTCAGAGGGCCAGCGACGAAGGGGTTCTTCTCGCTCTCGTGCCGGCAGAACTCATAGCCGAAATCCTTGCGCATCTGCGCATAGGGATTGTCGACGCCGTTCTTGTGGTTCTTGGCGGCGATCATCGCCAGCGCGTCCGACTGGTCGCCATACCGTTGGAAATAGACTTGGGCGATCTTGCCGAAAACGCCGGCGAAGCCCGCCGGCGTGTCGCCCTCCTCGGGCAGATACGAGGCCTTGAGAAGATTCTTGCCGATTTCTGGACCTGGTGTCGTCGTCATCTGCTCGGCGCCGACCACCAGCACGATACGAGCCGCATTGGCGTCGATGGCGCGGATGCCTTGCCTGACCGCCGCCGAGCCGGTGGCGCAGGCGTTCTCGACGCGCGTCGCCGGCTTGAAACGCAGCCGATCGTCGGCCTGCAGGACCAGGCTTGCGGTGAAATCCTGTGCGGAAAAGCCGGCGTTGAAGTGGCCGAGCACAATCTCGTCGACCTCGTCCGGACCGATGCCGGCATGATCGAGCGCCTCGCTAGCCACCTTGATGATCAGGCCCTCCAGCGTCTCGCCTTCGAGCTTGCCGAAGCGCGAATGCGCCCAGCCGACGATGCATGCTGTCATGGCAATCTCCATCCTTCGGGCCGGGCTGCGCGATGTCGCGGCGCGCCTCAGCATTGTTCAAGCATGAACCGTTCCAACGACTTCGTGAAGGGGCCAGAACCACACAATCGCTTGATCTTGATATCTGGTCACGACACCTGACTTTTGCCGCAAAATCGAGCTGGATTTTTGTTGATTGATCCGTCAATAAAAAATAACCTTCCACAAAGACCGGAGCAAAGATGCCGAAAGTCGGAATGGAGCCGTTGCGCCGCAGGGCGCTGATCGACGCGACGATCTCGGCGATCGGCGAGCGCGGTTCACTTGATGTGACGATGTCGGAAATCGCCGGGCGTGCCGGCGTGTCCTCGGCGCTTGCCCATCACTATTTCGGCGCCAAGGACGAACTTTTGCTGGCTACGATGCGGCACATCCTGGCCGAGTTGACCGCCGACATGCGGCGCGCGCTTCGATCGGCCAGCACGGCACGCCAGCGCGTTTCGGCTGTGGTCGCCGTCAATTTCTCCGACGCCCAATTCCAGCCGCAAACGATCGCCGCTTGGCTCGCCTTCTATGTCGAGGCGCAGAAATCGGCAGCACTTCGCCGGCTGCTCAAGGTCTATGCGCGACGCCTGCATTCAAACCTGTTGAGCGGGCTTGCTGGAATCCTGCCGAGAAGCGAAGCCGACCGCGTTGCCGAGGCGACAGCTGCGCTGATCGACGGGCTCTATATCAGGCGCGCGCTGAAGGACGGCGTGCCCAATGCCGCGACCGCGATCGCACTGATCGAGAATTATCTCGAAACGAAACTCAGCCGGCGGAGCGCGCAATGACGTCCAAGCGACCCAATTTCCTGATCGTCATGGTCGATCAGCTCAATGGCACATTATTCCCGGATGGGCCGGCGGACTTCCTGCATGCGCCGCATTTGAAGGCGCTGGCTGGTCGTTCGGCGCGCTTCAAGAACAACTACACCGCCTCGCCGCTCTGCGCACCGGGCCGGGCCGCGTTTATGAGCGGCCAGTTGCCGTCACGCACCGAGGTCTATGACAATGCCGCCGAATTCGTCTCGTCGATCCCGACCTACGCGCATCATCTGCGTGCCGCCGGTTACCATACCTGCCTCTCCGGCAAGATGCATTTCGTCGGGCCGGACCAGTTGCATGGTTTCGAAGAACGGCTGACCACCGACATCTATCCGGCCGATTTCGGGTGGACGCCGGATTACCGCAAACCCGGCGAGCGGATCGACTGGTGGTATCATAATCTCGGTTCTGTGGCCGGCGCCGGCGTCGCTGAGATCACCAACCAGATGGAATATGACGACGAGGTCGCTTTTCACGCGGTGCAGAAGCTCTATGATTTCGCCCGCGTCTCGGACGATGCCGCGCGCCGGCCCTGGTGCCTGACCGTTTCCTTCACCCATCCGCACGATCCCTATGTCGCCCGGCGGCGCTATTGGGATCTCTACGAGAACTGCCCGGCGCTCGAACCCGAAGTGGGCTTCGTTCCCTATGACGAACAGGACCCGCATTCGCAGCGGCTCTACCGGGCCAGCGACTACGACAGTTTCGAGATCACCTCGGAGCAGATCCGCCGCGCAAGGCGCGGCTATTTCGCCAACATCTCCTATCTCGATGACAAGGTCGGCGAGTTGCTCTCGGTGCTTGAGCGCACGCGGATGCTCGACGACACGATCATCCTGTTCTGCTCGGATCACGGCGACATGCTCGGCGAGCGCGGCCTGTGGTTCAAGATGTGTTTTTTCGAGGGCTCGGCGCGGGTGCCGCTGATGATCGCCGGCAAGGGCATACGCGCCGGGCTGATCGAGACCCCGGTCTCCAATCTCGACGTGACGCCGACGCTTTGCGACCTCGCCGGCATCGACATGAGCGCGATTGCGCCATGGACCGACGGCCAGTCGCTGCTGCCGCTGCTCGACGGCAAGACCCGCACCGAGCCGGTGCTGATGGAATATGCGGCCGAAGGCTCCAACGCGCCGATGGTGGCGATCCGCGACGGCCGTTACAAATTCATCCATTGCGAGATCGATCCGCCGCAACTGTTTGATCTTGAATCGGATCCGCGGGAACTGACCAATCTCGCCGCAGACCGGGCGCATGCCGTTCTGGTGGCTTCTTTCACCGGAAAGGTCCGGGCGCGCTGGGACATGGCCGCTTTCGACGCTGCCGTCCGCGCCAGCCAGGCACGCCGCTGGGTGGTCTATCCAGCGCTGCGCAACGGCACCCATTATCCCTGGGAATTCCAGCCGCTGCAGAAGGCCTCGGAACGCTACATGCGCAACCACATGAACCTTGACCTGCTCGAAGAGCAGAAGCGCTTTCCGCGAGGCGAATGAATGATGGCAGACAGTCTTGTTCCCTCGCTCGCCGATTTCATAGTGCTTGTGAACCATGTTTGAGGCGGATTTCGTCATCATCGGCGCCGGCTCGGCCGGGTCGGCCATGGCCTACCGGCTGTCGGAAGACGGCAAATATTCGGTGATCGTTATCGAATTTGGCGGCAGCGATATCGGGCCGCTGATCCAGATGCCGTCGGCGCTGTCGATCCCGCTCAACATGAGCCTCTACGACTGGGGTTTTGCCAGCGAACCGGAGCCGCATCTCGGCGGCCGCGTGCTGGCGACGCCGCGTGGCAAAGTCATCGGCGGCTCGTCCTCGATCAACGGCATGGTCTATGTGCGCGGCCACGCCCGCGATTTCGACCACTGGGCCGAGCAGGGCGCGGCTGGCTGGGGGTTTGCCGACGTGCTCCCCTACTTCAAGCGCATGGAGGACAGCAACGGCGGCGAGAATGGCTGGCGCGGCCACGGCGGCCCGCTGACCGTGCAGCGCGGCTCAAGGACGAACCCGCTCTACGGCGCCTTCGTCGAGGCAGGCCGTCAGGCCGGCTTCGAGCTGACCGACGACTACAACGGCGCGAAGCAGGAAGGCTTTGGGCCGATGGAACAGACCATTCGTGGCGGCCGCCGCTGGTCGGCGGCGAGCGCCTATCTCAGGCCGGCGCTCAGGCGGAAAAATGTTAGCCTGGTCAAGGGTTTCGCCCGGCGGGTGATCATCGAGAATCAACGCGCCACCGGTGTCGAGATCGAAGCGCGCAAGCGAATTCAGGTGGTCAAGGCGCGACGTGAAGTGATCGTTGCCGCCTCCTCGATCAATTCGCCCAAGATCCTGATGCTGTCCGGCATCGGCCCGGCCCAACATCTCAGGGAATACGGCATTCAGGTGATCGCCGACCGGCCCGGCGTCGGCCGCAACCTGCAGGATCATATGGAGCTCTACATCCAGCAGGAATCGACGCAGCCGATCACGCTAAATTCGGTGCTGAACCCCTTCTCCAAGGCGATGATCGGCGCGCAATGGCTGTTCTTCAAGTCGGGTCTCGGCGCGACTAATCATTTCGAGGCGGCCGCCTTCGTGCGCTCGCGCGCCGGTGTCGACTATCCCGACATCCAGTATCATTTCATCCCGGCGGCGGTCCGCTATGACGGCAAGGCGGCGGCGAAAGCGCACGGTTTCCAGGCGCATGTCGGCCCGATGCGATCGAAGTCGCGGGGCTCGGTAACGCTGCGCTCGCCCGACCCCAGATCGAAACCGGTGATCCGCTTCAACTACATGTCGCATCCGGACGACTGGACCGAGTTCCGCCACTGCATCCGGCTGACGCGCGAGATCTTCGGCCAGTCGGCGTTCGACCGTTATCGCGGCAAGGAGATCTCGCCGGGTTCGCATGTGCAGTCGGACGAAGATCTCGACGCCTTCATCCGCGATCACGCCGAAAGCGCCTACCATCCTTGCGGCACTTGCAGAATGGGCCGCACCGATGATCCGATGAGCGTCGTCGATCCGGAATGCCGTGTCATCGGCGTCGAAGGGTTGCGGGTCGCCGATTCCTCGATCTTCCCGCGCGTCACCAACGGCAATCTCAACGCACCGTCGATCATGACCGGCGAGAAGGCCGCCGACCACATTCTCGGCCGCACGCCGCTGGCGCCGTCCAACCAGGAACCATGGATCAATCCGCGCTGGCAGGCATCGGACAGATAAGCCATGATCTGACGGACTGTCCGTCTGCCCGCCCCCGGCGAAAGCAATTTGGAGAAGCTCCCATGCGCGCCCAGCCAAAGGCATCGCACTATGTCAACGGACGCTACATCGACGACGAGCAGGGTGCGCCGCTGCCGGTCATCTATCCGGCAACCGGCGAGACCATCGCGATGCTGCGTTCGGCGACGCCGAACGTGTTGGAACTCGCGATCGAAGCAGCGCGTGCAGCACAACCGGCCTGGGCGCGGCTGAAGCCGGTCGAGCGCGGCCGCATCCTGCGCCGCGCCGCCGACATCTTGCGCGCGCGCAACGCCGACCTCGCGCGCATCGAGACCCTGGATACCGGCAAGGCGATCCAGGAGACGCTGGTGGCGGATGCCCCCTCGGCAGCCGACTGCCTCGAATATTTCGGTGGCGTGGTCGCTGCCTATAATGGCGAGGCCTTCGATCTCGGCGGACCCTTTGCCTACACACGGCGCGAGGCGCTCGGCGTCTGCGTCGGCATCGGCGCGTGGAACTATCCGATCCAGATCGCCGGCTGGAAATCGGCACCGGCACTCGCCATGGGCAACGCCATGGTCTTCAAGCCGTCGGAGAACACGCCGCTGTCGGCGCTGGCGCTGGCCGAAATCTATACCGAGGCCGGCCTGCCTGACGGGCTGTTCAACGTGGTGCAAGGCTATGGCGATGTCGGCGCCGGCCTCGTCGGCCACGATGTCGTCGCCAAGGTCTCGGTGACCGGCTCGGTGCCGACCGGCCGCAAGGTGCTGTCGCTCGCCGGCTCGAAGATGAAGCATGCAACCATGGAGCTTGGCGGCAAGTCGCCGCTGATCGTCTTCGACGATGCCGATCTCGAAAACGCCATCGGTGGCGCCATGCTCGGCAATTTCTATTCGACCGGCCAGATCTGCTCCAACGGCACGCGGGTCTTCGTGCAGAAGGGCATCCACGACCGTTTCGTCGAGCGCCTGGTCGAGCGGACCAAGAAGATCCGTATCGGCGACCCGCTTGACCAGGAGACGCAGATGGGACCGCTGATCTCGAAGGCCCAGCATGAAAAGGTCATCGGCTATATCGAGGCCGGCAAGCAGGATGGTGCTGTGCTCGCCTGCGGCGGCAACGTGCCTTCGCTTCAGCGTTTCCAAGGCGGCTTCTTCGTCGAGCCGACGGTCTTCACCGGCGTCACCGACACGATGCGCATCGCGCGCGAGGAGATTTTCGGGCCGGTGATGGGCGTGCTGAAATTCGACGACGAGGACGAGGTGATCGACCGCGCCAACGATACCGAATTCGGCCTTGCCGCGGGCGTCTTCACGCGCGACCTGCCGCGCGCCCATCGCGTCATCGCCGAGCTGCAGGCCGGCACCTGCTGGATCAACGCCTATAATCTGACGCCGGTCGAAATTCCCTTCGGCGGCTTCAAGCAGTCCGGTATCGGCCGCGAGAATTCGCTTGCCGCGCTGGCGCTCTATTCGCAGTTGAAGTCGGTCTATGTCGAGACCGGCGATGTGGCGAGCCCGTACTAAGGCTCGCGGCTACTGCTGGTCAGCCGCTGTATTTGCCCGACTGGAAATCCGGTCGGATGCAAGCTCGATGAATGCCTTGACGAGGGGCGAAAGATGCCGGCTGCTCGGATATAGGACATGCAGCCCGCCGACCGGCGTCGTGTAGTCTCGGAGAACGCGGCTCAGCCGCTGCCCATTGATGAGGGGCTCGGCGATGCTGTGCGGCAATTGGGCGATGCCGAAGCCTGCGAGCGTGGCCGCAACGACCGCCTGCATTTCATTAGCGGCGAAGCGCCCGGCCACCGTGACCGTTTCCTGACCGTGTGGCCCGTCCAGCACCCAATGCGTGCCCGAGGTCGAAGGGGCTGAGATGACGCACTGGTGGTGCGCAAGGTCCGCCAGACGCTCCGGCACCCCGTGGCGCGCGAGATAGTCCGGGCTGGCGCAGAGCAACCTGTGCGTGTAGCCGAGCTTGCGGGCGATCAGCGTGGAATCCTGAAGAACGCCGGTGCGGAAAGCGAGGTCTATGCCGTCCTCGACCAGGTTGAGCTTGTCGTCGGTCAGGCGGAGCTCGACCTTGGTTTTTGGATACATCGCAAGAAAGTCGACCACCGCCTGGGTGAGGAAATGGCCGCCGAAGCCGACAGGAGCCGAAACGCGGATCGTGCCCGATGGCTCCGCTCTTGCTTCGGCGAGGCGCAAATTTGCTTCCTCGATCGTCCGCAGCGCCTGGCTGCTCTGCTCGTAATAGAGACGGCCGGCATCCGTCACGTTGAGGCTGCGCGTCGTGCGCTGCAGCAGGCGGACCCCGACCTCACGCTCGAGCGCGGCAACGCGTCGACTGACCGTCGTCTTGGGCATGGCGAGCAGACGCGCGGCAGCGGTGAAACTGCCGGCTTCGACGACGCGAGCGAATACGACGATGTCGTTGAGGTCGAGCATTGTATCCAATGTTGAGACAAAGTTTCCCAATTTTAGCCAGTTATGCATCAATGCGACAAACCCTAATTTTGCTCCATCCGAAAAAAGAAGGAGCAAACACATGACCACCAAACGAAGCGTTCTGGTTACCGGCGCCACAGGCCAGCAGGGCGGCGCGGTTGCGCGTGCCTTGCTGTCGAGAGGACTTCGCGTCAAGGCACTAACGCGCAAGCCGGACAGCGATGCCGCGCGGCAATTGGCGGCGGCAGGCGCCGAGCTCGTGGCCGGCGATCTCGGCGATACCGCCTCCGTTGTGAAGGCAGCAAAAGACGTCGACACCATGTTCTTGATGGGCAACAGCTACGAGGCCGGGATGGAAGAGGAGACCCGCCAGGGGATTCTGGCTGCCGATGCAGCCAAGGCTGCCGGCGTCGGGCATCTGATCTATTCGTCCGTTGCCGACGCCAGCAAGAAAACCGGCATCCCGCATTTCGAAAGCAAATATCTCGTCGAGCAGCATGTCGAACGGCTCGGCATTCCCTATACGATCAGCGCCCCGGTCGCCTTCATGGAGAATTTCGTCGCGCCGTGGTCGATCGGCGCGCTCAGTCAGGGCACGCATGCTTTCGCGGTGCCCGCCAAGCGCCCCCTCCAGCTGGTCGCCCTGGCGGACATCGGCGCCTTTGTTGCCACCCTGGTCGAGCGGCGCGAGCGCGTGTTCGGCAAGCGTTTCGATTTCGCCGGAGACGAGTTGTCCGGCGAAGACCAGGCCAAGATCCTTTCGCAGGCCATCGGCCGACCGATCAACTATCAGGAAATTCCGATCGCGGTGGCCCGCCAGCAAAGCGAGGACGTAGCGCTGATGTTCGAGTGGTTCGACCGCGTCGGCTACGACGTCGATATCGTGGCTCTGCACCGAGATTTCCCGGAGGTCCGCTGGCACAGTTTTGCTGACTGGGCGCGGGAGTTCGACTGGCGTGCCCTTGAGCGGGCTTATTCTGCTGCCTGAGGTCCTGTAGGCATCATCGGCCGATGACAACCTGGGGAGCGGACCAGCTGCAACGGGAAACACTTGGTCCGCTTCCCCATCGTGGCCTTCTCGCGTCGCGATGAAATGAGAGAACCTAAAAAGTCTGGTTGTAGGCGCCGACCTCAGGGCTGCGGCGCAGCACCGCATCGACAGCTTCGAACATCTCCCGGCGCCGCTCCGACGAGACCGGGCTCTCTACCACGACGACAAGCTCCGGCTTGTTCGACGACGCCCGCACCAGGCCCCAGGTACCGTCCTCGGCAACGACGCGAACGCCGTTGACGGTGATCAGCTCGGCGATCTTCTGGCCGGCGAAGACAGTGCCGTCCTGCTTCATTGCCTGAAAGTCGGAAACGACCCGCTCGACCACGCCGTATTTCAGCTCGTCGGCGCAGTGCGGCGACATGGTCGGCGTGCCGAAGGTCAGCGGCAGGGCGCGATAGAGATCGGCCATGCTGCTGGCCGGGCTGCGATCCAGCATCTGGCAGATGGCGATGGCCGTGATAAGACCATCGTCATAGCCGCGCCCGATCGGCGGATTGAAGAAGAAATGACCGGATTTCTCGAAACCGGCGATGGCGCCGAGCTCGGCCACGCGCCGCTTGATGTAGGAGTGACCGGTCTTCCAATAATCGGTGACGGCGCCATCGGCGCGCAAGACGGCGTCGGTGTTGAACAATCCGGTCGACTTGACGTCGACGACGAAGGTCGAGCCGGGATGCAGTCGCGCGATATCGCGGGCGAGCATGACGCCGACCTTATCGGCGAAGATCTCGTTGCCTTCATTGTCGACGACGCCGCAGCGGTCGCCATCGCCGTCAAAGCCAAGCCCGACATCGGCTCCCGTTTCCAGCACCTTGTCGCGGATGGCGTGCAGCATCTTCATGTCTTCGGGATTGGGATTGTAGTTCGGAAACGTATGGTCGAGCTCGACATCGAGCGGTATCACCTCGCAGCCGATCCGCTCCAGCGCTTCAGGCGCAAAGGCGCCGGCGGTGCCGTTACCGCAGGCGGCGACCACCTTGAGCTTTCGCGATATGCGTTTCCCAGTGGTCAGGTCGTCCAGATAGGTTTTGCGGAAATCCGCAACGAAGTCATAGGAGCCGCCGCCGACAAGGTCGAAGTCGCCGGCAAGCACGATCGTCTTCAATGCGCTCATTTCCTCCGGACCGAAGGTCAGGGGACGCGCCGCCCCCATCTTGACGCCGCTCCAGCCGTTTTCGTTGTGCGAGGCGGTGACCATGGCGACGGACGGCGTGTCGAGCGCGAACTGGGCAAAATAAGCCATCGGCGACAGCGCCAGCCCGATATCCCTGACCCGCGCGCCGGCGGCCATCAGCCCGGAAATCAGCGCCAGCTTTATCGCAAGCGAATAGGAACGGAAATCATGCCCGGTCACGATATCCGGCCCGGCGCCCAGGCGCCGGATCAGCGTGCCGAGCCCCATGCCCAGCGCCTGGACACCGATCAGGTTGAGCTCTGGCGGCTCCGCAGAGCCGGGATGGCCGAACCACCAACGCGCATCATACTCACGAAAGCCGGACGCCTTGATCAGCGCCGAGGTTTCAAACTCGAAGGTGTTGGGACGGGCTTCGCTAACGATCTTCAGGGGCAAGACAGCAACTCCAAGCGGCTGGAATCAGAGTGGTTTCAACGCAGGTGGTCGATGCCTATAACACGACCCTTTAAGCCGTGTTTATCCCCCAGGAAACTGAAACCTGTATGACGTTAAAGCGAAAGCGGAAGAAATGCGACAGAAGCGCTGCCATTGGCGCTTGCAGGAACGAAGTGCGGCGGCTATAAGCCCGCGGTCTGGTCACGGAGTGTAGCGCAGCCTGGTAGCGCACATCGTTCGGGACGATGGGGTCGCAGGTTCAAATCCTGCCACTCCGACCAGAAGCTCCTCTCCTCTCCCATCAAGTTTGGCCCGCCCGGGGTGATCATGTATCCCGGCGAACAGCGGTTTTGCCGAAGAACTCGCGTTTCGCGGCCTCACCGACCAGCCGCAGCCGTAAGGCATTGCGAAGCAGTCGCCTGGGTCGTTTGAGCGCGCCCCAGTTCAGGAAATACTTGGCCATGATACCGGGCGTCCTGCTGTGCGAGCCGGCATGGGCGACGCGATAGACGGCGCCGCGAAACGGCAGCGTCGCCAGAGGCGTACCGCGCTCGGCCAGAATGTCTGCAATCCGGATATGACTGCCGAGCATCGACTTCATCCAGTCGGGAGAGGCATCCCCGTAACGGTCGGGCAGACCATAGAGGTCCGACCGGATTATCAATGACGTCCCGCAAAGATGGTTAAAGTCGTCATAGCCGAGGAGGAGCTTGCCGCCGTCGTCCCAGACATAGCCGCGGTCGATGGTCCATCCGTTTGCGTTTCGGTTCTCCGACACGTGCTGGACAAGGCGGGCGCTCACGAAATCGTCGTCGTCGACGATCATGAAGAAGCGGCTGTCGCGTGCCCGCAGCATGCCCTTCAGCACGCGGCGGCCCTTGTCGACCCGGAAGGCGTCGTAGAAGTCCTCCTTGCTCGCCCCGCCGCGCTCATGCGCATCGTTTGGCGGAAAGGTCACGCGTTCGACACTGAAGCGCTCGGGGAGATTTGGCAGATCGGCGCCCTCGTTTGCGACGATGATGCCCCGCCAGTCGTCGTTGGTCTGGCTCGATATCGAGCGAACCGTCTGGGCGAGATTCGCCTTGAGCCTGCTCCAGTCGCGCGCATTGTGCTGGTGGCGCACGGGAATGATGAAGGTGACGAGTGTCATCTTAACCTCAGCAAATGTCTTCTGCGTGCCAAAGATCAGGCGGCGACAGCGGCTGCCTGCCGCGCCCAGCCGATCCCGTCGTCGAGCGAGGTCGCCTTGTAGGAAAGGTCGGTTCCGCCCGAGAATGCCGCCATGAACCGCCGTATCTTGCCGTAGCTGTTGTCGAGGACCGCATGCGGCCGACCGATCAGCAGCGAGCAGATATGGACGTGCAGGCGATCGGTGACGATCGCACGCCCGCGCGAAATCTGCCTGATGCCTCGCCGGAAGCGATTGTGCGCGGCCGCGTCCAGCTTGCGCAGCCGCACCTCTGCCGGCTTGAGCGCCAGTAGCGCGGAGGCAGCACCAATCGCCTTGGCGACGCGCACCTGCCGCGCAGATTCGGTGATCCAGTCCTCCATCGGAATGTCGGGGTAGGCCGAGCGATCCGCGTCACCTGCCTTCTCGAGGTCCGCCCTTAACATCGCCAGCACCGGAAACTCGGATGCTTCCGGTTCGAGCGCGCCGATGCAGAATGCCATATCGGGGCAAAGCCGCACTTCGCAATGGAAGTGCTTCTCTGCGAACGCCTTCGATTCCTCGTCGCGCACCAGGAGAACAAAGTTCTTGTGCCCGCCGATGATGCGCGCGCTCCTGTCGCGGCGCTCCTGCGACTTGTAGTGAATCGATTGCGGAAACTGGATGATCCGGCGGTTAGGGAATTGCTCGAGCACGCGCTCGCGGAAATCCTGATGCGTGATCCAGAGGTCGCCGAAATTGCCGCCGCCATGGATGAAGATCGGTCCAGTCGGGACGGCCCGTTCGAGATCCTCCGCCGAGAAATCGCGCATGCGCGAGACATAGGCCGGCCGCTTGCCGCAGCGGTCTTTCAGGTAGGCCATCTCGCCGAGCCAGATGGCTGAGTCGCCGCAATTGCGGATATCCGGAAAGTCGAGGATCGCCAGCGGCTCGTCCGCCCGGACATAGTCCTTCAGGCAGTCATGGATCATCTCCTGCAACCTGGCGATCAGGACCGGAGGCGTTTCTAATGTCATTCCTCTTCCTCCATCTGGCCGGCTGTCCGGCTCGTGTTGCAGCAAATCCGACGTGCTAGCTTCAGCCATGGCGAACCTTCGACAGTATCTTGCCCAAGATGCTCAGGATTTCCCGCTCGGGGCCGTCGGGCCGCTTCATCAATAGCCATAACCCGAAGCTCGACCCGCAATAGAGGACCGCGCCCAACGGAACGAGGATCGCCAGCTGCCAGGCGAGCCCCACGCTGTCGTTCGCCGCGGGCAGCCAGGTCGAGGCGAACAAGACGCCCGCGGCCATGATCGCGATGCTTGCGAGCGCACGCCCGTTGGCCGCCAGCTGCTCCAGCACCGTGACGCCGATGAAGTGCTTGACCAGCACCATGTTGACCAGCGCTCCGAGCAGTCCGGTGAACACTCGGCTGTAGATGACACCTTCGAGCCCGTAGAGCATGAGGGCACCGAAGATGATCGGTACGCGGACGAACAGCATCTGCGTGTCCCGGACGAACAGAAGCCTCGTCTTGCCCTTCGCCATGCCGAGCGGCTGCGCCAGCGAGCCCAGCGTCTGCAGGGCGTACACCGAGGCGAGCGACTGGATGATGAAGATTGCCGGCGCCCATTTTTCACCCAGCGTCAGCCTAACCAGGGGATCGGCGATCAGCGCGACGCCGATGCCGGCAGGAAGCGCGATCGCGGCGACAAGTGCCTGGACGCGCTGATAGGCGGCGGCGAGGCGGCCTGGGTCGTCGCGAATTGTGGCGAAGCTCGGGTAGATCGTCTGGGTGAGCGGCGCCGTCGCCTCGCGTGTCGGCAGGCGGGCGAGATTGCTGCCAAAGGTGTAGTAGCCAAGCTGCGCATTGCCGAGCACCTTGCCGATCAGCAGGTGGTCGAAGCGCCAGTTGAGCGTGTTGACGATCTGGCCGGCCGTCAACCAGGCCGAGAAAGAGAAGAACTCCCGCATGTGCTTGAAGACGATCCTCGGGCGGAACGGCACCACCAGATAGGAGGTGACGAGATAGGTCGCCTGGCTCACGAGGGTACCCACCACGAGGGCCCAGTAGCTGTGGAAGATCATCGCGATGGCCACCGCCACGACGACCCCGACGAACTTCTGCGAAACGCTCAGCACGAATTCCTGCCAGAAGATCAGCTTGCGCTGCAGCATGATCAGCCGCGGATTCGTCATGCTGCCGAGCAGCACGCTGAAGCCCAGCGCAACCATGACGCCGAACAGGCGCGGGTCTTCATAGACCACCGATGCCGGCCAGGCACAGGCCGCGAAGAAAAGGCACAGTATCAGTCCGCGCGTGGCATTGAGGGTCCAGGCAGCGCTGAAATGCGATTCGGTGGGCGCCTCATGTCGGATGAGCGCCTGGGTGAGCGAGAGTTCGGTGATTGTGGTGACGATCAGGAGCATCGTCGTCGCCAATGCAACGAGGCCGAAATCGGCAGGCGAGAGGTACCACGCCAGCACGAAGGTGCTGAGCGTCGCCAGCCCGTTCACGATCGCTCGCGACAGGCTGAGCCACATGCTTCCCTTGATGAGCCGCCCGGTGATACTGCTCATACTGCAGGCGATTCCCGATACTCTCAGCGCCATTTGGCGCTCTTGTTGCACCCCGAGCCGCAGCGCTTATACCGCGAACGAAGACGGGTAACGAGAACAAAGATCAGCGCCCATTTGCCGCACCGCACAATTACCGTGGAGAGCCGGCGCGGAGCAGATTTCCACGTTTGCGGTGGCGCCGATTTGCCGCACTGCACAACGGCTCGCGTTGGTCGAGAATGAGGCAACACCCGCGGTCGAATGTGCTACACCGCTTCCGGTAGCGGGTCTGGCAGAGAGCAAGCCCGAGGGAAGAGGTGTTCGTTTTGCTGGAAGAGGACGCCGTGGCTCAAGGTGTGAGGAAAATCGTCCGCAAGGTGCGCGGTCTTGCTCGACGGGACAGAGGCTACGTGCCCCCTCCCCCGTTCCAGCCGAACACGATCGAGCTGTTCTACTGGAAGTCGCCCCTCGGCGTGAACTTCGGCGACTATCTCTCCTCGGTGATTGTCAACAAGATGGCGGCCGACGCCGGCTGCTTCCTGGACGAGGAACGTCCGAGGCCGGTGAGGCTCCTGAGCATAGGCTCGATCCTGCATTTTGCGCGCAACGGCGACGTCGTCTGGGGTTCCGGCATCAACGGCAAGATCCGAGACGAACGGCACGTGTTCAGCTCGCTCGATGTGCGCGCCGTCCGTGGTCCCCTCACCCGCGATTTTCTCATGCGGCGTGGCATCGACGTGCCCGAGGTGTTCGGCGACCCCGGGATTCTCGTTGCCGATCTTCTGGGTTCCCGTTTTCCGAAACCTGCCGAGCCCAAGACGCCGGTCGCATTTGTCCCCAACTTGCACGACCTGCCGAAGATGGAGGGATGGGAAAACGTCGTCTCTCCACTCGACTATTGGGCGAGCGTGGTACGCCGCATTTCGGAAGCGAGCCATGTCATCTCGAGCTCGCTCCACGGGCTGGTTATCGCCGACGCGTTCGGCATTCCCTGTACGTATCTGCGCCTGTCGGAAGAAGAAAACACACTGAAATATGAGGACTATGTCCTCGGCGTCGGCCGCGCGCGACTGGACATCACGCGATCGCGCGAGGAAGCCGTCCGCGCGAGCCCGATGGGCACGGCCCGGCCAGATCTCGCGAGGCTGAAGGCGAGCTTCCCCTACGATCTCTGGGATTGCTGAGAGGCCGTCGGGGTCGGCTCGACAGCAGCGCGCCGCCCGGTCAGCGATTTCAGGAAGCGCGTGACATCCGATCCGACCCTCGTCCACTCAAATGGCGACAGATCCGGGCGCGGCGACGTGGACTTGCGGAGCGCGGCGAGGAAGCTCTCGAGAGTGGCGGCCGATATTTCGCCGTCGAACAGATGCACCCACTCGGCTCCGACCACCTCCTGAAGCTCCGGCAGGCTGCCGATCCGCGGGGCCAGGAGCGGCTTGTTGCGCCCGAGCGAATGCAAGGCGACGCCGCTGTTCAGGATGTTGCGGTATGGCAGCACGACGGCGTCGTGTGAATCGATGACGCGCTCTAACTCGTCGTCCGGCACGAACTCCCTTCGGATGTCCAGCTTGATCCGCTTGTCGTCGCCCGCGGCTGTGCGGATCCTGCGTTCGAGATCCTCTTCCGGGCAAACGCCGATCACCGTGAGAGAAAACGCGGCCGTCGCCGCCTTGCGGGCCTCGGTAACCAGCTTTTCGACGTTCTTGTACTCCCTGATCAGTCCGAAGAAGAGAAGCCTGTTGCGTCGCTCGGATGGTCTGGCGTCCCGCGGCGGTTCGGCGACCGATTCATAACGACCATGGACCGTGACCAGCGTGGCGAGCGAACGCGCCGCGGGATGCAGGCGATGCAACTCGCGGCGGGAATGTTCGGAAAGGAGGATCACGCCGTCGAGCAGCTTCAGAAACAGGTAGGTGGTCAGCCCCGATTTCAAGCTGCCGCCGTCATGGGGCTCCAGGTTGTGTACCACCCACAGAAACCTGGTTCCGTGAAAGACCCTGTCCCAGAGCATGCGGCCGAGAAGCTTGAGCGTCGCCTTGCGGCTGCTCGGCCGAAAGAATTCGGTCGGCCAGTGGAAGAGGACGATGTCGTAGCGGCCGCGGCCCAGGTGCTCCCAGTCGAACTGAACCCGCTCGAAGCTTGTGCCGTCGATGTGGCCGGAGAAGAGACCCGTAAAGCTGTTGCCCGGAGCATTGAGGGGTTTCAGCGCCAGAACAGGTTTCTGCGCGAAATGTATCTTGTCGGTCATCGGCAATGTTCCGTGGCAACGCTTGATCCCGAAGGTGAGCCTAGGCCTGTCCCGTGCCAGCGCAAGCGCGGGTGTCGGGTCAATTGGTCGCGGCTTCTGACCCGACGCGTTCAGGAACGAAGTGCGGCGGCTATAAGCCCGCGGTCTGGTCACGGAGTGTAGCGCAGCCTGGTAGCGCACATCGTTCGGGACGATGGGGTCGCAGGTTCAAATCCTGCCACTCCGACCAGAAAAACAAGCACTTTGCTTTTTCCCGAAGCCGCCTCCTACCTGAAACTTCCCAACCCTTCTGCGCGTTTTTGGGCTTGACCGCCATGCCGTATTGGGCGGCGGCTACCGCGCCATAAGGATCGGCACCGGCGGATCTTCAATCATCGAGATGGTGACGCCGCCGAAGATGCGCTCGCGCAACCGGGAATGACCATAGGCGCCCATCACCATCAGGTCGGCGGCGATGTCCACCGCGTGCCGGCGAAGCACGTCGGCAACTGAATGATCCAGGCTGGGCAGCCGGTCGACCGTGACTTTCATGCCATGCCGCGCGAGATAGGCGGCGGCGTCGGCTCCGGGTTCCGCCCCGTGGCGGTATTCGTCCGCCATCGGATCGACCATGACTAGGTGCACCTCATCGGCGCCTGGCAGCAGGTCGAGGGATTCGCGGACGGCACGCGATGACTCCAGACGGGCGTCCCATGCAATCAGCACGCGTTTCGGCTTCAGTGTCGGCCGCGACCCCTCGGGGATGAGCAGCAAAGGCTTTCCCGAAGAAAACAACGCGCCTTCGATCGCTTTGCTTTTCAGCGTTTCATTGGCAAGCAGCTCCGGTCCAACAACCGTGATGTCGGCGTAGCGGGCACGGCGGCCGATGGTATCGTCGGCCCAGCCAGCTTCCGGATATTCGCTGGAGACATCGGCCGAAACCACCCTGCCGGCGAGAAAAGCCGACACCGCGGCGGCTCGCTTCTTCAACAGATTCTCGTCGACCTGACGCTCGCCGAGCCAGGATTCTGAAACGACCGCGGCATACTCTCCGACAGGCGGCGGCGCAGCAATGGCAACGACCAGAACAGCAAGGTGAGCGCCGATTTCGCTGCACAGGCCGGCGGCGAGCTTGAGATCGTCGTCACCCTTGTTCGGTCCCGTGACGGTAAGTATCGTCCTAAACGCCATGGTGGCTGCTCCCGATCTTGCGTCAAGCCCAATCTTTGTTGCAACAATAGCGAGACGGCTCGGCGTTGCGCTGAACGAAGAACGTCGCCGCGCATCATTTGATCCGTGTCAACGTGCCGACGTCACAGGCTTCAGGCCGCTACGCTGTGCCGAAACGTGGCCACGGAACGCATCCATGAGTTGGCTGGTTATATCCAGACGCTGCAGCAGTAAGGGCCCGATGGCGCGGGATTTCAGCGACCACGCGCGTCGGATTCCAAAGGTTCGATACAGGTAAAGAGGCATCCGATGATCGTCGAAGATCAGGAATCCGTGGCCGCGATGTTGATGACCCCCTCCGCATATGGCGAGACCGGGCCGGTCAACGCGATGGAAACTCATATCTCGCGTCTCTTCCTGGTTGGCCGGCGCGCCTACAAGATCAAGCGAGCTGTCAAGCTGCCCTATGTCGACTTCTCTACCCCGGCGCTGCGGCTCGCCGCCTGCGAAGAGGAGGTGGAGCTCAACTCCAAGACCGCGCCCGGTTTTTATCTTGGCGTGCGGCGCATCACGCGAGAGGCCGGCGGCCAGCTCGCCTTCGACGGAAGCGGCAAACTGGTCGATGCGGCGGTCGAGATGGTCCGTTTCGACCAGTCGAAGCTGCTCGATCGAATGGCAGTCGGTGGCGAACTGACGCCTGCGCTGATGACGGCGGTCGCGCGCATGATCGTGCGCTATCATCGCGGCGCGCCGGAGATCCACAAGGGCAGTGGATCCTCGAACCTGGCAGACGTGCTCGCCATCAACGAAGCTGGTTTTGCCACCAGCCATGTTTTCGAAGCAGCCGAGATCAAGGCATTCATCGGGATCTTCCGCACCGCCCTCGCCCGTCATCGCGAACTGCTCGACCGGCGGGAGGCAGCAGGCAAGATCCGGCGATGCCACGGCGATCTGCATCTGCGCAACATCTGTCTCTTCGACGGAGAGCCCCGCCTCTTCGATTGCATCGAATTCAATGACCAGATCGCCAGCATCGACGTGCTTTACGATCTGGCCTTCCTGCTGATGGACCTCTGGCATCGCGGCTTTCCGGAACTCGCCAACCTGGTGATGAACCGCTACCTCGACGAGGCAGACGACGAGGACGGCTTCATTCTCCTGCCGTTTTTCATGGCAGTGCGGGCCGCAGTGCGCGCGCATGTCACCGCAACCCAGATCGAGGAAGGCAGCGCCGGTTCCGGCGGGCTGATTGCCGAAGCCAGATCCTATTTCGAGCTCGCCCGAACACTTCTCCAGGCAAGGCCTCCGCGGCTGATCGCCATCGGCGGCTTGAGTGGTTCCGGCAAGACGGCCGTTGCCGAGGCACTCGCCGCACATGTCGGCGCGCCGCCAGGTGCCCGCATTGTCGAGAGCGACCGCATCCGCAAAGCGATGCATGGAGTGCCGGCCGAGACGAAGCTGCCGGACAGGGCTTATCGACCTGATGTGTCCGACCGCGTCTACCGCGAAATGGCATGGCGTGCCGACTTGATCCTTGCCGAAGGCGGTTCGGTGGTCGCCGATGCCGTCTTCGACAGGCCGGCCGATCGCGACCGCATCGAGAAGGCGGCAAACGGCAGAGACGTTGCTTTCGCCGGATTCTGGCTGGAGGCGGATCCGCTCGTTCTTTGGCAGCGGGTGAGCGAGCGCCGAGGTGGTCCTTCGGACGCTACTGTCGACATCTTGTCGCGGCAATTGCAGCGAAATGCCACCCAGTCCACCTGGCGCAAGGTCGACGCCGATCGAAAGCTCGCCGACATAGCCGCAGAGTTGGCGAGCGTTTCGGACGCGGCCGCTTCTGCGCAGGGTGCTCCACTCAAGACAGCATCGTGACGGCAACGATCGACGCGCATAAAGATGGGTGAATGGGCATGACGCAGGAAAAACTGGTGGTCTGCGGCAAATGCGGCGGGGTCAATCGCCTGCCGTCGGCACGCAATGCCGGGGACGCGAAATGCGGAAAGTGCGGCTCCAAGCTGTTCTCGGGTCACCCGGCAGAAGTCGATGCACAGACTTTCGATCGCCAGGTCACGCGAAGCAGCCTCCCCGTTGTCGTCGACATCTGGGCACCATGGTGCGGCCCCTGCAAGATGATGGCGCCGGCCTATGAGGCGGCAGCAAACGAACTGGAGCCGCATGTTCGCCTGATCAAGCTCAATTCCGACAAGGAGCAGGCCGTTGCAGGTAGGCTCGGCATTCGCAGCATCCCGACCATGATCCTCTTCCATGGCGGACAGGAGATTGCGCGCACATCCGGCGCCATGACGGCGGGGCAGATCGTCAGGTGGGTCCGCGATCACCTGCCGACGGCCACAGCCTGAAAGCCGCCACGCCGTGGATTCGCTGATCGCGATGGCCGCATCAGCAAAGATTTCAACGAGCGCAAGCTAGGTGATCCGAGGCCGACACGCGGAGCGCAGAAGCCATATGACGACCTAAGCGCACTCGACCTGGATGACAATTTTCATATGATGACCTCGCTTTTGGCCCGCACTGGGAGTATGGATCCTCATGGACCGGCAAAGTTGGAGGACCCATGCAGCAGGCCGAACATCGAACGTCCCGCAGGTCGTTCGTTTCTCAGGTTGCAGATGCGCTGCGCGGCCAGATCGAAGCCGGCTTTTATGCACCTGGCGACAAATTGCCGACAGAACCTGCGCTGATTGACCGGTTCGGGTTCAGCCGCACTGTGGTCCGGGAGGCCATCGCCGCCCTTCGCGCCGACGGGCTGGTGGAATCGCGGCAAGGCGCCGGCGTCTTCGTTCTCGGCCCGAAACCTGTCGACGAGGGATTGAAGCTCTTCACCGACGAAACGAACAAGATCTCGGATATCATCGAAGAGCTGGAGCTGCGCATCGGCATCGAAGTCGAGGCAGCGGGCCTTGCCGCGGCCCGCAGTTCGCCGGCTCAGGAGGCCGAAATCGAGGCCCAGGTCGAAAGGTTCGCCGATCTCATGGCGCAAGGGCAACCCACCGACGAGGCGGACTTCCAGTTCCACATGGCGATTGCCACCGCAACGAACAACGCCAGGTTCAAGGCATTCCTCGAACATGTCGGCCGGCGGATGATCCCGCGGGTGAAGTTCAAGACGATGATGGGCGGCATCGACCCCTTGCCCAATCGCGACCATCCGATTCTTGAGGAGCACAGGGAAATCGCGGATGCAATTCTCGCCCGCGACCCGGAAAAGGCGCGTGAGGCGATGCGCCGCCATCTGGTGACGGGGATAAAGCGCTATCGCGCGCTGACCGTCCGGCGCTCGACGAACCAGGACAAAACCGGCGGTTGACTCGTCCGGATACTCATCATATGAATCTAAATGACATCATATTAATTGTGGGATGAGTTCGTTTGTCGCCAGATGAAATCAAGTCGCGTGTCGCTTCAGGGCTGCTGTCGTTTCCGGTCACACATTTCAACGAGAATTTCAGCCTCAATCTCGAAAGCTATCGCGCGCATGTGGCATGGCTCTCGGGGTTCGGTGCCGCTGCCCTGTTCGCGGCCGGCGGCACGGGCGAGTTCTTCTCCCTGTCGCCGGAAGAGGTCGCCGACGTTACCCGTGCGGCCAAGGAAGCCTCGGGAGACGTGCCTATCATCGCCGGCTGTGGCTACGGCACGGCGCTCGCCACGGAAATTGCGCGCCGCGCCGAAGCCGCGGGAGCCGACGGTCTTTTGCTTCTGCCTCATTATCTGATGGAAGCCTCCCAAGAAGGGATATTCCGGCACGTCAAAGCCGTGTGCGAATCCACCGGCCTCGGCGTCATCATCTACAACCGTGCGAACTCGGTCGCCAATGCCGACACGGTTGCTCGCCTTGCTGACGCCTGCCCCAACCTGATCGGCTTCAAGGACGGCACAGGCAAGGTCGATCTTGTCCGCCACGTCACCGCCAAACTTGGCGATCGGCTCTGCTACATCGGTGGCATGCCCACGCATGAGCTCTTTGCCGAAGGCTTCAACGGCGCCGGCGTGACGACTTATTCCTCCGCGGTCTTCAACTTCGTGCCGGAATTGGCACAGCGCTTCTACAAGGCCATGCGGACAGGCGATCGCGCTACAATGGAAGAAATCCTGCACAGCTTCTTCTTCCCCTTCGCGGCTTTGCGCGATCGCGAACAAGGTTATCCAGTGTCGATCATCAAGGCAGGAGTCGAACTCATTGGACGGACACCCGGTCCGCTTCGCCCGCCGCTGACGGATCTGAAACCGCAGGAAAAAGACGTGCTGCGCGGGCTGATCGAGAGGATCGCCGCCTAGTCGCCGGGAGATCGGCAAATTGTCGGACGAACGGGACGAGGAGGTTCGTCCGTCGCCCGACAGCCAAAACGGAAGATCAAAGGGAGGAGAGACATGAATAGAAGCGTTCATACGATTGCAGCTGTCGTATTGATGACCGCTGTCGCGCCATCGGCTGTCGCACAAGAGGCGGAGCAGGAAATCCGCATTGTCCTGCCGGAGCAGCCGGCCAATCTGGAGCCCTGCGGCACCATCATCACAAATGTCGGCCAGATACTCAGCCAAAACGTCGTTGAATCGTTGACCGTCATCGATCCGGTCACCGGACAACCTCAGCCGAAATTGGCGACCGAGTGGACCAGCGTGGACCCGACGACCTGGCGGATCAAGCTGCGCGAGGGCGTGAAATTCCAGGACGGAACCGAACTCAACGCGGATGCAGTCGCATTCTCCATCAACAGGATGATCAGCGGCAAGCTCACCTGCAGCAACATAGCGAAATTCGGCGATGCCAAACTAACGCTGACGCCGGTCGACGATCTGACCGTCGAAATAAAGTCGGACAGGCCCGAACCCATCATGCCGACGCTGTTGAGCGTTGTCATGATCGTCTCGCCGAAGACACCGGTCGACCAGGCGGTGAACGACCCGGTCGGGACCGGCCCCTTCACGCTGTCGACCTTTTCCCCGCAAACCGTCGTACTGGACGCGTTCGACGGCTATTGGGGCAAAAAGCCGGAGATCACGAAGGCAACCTATGTCTGGCGGCCCGAATCCTCGATTCGAGCGGCCATGGTGGAAACCGGAGAAGCCGATCTGACGCCGTCGATTGCCATCCAGGACGCCGGCAATCCGGAGACGGATTTCGCCTACCTGAACTCCGAAACCACCGCGATCCGTATCGATGCCGCCGAGCCGCCGCTAGATGACCTGCGCGTCCGCAAGGCGCTCAACCTCGCGATCGACTGGGAAGGTCTTGCCCAGCTGTTCGGCGACCACGTCAAGCGGGCGTCGCAGATGGTCGTCTCTGGGATCAACGGGCATGACGATGCGCTCGAGCCTTGGCCGTACGATCCGGAAGAGGCGAAAAAGCTCATCGAAGAGGCACGCGCCGCGGGTGTCGCGGTCGACACCGAGATCCAGCTCATCGGGCGAAACGGCATCTATCCGAACGGCGCGGAGGCGATGGAAGCCATGATGACGATGTGGCATGACGCCGGCCTCAACGTCAAGCTTACCATGCTCGATGTCGCCGACTGGCTGCGTTATCTGCAAAAGCCTTTCCCGTCGGAGCGCGGCCCCAATCTCCTGCAGATGATGCACGACAACAACAAGGGCGATGCGGCCTTCACGGTTCCGATCTTCTACCGATCGAGCGGCAGCTACTCGACCGTGGCCGATCCGGCATTCGACAAGGAGATAGACGAAGCACTGGCGGCGACCGGCGAAGCCCGCACGAACAGCTTCAAGGCAATCTTCGACAAGGCCCGCAACGAAGTGGTGGCGGACATCCCGATGTTCCACATGATCGGCTATACCCGCGTTGGCACCAGGCTGGAATGGAAGCCCGATATCACCACCAACAGCGAAATACCGCTGGCCAATATCGCTATCAAAAAAGACTGAGTGATACGGGGGCGCCGGATCCGATCGTGATCCTGCGCCCCTGACCCGTTGCCTCCGTCGACATCCGTCCAAGGGCATCCCAAATGATTACCTATCTTGGACGCCGGGCGTTCCACAGCATTCTGTCGGTCATAGGTCTTTTGACGCTGGTCTTTTTCCTGACACGGCTCACCGGCGACCCTTCCGCCTTGTACCTGCCTCTGGACTCGACTGCGGAAGCTCGGGCCGCGTTCGCGCGGTTGAACGGCCTCGATCAGCCGATCTATTGGCAGTTTCTGGAATATTTGCGCGATCTTCTGCAGCTGGATTTCGGCGAATCGCTACGCCAGAACCGCTCGGCGATGCAGGTCGCGCTTGAGGCGTTCCCGGAAACGCTGAAACTTGCCGCCGTCGCCATCACGCTGTCGACCGCTTTGGCTATCCTTGTCGGCTCTCTTGCGGCCGCGCGGCCGGGCAGCATGTTCGACCGTATCGCCAGCCTCGTCTCGCTGGCCGGCGCGAGCGCGCCGGATTTTTGGGTCGCCATCGTCGGTATTCTTGTCTTCGCCGTGGGGCTCGGGCTTTTGCCGACTTCCGGGACCGGAACCTGGGCCCATTGGATCATGCCTACCTTCGTGCTGATGCTTCGCCCTTTCGGTCTCCTGGTGCAGGTCGTGCGCGGAACCATGCTGTCCGCGCTTGCCTCTCCATACATCAAGACCGCAAGGGCCAAGGGCCTGCCCCGACAGAAGATCATCTTCGGGCATGCGCTTCGCAATTCGCTGCTGCCCGTTGTCACTGTCGCCGGCGACCTGGCGACCAGTCTCGTCAACGGTGCCGTCGTCGTGGAGTCGATATTCGGCTGGCCCGGCATCGGCAAGCTGATGATCGACTCGATCATCCAGCGCGATTTTGCCGTCGTCCAGTCGACGATTCTGGTGACGGCTACCGCCATCTTCATCCTGAACATAGCGATCGATCTGCTCTACGCGGTTCTCGATCCGCGTATCCGGTACTGAGCCATGACGATCATCACCCCCGACATCAAGCCAGCGGCCGTTCCGGGCAGCGACAGCGTGCTTCTCGCCTATTTGAAGCGCGACAGGCTTGCGCTCGCCGCCGCTATCTTCCTGACGATCATCGTGCTCGCTGCGGTCCTCGGCCCGTGGCTGGTGGGCGACGCTGCTTCGCGGCTAGGGCTGCGCCAGCGCAACCTCGCCCCATTCTCGCTGGCTAGCGGCTGGATCTATGTCCTCGGCGCCGATACCCTCGGCCGTCCCATCCTGGCCAGGCTGATTGGCGGCGCGCAGAATACGTTCGGCATTGCCGCGGCGGCGGTATTCGCATCCATGCTGGTTGGTGGAACACTCGGCCTGATAGCGGCTATTCGGAGCGCTGGTACAGCCATCTCATTCTGCGCCTGGCCGATGTCGTCATGAGCTTTCCCTCGCTGCTGCTGGCGCTCATCGTGCTCTACACGCTCGGCCCGAGCATCACCAACCTGGTGATCGTTCTCGCCGTCACGCGCATGCCGATCTACCTCAGAACGGCGCGCGCGGAAGTGCTGGAATTGCGCGAGCGCATGTTTGTCAGCGCGGCGCGAGCCATGGGTGCGAAGCCGGCCCGGATCATCATCCGTCATATCGCACCCCTCGTCCTGCCGACACTGGTGACGATTTCAGCCATTGATTTCGCGACCGTCATTTTATCGGAATCGGCGCTGAGTTTCCTTGGCCTCGGCATTCAGCCACCCGACTTTACCTGGGGCGCAATGGTGGCGAACGGCCGCGGCTATCTCGCCACCGCCTGGTGGATCGCATTCTGGCCGGGTCTTGCAATCATGTTGACGACGCTGTCGCTCAACATCCTCTCGAACTGGGCGCGCACCGTCGCTGATCCGCAGCAACGCTGGCGTCTTCAGACATTGCGAAAAGCTGCCCGATGAGCAACGCGACCAATCCCATTCTCAAAGTCGACAGCCTGACCGTCGATTTCCTTTCGGACGATGTGCCGGTACGCGCCGTTGACGGCGTCTCTTTTCACGTCTGCCGTGGCGAGACTCTCGTGATCCTCGGCGAAAGCGGCTCGGGAAAGAGCGTCAGCACCAGCACGGTGATGGACCTTATCGATTGCCCGCCAGGCGATATCGTCGCCGGCTCCTGCCTCTTCGATGGGGTCGAACTCTCGGGCCTCGGCGCGGAGGCGCGCAGAAGCATCAACGGCCGCAGGATTGCGATGATCTTTCAAGATCCGCTCGTCTACCTGAACCCCGTCTACACGGTGGGGCGCCAGATCGAGGAGGTCTATGAGAGCCACGGCGCAGGAAGCGGCAAGGACGCACGCGCCAAGACGATAGAACTGCTTCGGCGCGTGGGCATTCCAGAGCCGGAAAACCGCGTCGACTTCTATCCGCATCAGTTCTCGGGCGGACAGCGCCAGCGCGTGATGATTGCCATGGCGATCGCGTTGAAACCGGACATCCTGATCGCCGACGAGCCGACGACCGCTCTGGACGTCAGCGTGCAAGCGCAGATCCTCGATCTGCTGCGCGATCTCCAGCGTGAGACCGGCATGGCGTTGATCATGATCACCCACGACCTCGAAGTCGCCTCGTCCATGGCGGACCGGATTATCGTCATGAACGGCGGCAAGGTCGTGGAGACAGGCATCGCCAAGGAGGTCTTCAGCAATCCGCAGCACGCCTATACGCGCCGCCTCATCTCCGCCCTGCCCCACGGCAACGCAGCGGAGGCGCCGAACAAGCGTTCGACGACGATCGCCGACAAAACTCTGCTCAAGGTGGAACATCTCACCAAGCACTATGTGCTGGCTTCCGGAGCGTTCAGCAGCAAGCGGACGTTCAAGGCGGTGGATGACGTAAGCTTCGAGGTCAGGAGAGGAGAAACGCTCGGCATCGTCGGCGAGTCCGGTTCCGGCAAATCGAGCGTCGCGCGCATGCTGTTGGGGCTGAATGCGCCAAGCTCGGGCAAAGCGGTCTTTGCCGGTGAAAACATCTTCGAAATGAACGAGAAGCGTCTTATGGCGTTTCGGCGCAAGGTCCAGATGGTATTCCAGGATCCGTACGGATCTATGAACCCGCGCATGCGCGTTTACTCCATCATTTCCGAACCCTGGGTGATCCACCGCGATATTCTGCCGAAGAACAGGTGGAAGGCTCGAGTGGCAGAGCTCCTGGAACTGGTGGGGCTGTTGCCGGAACACGCCGACCGCTACCCGCACCAGTTTTCCGGCGGCCAGCGACAGCGCATCGCCATTGCGCGCGCGCTTGCGAGCGAGCCGGAACTGATCGTCTGCGACGAGGCGGTTTCGGCGCTCGACGTCTCCATCCAGGCGCAGGTGATCGACCTTCTGGCCGACCTTAGGACCAGGCTCAGCCTCTCATATATTTTCATCACACATGACTTGCCGATCGTGCGCCATTTCGCCGACCGGATCATGGTCATGAAAGATGGAAAGATTGTCGAGGAAGGCCAAACCTCGGCGCTGTTCGGGGCGCCTCGCCACGAATATACGCAAAGCCTGTTACAGGCTGTTCCCAGACCCAAATGGCTTACGCAAGCTCAATAGTCCGAGCCTAGAGCGCTTCATCGTTTCACGGAAACGCCGAACCGCTCTATCTCTTTGTTTTTGCGCAATTCCCGACGGAAAACCCTTTCACACTTTTCCTAGAATTGCTCTAGCGCGAGCAACGCCTTGCCGATGCCAACCCCGCAGTCACCCTTTGAATAGCCGAACGTCAAGCTCGAACGGATCGACACGTGCGAATTTTCGAGCCGCGGCAGGATGATGAGGATTGATGAGAACATTGTGATCTGTTCCGTCCGAGATCGGGACAATGGCTGACGGAACAAAGAGCAGCGCTGGCGCTGTTCAGCCATTCATCGCCGAGCTGAATCTGCCGACTTGAGTCGGCGGATTGTTCGGCACTATGATCAAACGGCACTGCCGGAGGATCTGCCGATGCCACAACGCCCCTATGATGAGCGCCTGCTCCGTCAGGCGTTCGAAGTCGCGCGCAAGGCCCGCGACGCCGGCGAACATCCCTTTGGTTCGCTCCTCGCTGACAAAGACGGCAATGTGTTGCGCGAGCAACTCAACGGTTACAAATCCGGAGCGGGCGACCGCACCGCTCATGCCGAAAGGCTGCTGGCCTCGTGGGCGGGAATGAATTTCAGTCTCGAAAAGCTGGCCTCCTGCACACTCTACTCTTCGGCCGAACCTTGCGCGATGTGCTCCGGGACAATCTATTGGGCGGGTGTCGGACGTGTCGTGTTCGGGCTGGCTGAGCATGACATGAAGGCACTGACGGGTGCACACGTCGAGAATCCCACACTCGACCTGCCCTGCAGGACCGTCTTCGAAGCTGGGCAGCGTCCGACTGAAGTCGTCGGCCCGCTGCTTGCCGATGAAGCGGCGCAACTCCATGCCGATTTCTGGAAAGACAAGTAGCTCAATTTCCGCGCGCGGGTATCGCGTGAGTGCTAGGCGATGTCGTCGCGAATGCAGGCCTTCAGATGGCCATCGGACGTTGCCCGCAGCGGTGGGACAATGCCGGCACAAGCGTCGAGGGCGACCGGGCAACGGGTTCGGAAAACACACCCGGTTGGCGGATTTGCCGGGCTTGGAATATCGCCTTTCAGCACCTGCCGGCCTTGCCTTGCCAGTGGGTCGAGCGACGGAATGGCCGAGAGCAGCGCGCGCGTATAGGGGTGCTGCGGCCGGGCGTAGAGCGCGGCCGCCGGTGCAACTTCCATGATGCGCCCGAGATAAAGAACGATCACCGTGTCGCAGATATATTCGACGACGGCCAGGTCATGCGAAATGAACAGCATGGTCAGGCCGAGCCGGACCTGCAGGTCGCGCAAAAGATTGATGATTTGCGCCTGAATGGAGACATCGAGGGCAGAGACCGGTTCGTCGGCGACGATGAATTCGGGTTCGAGCGTAAGCGCGCGGGCGATGCCGATGCGCTGACGCTGACCGCCCGAAAATTCGTGGGCGTAGCGATCATAGGCATCGACGGGCAACTCGACCGCAGCAAGTGCCTTCTCCGCCCTCGCCCGCCGCTCGCGCCTGTTGCCGATACCCTGAATATCCAAGCCTTCGGTCAGGATCTGCCCGATGGTCATGCGCGGCGACAGGCTGGCGAACGGATCCTGGAAAATATACTGCATCTTGCGGCGCTGGCGAGCCAGCGGCCCGGCGTTCAGCTTGGTGATATCGACGCCGTCAAATCTGATTTCGCCGGACGTCGGCTCGATGAGACGCAGCACCGAGCGGCCGATCGTGGTCTTGCCCGACCCGGATTCGCCGACGAGGCCGACCACCTGGCCGCGCGCAATATCGAAGGAAATATCATCCAGCGCCCTGACGATGGGACCGCGCGAGAACGCCGTCGGCGCAAAATGCTTGGTCAGGTTCCTGACCGAAAGGAATGGGGTATCCACTGTCAGAGATCCTCCCAGCGCAAACAACGGCTTTTCTGGGTCGACGTCGCCGCGAACAATGGCGGTACAGCAGTGCGGCAGGCATCGACAGCCAGGGCGCAACGCGGCGCGAAGGAGCAGCCCTTGGGCAGCAGAGCCAACGACGGAACATTGCCGGCGATGGTCGGAAGTGGCGTTCCTGCTGCCTTCAGCGTGGTGGCCTGGCCAAGCCGCGGCACCGAACGCATCAGCCCGGCGGTGTAGGGATGACGCGGACGGGTGAACACCTCGCTCACCGGACCCGATTCCACGATGCGCCCGGCATACATCACGGCGACCCGGTCGGCGATCTCGGCAACGACGCCGAGATTGTGCGTGACGAACAGAATGCCCATGCCGCGTTGCGCTTGCAGCTGGGCCAGCAGGTCGAGAATCTGGGCCTGGATAGTGACGTCCAGCGCGGTGGTCGGCTCGTCGGCGATCAGCAAGGTCGGATTGCAGGACAGGGCCATGGCGATAGTGGCGCGCTGGCGCATCCCTCCCGACAGCTCATGCGGGTATTGCCGCGCCCGCCGATCGGGATCGGGAATGCCGACCTGAGCCAGCAGCCGCACGGCGTCGGCGGCCGCATCACGGTGCGACTTGCCGAGATGGATGCGGATCGGCTCGGCGATCTGTTCGCCGATGGTGTAGACCGGATTGAGGCTGGTCATCGGCTCCTGGAACACCATGCCGATGTCGTTGCCGCGCACCTTGCGCAGCGACTCAGGATCGAGGCCGGTCAACTCGGTGACTGTGCCATCCCTGCGGCGCAGCGCGATCGACCCCTCGGCGATGTGTCCGACCTTCTTCGGCAACAGACCGATGATCGACAGGCTGGTGACGGATTTGCCCGACCCGGACTCGCCGACGAGCGCGACCGTTTCACCCGATCCGATCGTCAGATCGACGTCCTGCACGGCGGCGATGTCGCGCCCGGCGATACGGAACACGGCTCGCAGACCGGAAATCGAGAGGATCGGAGCGTCCACGGTCAGCGCAGCAACCCGACTTCGCGAAGGATGATGTCGACCTTTGCGGTTTCCTCGTCGTTCAAACGTCGTTGCGGCCGCGCCATGGTGGTGGAGGCGATGATGCCGAGGCTCTTCATTGCGGTCTTGAAGGCGCCGACCCCGGCCGAGCCGGCGCTTGTCCTGCCGAGCGAAATCCAGACGATCTCGAACAGCTTCAACAGCCGCTCCTGCTCGAGGCGGGCTTCGGCGTGCTGACCCGCCTGCATCAGGTTCCACAGCTTGACGTAGCCGTGCGGGTCGACATTGGCGAGGCCGGGCACAACACCATGCGCACCCATGGCCAGCACGCTGTCGACCAGGATCTCGGATCCGGTCATGCCGAAGAAATTCGGATCGTTGGCCATGTCCTTGAGCACATAACGCAGATTGCCGTCATCGCCGCTGGAGTCCTTGATCCCCGCGATAACACCCTCGCTGGCAAGGCCGACGGTGGTCTTACGCTCCAGCTTGACATGGACACACACCGGAATGTCGTAAGCGATGATCGGGATGTCGACCGCGTCCTTGATATAGCGGAAGTGATCGCCGATCTCGGGCTGGCTGGTGCGGGTATAGAAGGGCGCGGTGACCACAACGGCGTCGGCGCCGGCCGATCTGGCTATCTTGGCGTGATTGATGACACGATCGGTTGTCGGGTCGATGACCCCGGCGAAGATCGGAACGCGGCCGTTGTTGACCTTGACGGCGTGCTCGATGATGGCCCTGCGGCCGGCCTCGTCATGAAAGACCACCTCGCTGGTCGAGCCGAGCACGAAGAGCCCGTGAACGCCGCCGTCGAGCAGATTCTCGATCGTCCGGGTGAACGACGGGAAGTCGACACTGAAATCGAAATGGAGCGGGGTGACGACGGGTGGCACGACACCGGTAAACAGGGGCATTTTGAAAAACCTTCAGGGTCAGTTGAGATCGGAACGGGGGTCGAATGCATCGCGCAGGCCGTCGCCGATGAAGTTGATGGCCAGAACGGTGAGCACGAGCACGGCGCCGGGGAACATCCATTGCCAGGGATATTGCTCCAGCACGACGGTGGAGCGGGCGAGATTGAGCATGTTGCCCCAGCTGGCTTCGGGCGGCGCGATGCCGAGGCCGAGGAAGGAAAGGCCGGCTTCGAGCAGAATGGCGTTGGCGATCTGCAGCGTGGCGTAGACGACAAGTATGTCGATGCAGTTCGGCAGCCCGTGACGGAACAGGAGATGCGGCAGCCCTGCCCCCATGCCACGGGCGGCGACGACGAAGTCGCGCTCGCGCAGCTCGAGCAGCCGGGCGCGCACCATGCGCGACAGCACCGGCCACGAGAGCAGCGAGATCACCAGGATGGTCGGCGCAATGCCGGTGCCGGCAATCGAAGCGAGCACGAGCAAAAAGATCACCGGCGGCAGCGTCATTGCGAGATCGACGAAGCGCATCACCGTGCCGTCGACAACACGACCGCCGAAGCTGGCGACGGCGCCGACCAGGAAGCCGATGACAATCGAGATGGCGACGGAGCAGACCGCGACCAGCAGCGATATCCGGCCGCCTTGCAGCAGCCGGGCCATGACGTCGCGGCCGACGCCGTCGCTGCCTAGCCAATGAATGGCGGACGGTCCCTTGTTGATCGCCCTTAGATCGATGGCGTTGGGGCTGAACGGCCACCACAGGGGATAGGTCGAAACCGCCAGCAGAATGGGGATGACGATAAGCAGACCGGCGCGCGCCGCACGATTCTCAAAGAAGCGGTCGAGCGCGCGGCGGAGCGGTCCTTTGGTTTGTGGCACAGCTGTCGGGTCGACTGTTGGATTCGGCGCGGTGATCGTCATCACGACACCTGAATGCGCGGGTCGACGACGGCGTAGACGATATCGGTCAGGAGATTGACCAGAATGACGCAGATGCCGATTACCAGAGTGGCGCCCATGATCACCGGGAATCCCGTGTGCCTACGGCGTTAACCAGCAGCAGGCCCATGCCCGGCCAGTTGAACACGCTTTCGAGGAAGATGGCGCCGCCGATCGCGATGCCGACCGTTGACCCGATCAGGGTGATAACAGGCAAAAGCGCATTGCGAGTCGCGTGCTTGATGATCACCCAGAATTCGCGCACTCCCTTGGCACGCGCGGTCCGTACATAATCCTGGTTCAGCACTTCCAGCAGCGACGCGCGCATGTAGCGCATGATCAGCGCGGCGTGTCCGATGGACAGCAGGCAGGCGGGGAGGACGAGGTGCGCGAGCACGTCCGATACGGAAAAAGGTGCGCCGGCGGTCTGCATGCCGCCTGATGGCGCCCAGCGCAGCAGTACCGAGAAAAAGTACAATCCGAGAAGTGCCGTCAGAAAGGCCGGGCTGGAGATGCCGACGAAAGAGACCACCGACAGCGCGATGTCGGGCAGCGCGTTACGGCGGACAGCGCTGAAGATGCCGGCGCAAATGCCGAGCACGATGGCGATGGCCAGGCCGGTGCCCATCAGGAGCGCGGTTGGGCCGATGCGTTCCATGACCAGCGGCAGCACGGCAACGCCGCTGCGCTGGATCGAATAGCCGAAGTCGCCGCTGAGCGCAGCGCGAAGCCAGGCGAGGTATTGCACGGGAAGCGGCTGATCGAGCCCAAGCCGGTCGCGCAGGACTTCGAGGTCGGAAGCAGACATCGGGCTGGACGGGTTGATATAGGCGTCGATCGGATCGCCGGGCGCCAGCCGCAGAAGGATGAAGATGAGGACGCTCAAGGCGACCAGCATCAACAGTCCTGTAGCGCTGCGGCGGGCGATGAAATTCAGCATTGGCTGTCCGTAGTGATGGTGAGCGGAGCCGGCATCGTGCCGGCTCCTTGCAAAGGCGGGCCTGGAGTGGCCCGCCAAGCGTTTTACTGGATATCCCAGCGTTCCGGGTGAGCCGCGAAAGGACCGCCGGCAGGCGCCGGCGTCCAGACAAAATCACGCAGCTTGTTGGACGCGACGCCATAGCGGTTGGCCACCCACAACGTCGCCCACGGAAGATCCTTGTTCATCACCTTGCAGACTTCCTGCCAGGATTGATCGATCTTGGCCGGATCGGTCTGGGCGAGCGCAGCGTCCAATGCAGCGCTCAGATCGTCGAACTCGATGCGCATGGTGTTGAAGCCTGCCGGCGGAATCTGGGACTTGTTGAGACCAGGGCTGATGCCAGCCGGATTTGGACCGTTCTGCAGGCCGGCATAGACCATCGGAAACGCGTTCCAGTCCGGCGTACCTTCCTTGTAGACGATGCCGTTATAAGTCGGCGTATCGACGACGCGCGGCACCACATTGATCCCGACCTCGGCCAGCATCGACTGGATTGCGGCCATCACATTGGCCGCTTGCGGCGAGCCGTAATAGGTCAGCAAGGTGATGGGTTTGTCGCCGTTGACCTTGTCCCAGCCCGCCTCGGCCTTTGCCGGATCGTAACCATAGGTCTCGAGACCTTCGGGAAGCAGATGCGGTGCGACGTAGCCGCAATTGGCCGGTTTGGCCGCCCCGCCATAGAGGCTCTCGATGATGGCATTGCGATCGATCGCGTACATGATCGCCTGGCGGACGCGAACATCCCTGAAGAGCTCGACCTTCTGGTTGAGCCCGATGTAGTTGACTACATAAGAAGCACCCTCGATCACCTTGAAATTGCTGTCGCTTTTGAAAGATACCGCGTCGTCGGGCTCGACATAGGTGAACTGGATTTCGCCGGCGCGTAGCGCGGCAACGGCGGCCGCCGGGCTCTCGAAATACCGGTTGATGAGCACGTCGGCCTTCGGCTTGCCGCCGCGATAGTCGTCATCCGCGGCCAATTCGACATATTGATCGCTGACATAGCGATTGAATTTGAAGGGGCCGGTGCCGACCGGAGTGGTGGACCACCAAGTGCTTGTGGCCAGCGTTTCCGGCGGCATCGCGGCCAGGGCATGCTCCGGCAGGATCATCACCTGCGAGAGAATGGACTGGAACGAGCCGTTGGGCTTCGACAATTTGACGACGACGGTGCGATCGTCCGGCGCGTCGACCGACGCGATGTCGCCGAGACGCGCGGCAAACAAACTGCCGGAAACTTTGTTCCTGGCGAGCTGAAGCGTGAACTTGACGTCCTTGGATGTGAATGGCTTGCCGTCGTGCCAGCTCTCTTCGACAAGGTTGAACGTATAGGTCAGCTGGTCGTCGCTGACCTTGTAGTCCTTGGCCAGATCGCCTTCGAGTTCGGTCAGTTCGGCGTTGTAGATGACCAGCGGTTCAAAATAGGTGCTGAGCCAGGTAAAGCCGCCGGTCGCAGCCAGCGGATTGAAGTTCTTGGGAAAGCCGCCCGGGCCGACATCGAAGCCCCCGGTTATAGTCTTGGCGTCCTGTGCCTGGGCGCTGGTGGCCAGGCTGATGCCGCCGAGCAGTAGGCCGGTGACGGCCAGATGACGAGCTATGGTCTTGATGCGCATGGTTTTCCTCCCTTGGCATTGTCAGGTAGTTCGGCTTTGAGTCAGGTGGTTCGGTTTTTCGCGATGACTTGCTGAATCCCCCTGTAGTGGTCGTCGAGGCGCTGACGCGCCCGGTCGACGTCCTTGGCGGCGACGGCCTCAACGATCTCGTGATGGTCGCGCCACGTCGCCAGCGGTGTCGGATTGTCGAGGCTGGTGAAGTTCGAGGCTTTGTTGAACGCCACCCAGAAGATGTCTATCAGCGCGCTCAGCATGTGATTGTTCTGGCAGCGGAACAGCAGCTGGTGGAATTGCTGGTCCTCTTCGGCAAAGCTCTCCTGGCGCTCGGCGCGCCGCCGCATGCTTTCGGTCAGCTGGCGCAGCGCAGCGATGTCTTCGGCGCTGATCATTTCGATGGTCTTGGCGATGAGGCCGGTTTCAAGGACGCGGCGGATCTCACGCAGCTCCTCGACGTCGCGCAATGAGTCCTGCAGGCCATATGCCAGGTTATCCAGCAAGGGCTTGAACGAGAATTCCTTGACGAACACGCCGATGCCGCGACGCGTCTCCAGAATGCCGATCGACTCCAGCGCCTTGATCGCTTCCCGCACCGAGTTGCGGCCGACGCCGAGCCGTTCCGCCAGGAACGTCTCCGGAGGCAAGGGATCCCCCGCCTTGAGCTTGTTGCTCTGGATATAGTTCCTGAGGCTCTCTTGCACGCTGACGTGAAGCAGCGGCGGTCGAGTCAGCGGCTCGATCGACCCGGGTTCCGAGATCGGTTTGGGTTCCGAGATCGACTTGGCTTCCGGCATTTTGCTCCCAGCGCCGCTGCAATCGCGCCCGATGGCGCGCTGCAAAGCGGTCGATGCTTGTAGCATAGCGACTTGTAGGATATCCTGCAAGCAGGAGGATACGTTAACGAAATGAAGATTGTCCTGGCCGGCTCAAGCCATTGGCACGCCGAAATGCATCTTCACGCTGCACACAGTTGTGACGCCGAAATTGCCGGCATCTGGGATGAGGACGCGGAGCATGCGCGCGCCTTCGCGATGCGTCATCATTTGCCGTTCATTGTGGATTTTGCGGAAATCCTCTCCAGCCCGCCGGACGTGGTCCTGCTGATGGGACATCCTTCGACAGTACCAGCGCGGGCGCGTGCCGTCATCGAAGCCGGCATACCGCTGATCCTGGAAAAGCCGGCGGCGAGCAGCACCGGAGCGTTGGCCGTGCTGCGCGACCTGGCGAGGCAGCACCGGGCCTTTGTCAGTGTTCCCCTGCCCAACCGCTTTGGACCGGCCGTTACTGCCTTTGAACGGCTGCGCCAGCAAGGCAGCGCCGGTGCGGTTGCGCATTGCCAGTTCCGCCTAGTCAACGGCCCGCCGCAGCGCTATGCGGCCGACGGTGTCGCCTGGGTCGTGGATCCGGCGATCGGTGGCGGCGGCGCGCTGAGGAACCTCGGCATACACGGCGTCGACGCCGCGCTCAGCCTGGCAACCGGCGGGCTTGGGCTGAAAGCCGTTTCGATCGAGAACCGCATTCACCGCGCTCCGGTCGAGGATCATGCGCTGCTTGTGCTGGAAGACGCTGCCGGAGCGTTGTTCGTCGTCGAGGCGGGATACACTTTCGCTTCAATGCGCCCCGGCGGCGACTTCGAATGGCGCGTCGTCAGTGCGAATGCGACCCTCATCGACTATGGCGATCGCGCCATCTGTGCGACGCTCGACGATGGCGCTATCGTCGACTTGCCCATCGAATTGCCGGCGACGCGGTATAGGCTATGCATGAGCGACACGCTTGACCGGCTGGCCCGGAAGGCGCCGCCGGCGACTTCCATCGAAGACTATGTTGCGGCGATGTCGCTGATCGACGCCGCTTATGAAAAGGCACGACGATGATTGGAATAGGCATTATCGGAGCGGGCGATTTCGGCGCGGCCCATGCAAGGGCAATCAAGGAGGTGCACGGCCTGCAACTCGTCGCGTCGTGCCGCGGCAATAACGACGCCCTGGCCGGCTTCACCAGCGAACACGGTGGTCGCGGCTACACCAACTGGCGCAAGCTGCTGGACGACAAGGATGTCGACGCCGTCCTCATCGCCAGTCCTCACCATCTCCATGCCGAAATGGCGATCGGTGCAGCAAAGGCCGGCAAGCACGTCATGCTGGAAAAACCAATGGCGCCGACGGCGGCGGCCTGCGATGCGATCAATGCCGCCGTGGCCGCCGGTGGCGTGAAGCTGATGATCGCTCAACTCATGCATTTCGCCCTGCCCTGCATGGCAGCCAGGCAAATGCTGGAGGAAGGAGCGCTCGGCCGGCCGCTCATCGGATCGAGCTGGATCATCAAGCTGTGGATGGAGCACAATCGCCGCGACTGGCATCTGCGCAAGGCAACCGGCGGCGGCATGCTGTTGACGGCCGGCATTCATGCGCTCGACCGCCTGGTCTGGCTGATGGATGACGACGTCGTGTCGGTGAGCGCCATGCTCGGCGCCAAGTTCCATGACCAGGAAGCCGACGATACCGCCCTGCTCCGGCTGCGCTTCGCCGGCGGCGGACTCGGCCAGGTGCAGAGCGTCGGCTATCGCAATGGCGCGACCACCTACGCCATGGACCTCGTCTGCGAGCAGGGAACCCTGCGCATCGACATGGACCGCGGCACGATGCTGGGACGCGATACGGTCTGGACCGACCTGCCTGGCTCGTTCGAACCCAACTGGGTGCACAATGCGCTGGTGCGCGAATGGAGCGCGATGCGCGAGGCCATTGCGGACGACAAGCCGGTGCCGGTCGACGGTGCCTATGGACGCAAGATCATCGCCATCATCGAGGCCGCCTTTGCGTCGAATGAAACCCGGCGCGAGCACGAGCTCGCCGGTGCGCGCTGAGCTCGACGATCACCTGAGCCACTTGCCTGCACATGCGCCGCGCGGCGTCTGGGGCGCGGTGATGCTCGCTATCGATGATCGCGGTGCGATCGACTGGGCCGCGACGAAAGAGACGATCGCACGGCTCTGCGCATCAGGTGTCGATGGCATCTATTCCAACGGCACGGCCGGCGAATTCCACTGCCAGACCGAACCCGAATTCGACCGACTTTGCGACCTGGTTGCCGCGATAGCCGGCCGCGCACGCCTGCCCTTCCAGATCGGCATCAGCCAGTCCAATCCGCGCGTCGCGCGCGAGCGGCTGACGCGGGTGTCGGCGCTTCGCTCGGCGGCGGTGCAATTCACCTTGCCCGACTGGTGGCCGCCCAGCGACGATGAGGTCATGCGCTTCGTCGGCGGTCTTTGCGAGACCGCGCCTGACATGCCGCTGGTGCTCTACAATCCACCGCACGCCAAGCGCCGCCTGACGCTCGAAGGCATCGCCAGGCTGCGTGCAGGCGTGCCGTCGCTGGTCGGCGCCAAACTGCCGGGCGGCGACGCCAGCTGGTATGCCGACATGCGCCGCGAACTGCCGGGATTTTCGGTCTTCGTGCCCGGCCATACGCTGGCGACGGGATTTGCCCAAGGCGCCCACGGCAGCTATTCCAATGTTGCCTGTCTTAACCCCAAGGGCGCCGTGATGTGGTGGCGCATGATCCGCAGCGACGCGGCAGCCGCTGCTAAGATCGAGGCGCGCATCCAAGCCTTTCTCGCCACACACGTACTGCCTTTTCGCGCTCGCTACGCTGCCAGCGATGCGGCGCTCGACAAAGCGATGGCGGCGACCGGCGGCTGGGCGCCGCTTGGCCCGCGACTGCTCTGGCCCTACAGCTCGGTTCCCGACGAGGAGATCGCGACGCTAGCCGAAGCCGCCCGCACAGCCTTCCCCGAATGGTGGTTGTGACCGTCGCTTAATCGAGTGCGCCTGCCCTCCAAAAAGGAACAACCATGGCCTTGTTCCGGATTTGACGCTTGGCGGACTCGTGGTCATGCTGGACCGATGACAAGGGGTGTACTGCTGGACCTCGCAGGCGTCATCTATGATGGCGAGACCGCCATACCAGGCGGGATCGACGCCGTCGCGCGTTTGCGCCAGGCCGGTTTGGCCATACGCTTCGTAAGCAATACCACGCGCTCGTCGAAACAGAGGGTTCTCGAACGTCTGGAGGCGATGGGACTCACCGTTACCAAGGCAGATGTTTTCACGCCGGCGCACGCTGCACGCGAATGGCTGCTTCGGAATGGCCGTGCGCCATACTTGTTGGTTCACCCCGGCCTTGCGCCGGATTTTTGGGAACTGCCGGATCGCGACAAGTGCGCCGTCATCGTCGGCGATGCCGGAGACGCCTTCACCTATGCGGCATTGAATGACGCGTTCCGCGAGTTGAGCGCGGGGGCCGAATTGCTGGCCCTTGCCACCAACCGGACGTTTCGGGACGCTGACGGCGGGCTCAGCCTCGATGCAGGGCCATTCGTCGCGGCATTGGAATTTGCCTCCCTGAAACGCGCAACCGTTCTCGGCAAGCCATCGCCGGCATTCTTTCTGTCGGCGCTGGCAAGCATGGACTGTCCGCCGGATCAGGCGATCATGGTCGGCGACGACGCCGAGGCCGATATAGCTGGCGCCCTGCGCGCCGGACTTTCGGCCGCATTACTGGTGCGGACAGGTAAATACAGGCAGGGCGATGAGAAACGGTTTGATCCGCGCCCGACCGCAACCGTCGCCGATCTCGCGGCGGCAACCGGCTGGATCATTGCGCGCCGAGACTGAATGCGCGGGCCGGCCGTACAGCGCCGCAGCCCGGACCTTTGTGCTGCGCGGAATGAGCGAAGCGCTATTGAATGCTGATCGCCGGGGAAGGCGGATAACAGCGGGCGCTTCGCTAGTGGTGAAAGTCTGACACTTGGTACCGGTGGACGGCAAGAAATCGCCCCACAGCCGGGGTGCCAATGGCTTTTCCAGAGTACAACGGTATAGTGCTCGAAACTGGCGGGGTGGTGTGATGTCGACCATACTTGTGACTGGGGCAACCGGTGGGATCGGGCAAGCAATTTGCGAACGCTTGCGGCCGGTGGCGCTCGTCTGATTGTAGCGGCCCGCAATCAGGTGCGGCTTGAGTCGCTGGCTTCGAACCTGCCTGCACCAGCCGACGGTTCGCATGAAGCTATACCGGTTGATATGGCATCCGATGCGGCGTTGGGCGCGTTTGATCGACACCTCGCCACGTCGGGCCGCAAGCTTGATGGGGTCGTTCTTATGCCGCCCCAACCGCATTCGTCCGCTGACCCTATGCCCGAGCCGGAGGTCTGGCGAACGCTGTTTCAGACAAGCTTCGTTGGGCCGTTGTCCCTGTTGAAGTCGGCAATCGCTCGGATGGAACCGGCCCCTGAAGCAGGCCGTCGCTACAAGGTCGTAATCATTTCCGGCATTTCTTCGGCTCAGGTTCTTAGCCACTACGCCACCGCCAACGTCATCCGCACCGCTTGGCTTGGACAAGCGAAGACGCTTGCCTTCGCGCTGGGCGAAAGAGGTATTCATGTGAACACCCTTTCACTCGGTGGCACGCTGTCGCCCTGGTATCGGGATGCAATTGGCAGGCGAGCGCAGGACGCCGGCGTGACGTTTGAAGAAAGAATTGCGGTCGAGACCGACAATATTCCACTCAAAAAGTATGGGACGCCGTCTGAAGTTGCCGTCGTCGAGGGCTTGTTGTCGCCCCTCACTGATCACATGACAGGCTTGAACATTCTACACGATGGCGGATTCACTCGGGCTTATTGAGGACGCCCTGAGCGCGATTGCGGGGCTGACCTTCCATCTTGTCCGTGGTTGCCTGATCGGCGGCCTTTCAGCCTGATCTGCCCCACGCGTTACCACTAGGTCATTTGGCGCTCCATTTCCACTTCGGCCCCTAGACTTTCGATGTCGCGGAAGATCGAAGCGACAGCCAGCGTGCGCCCTTCGCGCTTGAAGCGGAGCAGGCAATCCTTGGCAGCGATGTCTCCATCGACCACGATCTCGTCCCATTGCGCGGCATGGCCGACGTAGTTGATGGGAACATCGTAATGCTGGCTCCAGAAGAACGGCACGGCGACGAATTTCTCGCGATGGCCGAGCATGTTGAGGGCCGCGGATCGTCCCTGCCTCTCGGCAACCACCCAATGCTCGACCCGAATGTTCTCGCCACTGTGAGGATCTGGCCACCGCGCAATGTCGCCGGCCGCGAAGATGCCTGGTGCGCTCGTCTCCAAAAAGGCGTTCACGACGATCCCGCGGTCAAGGATGAGCTCCGCCGTTTCGGCAAGCCCTGTCCGCGGTCGGACGCCGATGCCGACAACGACGAAATCCGCCGCCAACGTATCGCCGCTGCTGAGTTTCACCTTGCGGCCGTCGATGCTGCTCGCGGTGTCCTCGAGATGGAATACGACACCATTCTCCTCATGGAGGGCGCGGATGAAATCGCCCATTTGCGGACCCAGGATCCGTTCCATGGGCCGTTTTTCCGGCGCCACGACATGAACTTCGATCTCGCGCGAGCGCAAGGCCGCGGCCACCTCCAGACCAATGAAACTGGCGCCAAGCACGACGGCGCGGCGCGCAGTCGTGGCTCGCTCGATGATCGCCTTGCAATCTGCGAACGAGCGCAACGTGTGAACGTGTGGTTGGTCGGCGCCAGGTATGGTCAGGCGAACCGGTTCGGCTCCGGTCGCAAGGAGTAGCCTGTCGTAAGGAGTCCGGGCCCCGTCCGCGAGTACAACTTCGCCAGAACGTGCATCGATGCTGGCGACGTTCGCATTGATGCGCAGGTCGATATCGTTCTTCGAGTAGAAGCTTTCCCTGCGCAGCGGAATCCAATCCTCGGGTACTTTGCCGGCGAGGTAGTCCTTGGAAAGATTGGGCCGATCAACGGGCGGCGCTTCGTCATTGCTGAGCATGACAATGCTACCTTGATAGTGTTCGCGCCGCAGTGTTTCAGCCGCCGCGAAACCGGCTGCGCCGCCACCGACAATGACGATCTTCTCTGGAACCTGGCCGGAGCTCCCATTGCGCTGCTTCGGTGCCGTCCGTTTGCGCTTCTCGCCCACGAATATCCGATCATCGCGTTGTGCCACCGACCAGCAAGCGAGTGGACTGAAAGCAGGGGCGCGCAAGGCTTCGCCTGTTCGCAAATCGAAGCACGCGTGATGCCAGGGACACCGGACGGTGTCTTGCACCACAAGACCGTCGACGAGCGGCCCGCCATAATGTGTGCATGTCGCCCCGATGGCGAAGACCTCGGCCCCGTGGCGCACCAGCAGCACCTGCTCATCGCCGCAATGGCCGAGGAGCTTTGCGCCATCGGCAAGGTCGGATAACGCGATGCCCTCGACCAGATCCGGCCCGTTTGGTTTGGTATGACCTTCAGCCATTTTCCTCTCCCTTGGCGCGATCCAGTAGCGGGAAATCTTCAGGTCACCAGCCTCGGTATACCTTCTGCCTGGCTAGCGCGCCTTCTCGGACACCGCTTGTGCCCAAACGTCCGGCCGCGTCATTCGTTGCCACTTGGGCAACCCGGAGTTCGATTTCCTGGCGTTTGGATTCGCTATCGAAGGAATGACACCGTCGCGTAAACTTTTTCGCCGGACATGCGTTGTCCCTTCTCCAAGCCAAGGAGACAGCCATGCAGATGAAATCGGAAATCGCCGGCGAGGCCGCCAAGCAACGCCATATCCAGCGCGGCATCGATGCCAAGGACAAATCGAAGGGCCGCGGCAAGCAACAAGGCGCCATGCAGGCCGGAGCACGCAAATATCCCGAGCCGCCCTTTCCCGAACAGCACCAGCCGAAGCCCGGGCACGAATGGGCGATTGAGCCGGCGCCGCTCTATGACGCGCCATTCTATATCGGATCGAAAAAGCTAGACGGCAAAGTGGCCGTCATCACCGGCGGCGATTCCGGCATCGGCCGAGCCGTGGCCGTGCTCTATGCGCGCGAAGGCGCCGATGTGGCGATCGTCTATCTGTCCGAGGACAAGGACGCCGAAGAGACGAAGAAGGCCGTCGAAGCCGAAGGCCGGCGCTGCATACTGGTCAAGGCCGACGTCAGCGAACGCGACCATTGCCACAAGGCTGTGGCCGAGGTGGTGAAGGAATTCGGCCGGATCGACGTGCTGGTCAACAACGCCGCTTTCCAGATCCATTCCAGCGACTTCAGCGAGCTGACCGAGGAGCATTTCGACACGACGCTGAAGACCAACCTCTACGGCTTCTTCCACATGGCGCAGGAGGCCGTGCCGCATATGGAGCCCGGTTCGGCGATCATCAACAGCGGCTCCGTAACCGGCATCGAGGGCTCGAAGCAACTGGTCGACTATTCGATGACCAAGGGCGGCATTCATGCCTTCACGCGCGCGCTCTCGGGTAACCTTATCCAAAAGGGAATTCGGGTGAACTGCGTGGCGCCGGGCCCGGTGTGGACGCCGCTCAACCCGTCGGACAAGCAAGCCGGTGACGTTTCGAAATTTGGCGCAGACACACCGATGAAACGGCCGGCACAACCGGAGGAGATCGCGCCGGCCTATGTGTTCCTCGCCTCGCCGCACTGCTCGAGCTACATCACCGGCGAGATATTGCCGATCATCGGCGGCTACTGAGTGCTCGTCGCCCGCCCAGCTCGATCGTCGTGGGACCTCTCGACGGCGGCAGCGGCAATCTCAGATATGAAATGGTCGACAGATGTATTTCATTGCCTTGGCGACAGACTATGACGGCACGCTGGCGCACGATGGGATCGTAGCTGAAAAGACGCTTGCAGCCCTCGAACGGTTCAAGGAAAGTGGCCGCAAGCTTATCCTCGTCACTGGCCGCGAACTGCCCGATCTCAAGCGGGTTTTTCCCGAGCTCGGCGTGTTCGACAAGGTCGTCGCTGAAAATGGGGCGTTGATCTACACGCCTGCCAGCGAGGAAGAACGCGCGATTTCACCGGCACCGGCGCCCAAGTTCGTCGCCAAGCTGAAGAAACACGGCGTCAAGCCGCTTTCAGTCGGACGGTCGATCGTTGCGACCTGGGAACCGCACCAGGCAACGGTTCTCGAGGTCATCAAGGAACTCGGGCTTGAGCTGGAAATCATCTTCAACAAGGGCGCGGTGATGATCCTGCCGAGCGGCATCAACAAGGCAACCGGGCTTGCCGCCGCACTTGAGGACCTCAAGCTGTCGCCACACAATGTGGTCGGTATTGGCGATGCTGAAAACGATCATGCCTTCCTGCAGGCCTGCGGCTGCAGCGTCGCTGTCGACAATGCACTTGCGGCGGTCAAGGACACAGCGGATCTCGTAACGCGCGGCGCGCGTGGAAAAGGCGTCGAGGAACTGATCGAAAAACTGATAAAGCGTGATCGGGAATTTGTCCGAAAACCCCGTGACGGCATCCTTCTCGGCTCGGTCGGCAGCGACGAAGTCTATCTGACGCCGACCGACACGGTTCTGATCGCCGGAAGCTCCGGCATCGGCAAATCCACCTTGGCCACCGCACTGACGGAACGCTTCGTCGAGAGCGGCTTTCAGTTCTGCATTTTCGACCCGGAAGGCGATTATGATGGCCTCGAAGGCGCCGTCCGGATAGGCGATGGCTCAAGCGAACCGACAAAGGCACAAGTGCTCGACCTGATCGAAAAGCCCGACACGAATGTGGTCGTCAATGGGCTGGCGTTGCGGGTCAATGAGCGACCAGACTTCTTTGCCGATCTGCTCCCCGGTCTTGGCAGTTTCCGCTACCGTACGGCGAGGCCGCATTGGCTGGTCATCGACGAGGCGCATCATCTTCTGCCCAAGAGGCGCGACGACACACGCGCCATTCTATCGTTGGAATTGCCGGGCACTGTCCTGATCACCGTTCATCCGGAGGCGATCTCGACCGATGCCCTGCGTCTGGTCACTGCCGTCATTGCGCTCGGTCCCAAGGCCAAAGATGTCATGAAGGCCTTTTGTCAGGAGACGGACACCAAGCCGCCAAAGGATATTCCGTCGCCAAAAGGCGAGCGCGTGCTGTTCTGGCGGCCGCAAGCCCGCAAGAAAATTGCCTTGGTCAAAGCGATCGAGCCGCGCCAGTCGCTCAAGCGTCACAGCCGCAAATATGCGGAAGGTCAACTCGACGAGGCCGGCAGCTTCTATTTCAGAGGTCCCGACAACGCGATGAACCTGCGGGCCCACAACCTGATGATCTTCGCCCAGATTGCCGAAGGTATCGACGACAAGACCTGGGAGCACCACTTGCGCGCCGGCGACTATTCCGAATGGTTTCGCCATCAGATCAGGGACAAGGAGCTGGCGCGCGAAACCGCCGAGGCAGAAAAAGACGAAATGCTCTCGGCGCAGGAAAGCCGCAAGCACGTGCTGGATGCGGTGCGTCGCCGTTATACGGCTCCTGCCACCGCCCCGGAGGAATAGGAGCGAAAAGGATCCATGCCGAGTTCCATTTCATCCATGGTGTTTCCGACTGGTCAGGGTTCACTGTATCCACTGGCAAAGAGGCGCAGGTCATAGGCCTCGGGATCACGACGAAAGATCAACGCGCCCTTCCGCTGGGATTTCTGTGGGACATAGTCGAGCGTAGCGCTGCTCTCCTCGACGACCTCATCGCCATTGCGGAGTTCACCTTTGATCTCGACAGCAGCAACTGATTTCCCCGCCCTGTTTGCGGCGGCGAACTCGACCACGTAGCCGCCCTCGGTGGCCGCGACCGCGAGCGGCAGCACAACGATCCGGGCGGTCCCATCGCGCGTGCTCAAGCCATCGACCACAAGATAGCTGAGCACGGCAAGCAGGGCTACCGAGCTTATCCCCGCCACGACCCACTCCGTGATCGAAGTCCCGGGTTTGCGTGTCATTCCTTTGTTGTCGGACTGCTGCTTCTGTTGCTTGTCGCCTTTTGCGGGATTCTTTGTCACAGAATGAGCCTCGCAACCGCCGCGCCGAGCGCACCGGGGAACGACAGAACCACGACTGCACTGAGTGTCTCCGAAAAGCCGGCGCCATCGGTCCTGCCGAAGGTCCACAGGATATAAAGGTTCACAAGCATCACCAGGACATAGCCGACGATCGCATAGCGAAAGAAAATGCTGGCGAATCCAGCGCCTGGCTCGGGACTGTGCGAGCCGCGGAATTCGAACTCATAGACGAAGGCGTGCATGAGAGCGAGGGTGACCACCACCAGAGCGATTTCCTGCCAGGGGTGCATCTTGTAAGCGATGAGGACGACCTCCTCCGTTGGTGCGATGTTCACCGATAGAAACAGAGCTCCGACCACCATTAGGAACAGCTCTCCGGTGTAGCCGGGCTCGGGAATGTCCTCCTCCTCCAACAAACTCGGGCCAAGCTGAGCGCGCGCCAAAGATGCTCCGAGACTGCCTGGGACAACCTGCACCGCTATTTTGCCAATCACCTCCCGTAGCGGCATTTCGACGGTCACGATGCCGAAAATAAAAAACACCGCAGTAGCCGCCACAGCGGCCACAAGTATCGCCACAAAAGCATCGGCGACGCGGTCGCGGAGCGCCACCGTCTGGCGAAAGCCTCCATACTTGTGCAGCAGCACCAGCATTGGCAAAGTGATAGCGAGGAACAAGGCGAGCCGCAGTGGGTGAAGGTGAAAGCCCAGCGCCCAAGCTTCCATGGTCATCAGCACCGGGACGGCGAAAATCAACGCTCCGGCAAAGGCGCGCCCAAGACCAATCCAGAACTCACGCGGCGTTGGCGCATGCCTGACGATGATTTCAGTTGGCGCCACGTCCGCTCCCTCAGAGATAACCTGCGGGGAATAATGTTTCCTGCGCGATCTTGTTCCGGACCACTGCATCTTCGATCGTCAAACGGCGCAGCGATGTTCAAACCCAGACCAAACCTGTTGGGAACTCGCGAGCCAGCTTTTCCGTTCGAACTCTCGATCGAAATACAACGCAAAGCCGTCACAGCGTCTGGAGTGAAATCATGAAATCGCAGCTCGTCGCTGAAAGCGCCGGACAAAGGACGTTCGTGGTGGTGCTTGTTCCCGGCGAGGAAGCGTTCGCGGTGCTCACAGCTTTCGCGGTCGATCAGGATATTGGCGGCGCCTCGCTGACCGCGCTCGGCGCCTTCGAAAAGGCGACTGTCGGCTGGTTCGACATCGAGCAAAAAGCGTATCGGAAAATCCCGGTGCTGGAACAGTGCGAGGTGCTCAGCGCGATCGGCGATGTTGCGGTGGGCGACGACGGCAAGCCCAGTCTTCACATCCATGCGGTGCTCGGATTGCGCGACGGCACGACTCGGGGCGGACATCTGCTCGAAGGCATTGTTCGGCCGACACTCGAAGTCACATTGGTGGAAGCGCCTGGCCACCTGCGCCGCAGGAAACGTCCGGAACTCGGCATCGCTTTGATCGATCTGGATGCCTGAGGCCGAACACGGATCAGGCCAGGTCCGCTGAATTGCGATCCGGGCCGATTATCCTTTTTGTTTGATTTGTTCAACGTCCGCGGGGACCTCGGGTGCGGCCTCCCAGCCGAACACGCTGCGGCCGCCGAGCAGATGCGACTGATCGAACTCTCCGGCAACGATTTCCTTCAGGCTGGGGCCTGTGACATAGCGTTCGACCTGCCGTGACTGGTCGTCGAGCCGCTTTAAGGCGCCGATTTCTTCGTCGCGGCCGAGCTTGGCCTTGTGGACGGCCGACTTCAGCACGCCGATCGTCTCGTCATAGACCTTCAGCGGCACAGGGAATGGGTGCCTGTCCTTGCCGCCATGCGCCAGCGAGAAGCGTCCGGGATCGGAAAAACGGCACGGCGCGCCGTGCAGCACCTCGGCGACCAGCGCCAGCGCCCGCACCGTGCGCGCACCGACGCCGGGGACCAGGAGAAGTTCGGAAAAATCGGCGGGACCACGCTCGGCAGCCGCAGCCATGTTGCCATGAAGACGGCGCATGACGACATCGCTTTCGCGAACGTCGTGGTGCGCAGGCATGACCAGGTGCGGCAGCATCGGCTGCTCGGGCTCCGGTTCTGTAGTCACGTCACGCTCGAGCGCGGCAAACTCCCTCAGGATGCGATCCGGTCCGAGGTCCTGCAGCAACTCCAGCTGCCCCTTGCGCGAAGCGTCGGCGCGGCGGTCGGTCAGATTGACAATCTCGCCCTGGTTGGCGCCCTCGATGGCGGCATGCGGCTGGTCGACGAAGCTCTTCAGGCCTTCGGACAGCCAATGATAGCGGCGCGCCACCTTGCTGTCGCCGTTCATGCCCTGCTGCACCACGACCCAGTCGCCGTCATCGGTCACGATGAAGCCATGCAGATAAAGATCGAAGCCGTCCTGAACGGCGGCGCTGTCAACCTTGGCGACGAGCCGGCTGGCCGTCGCCAGGCCTGCTCCGTCGAAGCCGACGCGCTCGCCGATGACGGCAAGCTCGTGCGGGGTCTTGCGCGAATGCGCGCCGCGGCCGCCGCACACGTGAACACCGAGCTCGCCGGAGAGCGGAGCCAACCCACGTTTCAGGGCGCCGATGACGCTGGTCGTAATGCCGGAAGAATGCCAGTCCATTCCCATGACGGTGCCAAACGACTGGAACCAGAAAGGATGCGCCAACCGGCGCAGCAGCTCCTCGCGGCCGTAATGGTGAATGATCGCCTCGCACATGACCGCGCCAAGGCGCGTCATCCGGTCGCCGAGCCATTTCGGCACGCGTCCGCCATGAAGTGGAAGGTCTGCGCTTCCCGATCGTTGTGCCAAATCTTCCTGCCTGTTGCCGATCTATGCCTTGCGCTCAACAGATAGGTATCGAAAGCGGCGTGAAGAAGCGATGATGTCCTGTTTCAAGCTGCCGATGCCCGATCCGAATTCCTTTGCCGGCCTTGGGACCGACGATCGTCTCAAGATCTTCACGGTCCGCCGCCTTCCAGATGAGCGCCAACACAGCGTGGCGTTCGCGCGGTATCACCAGATTGACCCGTTGGCGGCGTTTTGCCGGTTACCGATCGGCGGGATTCCCGACTGCTGGATCGCGCCGCCTTGAATATCTTCCCACACGCGGCAGATCGTCACGAAATTCCACCCACGGCAGCTTCATGTCCCAATAGGCATGAGCCTGCGGCGCAAAACGTTCGGGGTGGTCGAAGAAGCCGATCGTCACATAGAGTTCTTCGGGAAGCCCTTGGTCGAGATAGGCTATGGATGTCCCGCAATCGGCGCAGAAGGTGCGGAGCACGCCTCGCGTCCCTGAGAACGTCTTCGGCGTGCCGGTGAGCAATCTGAATTGGGCCGGTCGATAGCCGACCCAGACCGTCAGCGGGCTCCCTATGGCCTTGCGGCAATCGTCGTCGTGATCGGAGCAAATCCAGAACGGGTCGCCATGCATCTCAGCCCTTATCGAACCGCAAAAACAGGAGCCAGTCTCGATCCTGCTCATCGAACTATCGCTTCTGATCGAGGCGACCGTTGCGGGTGCAGAGTCCGCAGGGTGATCGAATAGCGGTGCTCGGAAAGCGGCGGGATGCTGTGCTGCCATTCGGTGCGCGCCGGTCCCGTCATCAGGTAAGCCGACCTTGGCTCGAGGATGATGGTCTGGCGATCCCATCCAGCGCCGTTCTTCCGGCGGAGCCGAAAGCTGCATGGCGCAAGAAGGGATACGCCGGCCACGGCATCGAAATGCGGCTTGTCGCGATGCCAGCCGATACCCGCGCCGGGTCGGTACTCGTTGATCAAAACCTGCACGAAAGCATCGGCGGGCAGCCGCGCAAATGCTGCCACCTTCTCCCTCAGCGGCATCAGAAAAGCAGGCATCGCCGGCGCCTCGACGACTTTGCGCTGGTCAAAATCGTAGCGCAGGCCAAAACCGGCGACGCGCCGGTTTGCGAGATGGCCATGAAAGTCGAAAGGCTGGAAGGCGAGACTTTCGAGCTGCCGCACCAGTTCAGCCTCTTCCTCCGCCGTGATCAGCTCCGGCTGAAAGTGAAATCCTTCCGGCAGATCGTTGGGCGCACGAAACAGGTCGCCTTGGCCAGCGAATTCCGGCTGCTTGGTTTTAAGCGATGGCATCAACCCTAATTGGTGAAGCCGGCCGGCGGCGGCAAGACCTTGGAGGCGTCGAGCCGGCTTGATCATCGCCCCATATCTTTGCACGAGACGGAACCTGGCCTGCCGGGGCGGGTTATTGCCCAGACGCGTCGAGTGTTGGGGTCGAGTGTTGGGAAATGCCTTCAGCTGCTATCCAACGTATGATTACGATCCGGCGACGAGGACTCTCTCCGTATGGTTCGTCCCAAGCGGATATCGCTACGATTATCACGACGTGCCGCCGCAGACCTATGCTGCATTCCGCAAAGCCTCGTCAAAAGGCCGGTTCTTCAACGCGTTCATTCGAGACCGGTATAGCTATCATCTGGTCGAGCAGAGCCAGTCGGGGTGACCACCTCGTGCCCTTGCCGCGCGTATTGCATCCGGGAGAATCCGGTCGGTCGGCCGATCCCTCATTGCGCCGGCGGCGTACCGGGTTGATCGCCGCCCGTGGTCGTCTTCGGCGTCGGATCCTTGTCGACCTCGGGATTTTGGTCGACGGTGTTGGTGTTGCTCTGTGTCGGTTCCGTGCTGCTGGTGCTGTCCTGGGTCGGTTCGGCCTCGTTGCTGCAGCCCGCTAAAGCCAGAGCTGCAACCAGAGCCGACAAAAACGACAGTCTCGTCAATGATAGTCTCGTCATGGCCAACCGCTCCCTTCCTGCTCGACAACGGCGGGTCGTGAATTTGGTTGCAGCGGAACGGTTGTCTGGTTGATCAGGACCTTCTCATCGGCGTGTAAGCCAAGGAACAAATCCGCGCGCCGCCACGTTGCATTTCCAGTGCAATGTTTGTGACAGTGAGGCTGTTGTCTTGGCGCCGAGAGCAAATTGGAAGGGCTTCCTGAAAATTGGAGAACTTAGCTGCCCAGTCGCGCTTTACACGGCAGCTTCCACCTCAGAGCGGATCGCCTTCCACACGATTAACCGCGCCACGGGCCATAGGGTGCATCGCGCGTTCGTCGACAGCGATAGCGGCAAACCCGTCGAGAAGGACGATCAGGTCAAAGGCTATGAGATCAGCTCGGGTGAGTATGTCGTGCTCGAACCCGATGAGGTCGCAGCCGCCGTCCCCGAGAGCGACAAGACGCTGTCGGTCTCGGCCTTCATCGGCTGTTCCGATGTCGACGACGTGTATTTCGACAAGCCATATTACCTCGCCCCGCCGGACAAACACGCGGAAGAGGCATTCGGGCTGATCCGCGAAGGCATGCGCAGGAAGAAAGTCGCTGCGATCGCCCAGACCGTCCTGTTTCGGCGCGTCCGGACCCTGCTCATCCGCGCCTATGACGAAGGCCTGGTCGCAACGACGCTGAACTTCGACTACGAGGTGCGCTCGGCAGAGGAAGCCTTCGACAACATTCCCGATATGAAGATCGAGGGCGAGATGCTCGAACTGGCCGAACACATCATCAAGACCAAGAAGGGCAAATTCGATCAGACCAAGTTCGACGACCGTTATGAGGCGGCGCTGGCTGAGCTTGTGAAGGCAAAGCTCGAAGGCAAGAAGATCGCCGTTCCGAAGCCGGCCAAGCGGGAGAAGGTCGTCGATCTTATGGATGCGCTGCGCCAGAGTGCCGGCGTTGGCGGCAAGCAGCCCTCGACAAGAAAGCCTGCGGCAAAGTCAAAGCCGGCGCGCCACGCAAAGGCGAAGCAGACGGCGCCGCGTCGGAAGGCCGGCTGACCGATGGCGCTCGATACCTACCGCAAGAAGCGCAATTTTTCCGTTACCCCGGAGCCGCAGGGGCGCAGGGCGCCCGGGACCGGCAACAGCTTCGTGATACAGAAGCATGATGCCACCCGGCTCCATTACGATTTTCGTCTCGAAATGGACGGCGTCCTGAAGAGCTGGGCTGTCACAAAAGGGCCGAGCCTGATCCCCGGCGAGAAGCGCCTTGCCGTCCATGTCGAGGATCATCCTTTGGAATATGGCGGTTTCGAAGGCACCATCCCGAAAGGCGAATATGGCGGCGGCACCGTTATTTTGTGGGACAGAGGCACTTGGTCGCCGATCGGCGACGCGCATCGCGGCTATGCGAAAGGCCATCTCGATTTCGAACTTCACGGCGAGAAGCTTGGCGGCCGCTGGCATCTTGTGCGAATGGCCGGAAAGCCGCGGGAGAAGCGCGAGAACTGGCTGCTGATCAAAGGCGACGATGACGCCGCGCGCACGGAAGGTGATCCCGACATTCTGGACGAGCGGCCGGAATCCGTCGCGACCGGCCGCAAGATCGAGGACGTCGCCGGCGAAGAGCCCGGCTGGTCGTCCAAGACGGGGCGCATTCGGAAGCGCCGCGGCGGCCGCACGGGGGCAACTCAACCAGAAGAGCGGCCTGCAACCGTAAGCGTTCCCGAACCGTCAAAGATCAAGGGTGCCAAGAAGGCAGTGCTTCCCGATTTCGTCGAGCCGACGCTGGCGACCCTGGTGTCGTCCGCGCCGTCCGGCGAACGCTGGCTGCACGAGATCAAATTCGACGGCTACCGGCTGCAGGCCAGGATCGAAGCCGGCCGGGTCAAACTGTTGACGCGGAGCGGTCTCGACTGGACGAAGAAATTCGGAAAGGCGATCGTTTCGGCGCTGGCCGATATCCCTGTCGGGACGGCGCTGATCGACGGTGAACTCGTGGTCGAGACATCCGCCGGCGCATCGGATTTCTCCGAGCTGCAGGCCGATCTCAGCGAGGGTCGCAGTGACCGCTTTCGCTTGTACGTCTTCGATCTGCTCCATCTCGACGGATACGATCTGCGCGACGTTGCGTTGATCAAGCGCAAGGAATTGCTGGAAAAGCTCATCGGCAGTGATAACGGCATTATCAGCTACAGCGGCCATTTTGAGGAGAATGGCGCCCTGGTCCTGCAACACGCCTGTCGGCTGAGCCTGGAAGGCGTTGTCTCCAAGCTTCGCGATGCGCCTTACCGCTCTGGCCGCAGCAAGAACTGGGTGAAGTCGAAATGCTCCGCGCGGCAGGAATTTGTCGTGGCCGGCTATGTCCCCTCGACAACGTCGCGCAACGCGATTGGTTCGCTTGTCCTTGGTGTCTATGACGACAGCAAGCTTCATCATGTCGGGCGCGTCGGCACCGGCTACACGGCTACGGTTGCCGAGAGCCTCTTCAAGAAGCTCGAGCGAATACGCGTTCCGTCAAGCCCGTTCGACGAACGGCTGACCGCGGAGGAGGCTCGGCAGGTCCGCTATGTCAGGCCGGAACTCGTCGCCGAAGTCGAGTTCCGGGCGTGGACCGCCGACGGCAATCTGCGCCACGCCTCGTTCCGCGGACTGCGTGAAGACAAGCCGGCGAAGGAGATCGTCCGCGAAGCGCCGAAGACGACCAAGGCAGCGCCCCTACCTCAGCGCCGGACCGTCAAGCTCACCCATCCCGACCGCCTCTACTGGCCGGACCTGGGGGTGACCAAGGAAGGTCTGGCCGATTATTATGCCGAAGTCTGGCGCTATGCGTCGCCCTACATCGTCGGCCGCGCGTTAGCGCTGGTGCGATGCCCCAGCGGTATTTCGGGCGAGCAGTTCTTCCAGAAGCATGCCTGGAAGGGGCTCAACCCCAACATCGTGCTGGTCCACGATCCCAAGGATCCGCCTGACGAGCGGCTGATCAGCATCAATGATCTCGACGGGCTGATCGGTCTCGTCCAGTCGGCGGCGTTGGAGATCCACCCCTGGGGTTCGATGGTAAGCGATTGGGAGCGTCCGGACACGATCATCATGGACCTCGACCCTGGCGAAGGCGTGAGTTGGGAGGCGGTGATCGAAGCCGCCGTCGAGACCCGCAATCGACTGAGACGGGCAGGGCTTGTCCCCTTCATCAAGACCTCCGGCGGCAAGGGTCTGCACGTCGTGGCGCCATTGAAGCCAAAAGCGGAATGGCCTGTTGTAAAGGCGTTTACCAAGGCGATAGCCGACTCCATGGCCGCCGACAGTCCCAACCGCTACGTCTCGACCATCACCAAATCCAAACGGCGCGGAAAAATCCTCGTCGACTATCTGCGCAACCAGCGCGGTGCGACGGCGGTCGCACCCTATTCGACAAGAGCGCGACCCGGTGCGGCGGTGTCGATGCCGCTTGCCTGGGACGAGCTCGGACCCGGCATCGGACCGGCCTATTTTACCGTCGAGAACACGCCGACCCGGCTTGCCTCGCTGTCCTCGGATCCCTGGCAGGATTTCCGAGCGGCTGCAGCGCCGATCGACGACCGTGCAAACCGGCGCAAGAAAGCGGCTTGAAAACGGCATACGGAGCACGCACCGCAGGCACTCAGGCTATCTGCTCAAACGTGCATTGTTCCGGTGCCTTGTCCGGCCGCCAGCGCAGGAACTTGGTGCCATGCCGGAAACGGTCGCCGGTGACGTGATCGAAGCGTACTTCGACCACCAATTCGGGCCGGACCGGCTCCCATTCGCCGCTGCGCTCGGTGCTCCAGCGGCTCGGCCCGCCCGGCGCTTTGCCAGTAAAGCCGGGTGGCTGGCGCATCGCTTCGAGCTTGCGGGTAAGCTCGGCCCTGTCGTCCTTGGCAGTGGTCGAGGTGAAGCCGACGTGATCGAGCTTGCCGGCCTCGTTGTACAGACCCAGCAGCAAGGACCCGACCTGCGGACTGTTGCTGAGATAGCGGAAGCCGCCGACCACGCAATCGGCCGACCGCAACCGCTTTACCTTCACCATCGCGCGCACCCCCGGTTGGTACGGACCGTCCAGCCGCTTGGCGACCACGCCGTCTGTCGCCCCATGTCCGGCAGCCCCTAGCCAGGAGCGGGCCTCCTTCACATCGCGCGTACAGTGCGAAAGCACGATGTTCCTGCGGTTTGCCGAAGCGACGAAAGCCTCAAGGATCGCTCGCCGTTTTTTCAGGGTCCGCGCCAACCAGACGGTTCCGTGCTCGTCGCAGAGCATATCGAACAGGACGATGTGCGCCGGGGTTTCGGCGGACAGCTTGCGGATCCTGCTCTCGGCGGGATGAAGCCGCATCTGGAGCGCGTCGAACGAAAACTTGCCGTCGACCGAGATGACGATTTCACCGTCGACGACAAAACGCCGCGACGGTAGTTCCTTCAATGTCGCGACGAGTTCGGGAAAATAGCGTCCGAGCGGCTTGCCTGACTTTGCGCGCAACTCCACCGCATCATCCTGCCGAAATGCCAGGCAGCGAAAACCATCCCATTTGCGCTCGTATTGCCATCCGTCTCCTTCGGGGATCGCATCGGCCGCCTTGGCCTCCATCGGCGGCGTATCGAGCGGCAGGAGGAAATCGTGGGTCATCGGCGGGTGCTGTCCAAAGCAGGATCGCGGGGTATGACCTTCATTGTGCTGCCTTTGTCCCCAGCCCAGCTGCTCCCAGGCGCTTATTTCCGCTTTCCGGCCTCCGAGCCGATGCTCTTGCGCAGCGCATCCATGATGTTGATCACGTTGCTTGGCGGTTGCTCTGCCTTGGCCTTCGCCTTGGCCGGGCTCTTCTTGCCCTTCTTCTTCGAGGCAATGATCTCCAGCAGCCGCGCCTGGACGGGATCTCCGGTCATGGCGGGATCCCACTGCTTGGTTCGCTCATCGATCAAGGTCGAGACCATATCCATCAGTTTCGGGTCGGGTTGGGCGTCTTCGATCTTGCCGAAATAATCCTCGGGATCGCGAACCTCGTCGCCATAACGCAGTGTCCACAGCACGATGCCCTTGCCTCGTGGTTCAAGCATGACGGCGCGCTCGCGGCGGTACATGACCAGTCGCGATATTCCGACTGTCCCTGTCGATTTCATTGCGTCGCGAATGACCGAGAATGCCTCCTCCCCGACCGGATCGTCGGGGGTGAGATAGTGGGGCTTGTCGTACCAGATCCAGCCGATGCTGTCGGCATCGACGAACATGTCGATGTCGATGGTACGCGTGCTCTCCAGCGCGACCGCGTCGATCTCATCGTCCTCGAGCAGCACGTATTCGTCCTCGCCGCGCTGGTACCCCTTCACCTCGTCGTCTTCAGCAACGGGCTTGCCGCTGACGGCATCGACATATTGGCTGACCACCCGATGCCCGCTCTTGCGATTGAGCGTATGGAACCGGACCTTTTCGCTCTCGGTGGTAGCGGGCGTCATCGCGACCGGACAGGTCACGAGCGAAAGCTTGAGATAGCCCTTCCAGAAAGGACGTGGCGCCATCGAGGACCCCGGCAGGTTTAAAACAGTCGAACGCATCAAGGTGATCGATTGTTCCAGCAGCGTTTTTTTCGCGCCCAAGGCTCGCAGCCAAGAATCCATCATTTTTCCGGTCCGAGAAGGAACCGATGAGCGCAGCGCAGTTCGGGACAGACAAACAGCCCTGCGGCAGCAAGGACCATTTTAATGTCGGAAGCGATCCCGATTGCGATCGGCGCTCCATTGTCGGGAAATGCGGCAGCGCTTGGCGCCGAGATGAAGCAGGCGATCGAGCTCGCGGTCGAGGAGCAGAACGCCGACGGCGGCATTGCGGGCTTTCCGATCATGGTTGAGGGTGCGGACGATCAGGGAAAGGTCGAGACCGGGCGGCAAGTGGCGGACGAGTTTTGCAACCGGCCGGATCTGCTTAGCGTCGTTGGCCACTATAACAGCAATGTCACCATCGCTGCGGCGGAGATCTATGCGCCCACGACCTTGCGATGATCACGCCGATCGCTTCCGACACGGCGCTCACCGAGCGGTCTCTGCCGAATGTCTTTCGCTTCACCAACCGCGACGACCAGACCGGAGCAGCCATTGCCCGTCATCTCCACGACACCATGGGCAAGCGCCGCGCCGTCCTGGTCGAAACCGAAACGATGTACGGCCACAGCATGGGTATCGCGTTCTCGCGGGCATTTCTGTCGCTTGGGGGGACGCATCGCGGAACGCGAACGGTTCGGGGGGAGCCGCGATTTTGACCCGCTGGTCGCATCTCTGCGGGCCGATTTCGATCTGCTGTTCTACGGCGGCAGTTTCGAGGGTGCCTCCATCCTGCGAGCGATGCGCCGTGCAGGTCTCGACCAACTTTTTGCCAGCGGTGACGGCTGTTGGGACGCGGTGAATTTCCTTGAGCCTGCAGGAGAAACCGCAACATTTGGCGAAGGCGTTCTTGTGCTGTCCGCCACGCCCGAAGTGGGTAGGGTCGCTGGTTCAAGCGATTTCGCCGCGCGCTATGCGGCGCTGTTCGGACCGATCGGCAACTATGCCGTGAATTCCTACGACTCAGCTCGCGTGCTGATCGCTGCAATCAAGAACGCGATCACTGAATCCAAAGGAATTCCGAGCCGGCGCGAGGTTCTGACTGCGATGCGGAAGCTCCGCTTCAAAGGCATTGCCTATAGCGATCCCGTGCAGTGGGACGAAAAAGGCGACAACCTGGCCGCCGTCACAGCGCTCAATGTCGTGGAAAATGGCCGATTTCGACAGGTTGCCGAAATCCCGCAGACGCAAGGGACCCGATAGAGGCGGCCTCACGACGGCCGCGGCAATTTTTACCAAGGTGAGATGAAACAATTGCCTCCGATCGCCGTTTCGCCAGCAAGGCGAATTGGCGAGGGCGATGAATGCAATCGGCCCGGATGTTTTCGACAAGACGCTGCAGACCGCAAGCATCTAGGCACGAGCAGCTACGCGCCGATGCCAGGTCCCGTCCTTGGAACGGTGAGGGCAATGATCTTTGACGCGCCGAGATTCAGGGATCGAACGGATGCGGGGCGCCAGCTTGCCGCCGCCTTGACCGGGTTCGCGGCAACCGATCCTCTGGTGCTGGCGCTGCCGCGCGGCGGAGTGCCGGTCGGCTTTGAAATGGCGAAGGCACTCCGTGCTCGGCTCGACGTGCTGCTTGTGCGCAAGATCGGCGCACCGGGCCATCCCGAATATGGCATCGGAGCGGTCGTCGATGGGGAAAATCCGCAGCTCGTCCTCAACGAGAAGGCGATGGCTTTGGTCCAGCCGTCAGACGATTACGTCGAAGCAGAGAAACGGCGGCAACTCCTCGAAATAGAACGCCGCAGAAACCTCTATCTCGGCAGCAGGCCTGCGGCTTCGGTCCTGGGCCGGACCGTCATCGTCGTCGACGACGGCATAGCGACCGGAGGCACGGTCAGAGTGGCACTCAAGGCGTTAAGGAAGGATCGGGCCGCGCATGTCATCTTGGCCGTTCCGGTAGCACCCCAGGATACGCTGGACCTGATAAAAGCCGATGTGGACGAAGTGGTCTGTCTCGCCACGCCCGAGCCGTTTGTTGCGGTGGGCCGGTACTATGAGGATTTCGCGCAGACCACGGACGCGGAGGTGATCCGGCTGCTGCGTGAGGCAGAGCAGTTCGAGAGCAAATCGTCGATGCGATCTGCCGGTTAGAGCGGGATGTTTAGCTGAAGCATTCCGCTCTAACGAACTCAATGGCCAAATCGCGCCATCCGATTGAGCCGCTTTTCAGTGGCGAATGGGCCTGAACCATACCGCGCCCCTCCCCTTGAGCTCGTCAGCACCCTGAAAGGCAGGCCGAGGGGCACACCACCGCGCCCATACAGAGTGAGCCGTCAGTCTCGCAAACGATTGGCAGCGTGATCCTGGCGCTGCTCTGTTGCGACCTGCTTGGAATCCAGACCACGTTCCTTCGTATGCTGAGCCTTGTCGCGGTTGGACAGGATTTGGTTTTCTTCGAGCTTATCCTTTGGGGTCGTTGTCATGGCACCTGTACCAGAACCTTTTCCCCGTGCACCCGCTCCGATGTGCTTCTTGCTACCTTTTGCCATAGGCTTGCTCCAGTTCTTAATCGTCGGGACGTTTCTTGTGATGAACGCTCTCCTGATTTTCTCCGCGAAGGACGTTGCGGTCGTCAGGGTCAACGAGGTCGGGTGTCTTGGACCTGATTTCCGGTCCCTTGCGCAGCGCTTCGCGTTCTGCTGCTGATCGCTTCAGATCCGCCTCTGCGTCGAAATCCTTGCCGGCGCCCTTCGTGTTCTCCCGCTTTTCAATGATGCGCAATTGCTGCTCATGGGTCCTGCGTCCAGCCATTGGTTCCTCCAAAGTGCCTTAAGTTCGATTTGAGGCCCAGATCGTTGGCGGCAATCGTCGACTTCCCAGTGATTGCAGGTCCTTGCCGAAGCGGACCAATCGTGGCCGCCACGATCGGAGCCTGTCCTTATGGCGATAATGGCAGGGCGGCGGGATCGTTCCGAAATGGCGGTCGAATAAACCGTCCATCGCTCATCGACTCCGGGCTGCTCATCCGCATCTGCCATGATCCGTCAATCTTTCTCCTCCTCCTTGCGGTACAAGCGCTCGGTCGCCCGCTCGCTCTCCCTGCGTTCTGCGGGACCGCGACGGCGTTGTGTGAGGAGTGCGTAGGCGATCAGGATTGCCAGTATCAGGGGACCGCCTGCAACGACGAGCAACCACATGCTGTTCTCAAACATCGACCATCTCCTTCCCCTAACAACCGAGAAGGCGCCGTAACCGTTCCTGGGCTCTGCGAAATGGAACCCCTGTTCGCTGGGCAAAAGGTGAGGAGCAGGCTCAAATCCGGCGCGATTGCCCGGGATTGCGAGTTCGCGATCCCTTGCTTTGTGACGGCAGTTATGCTAGTAATTTGTTCATGGTGCTGATTTGCGCCAATGACCCGCCGCCGAGGCGGGTTTTTTGTTTCGGCGCTATCCCGCGCAGGGCTTCGAGTAGCCGTTGACGCGCGACTTGACCTCGCCGAGCCATTTCCGAGAAACCGAGATCTGCCTGAAGTCCAAACGCGGTCTCCTGCGGTTTTGCCAGGCAAAGGCCGAGGCCCCGCCCTCTCAGGCGGCGCTGCCCGCCTGCCGTTCCGATGGAACATCCCGGCATCTCCGTCGTTCGGCGACTGATCGCCGATGTCCACGTCTGACGCCCCACGCCGCAGCGAGAGCTGCAGGTCAGGACAAAGCATACCAAACACAGGAGGCAACCATGCCCAACACTGCCGAGATCCTTGTCGACACATTGATCGCCTGGGACGTGCGCGTGATCTTCGGCCTGCCGGGGGACGGCATAAACGGTATCATGGAGGCGCTGCGCACAAGGCAGGACAAGATCCGCTTCGTACAGGTGCGGCACGAGGAATCAGCGGCCTTCATGGCGACGGCCTACGCCAAATGGACCGGCAAACTCGGTGTCTGCCTCGCCACCTCGGGGCCGGGAGGCACTCACCTGCTTACCGGCCTCTACGACGCAAAACTCGACCAGGCGCCGGTCCTTGCCATAACTGGCATGCAATTTCACGACCTGATCGAGACGTTCACGCAGCAGGATGTCGATCTCACCCGTGTTTTCAGCGACGTCGCCATCTTCAACACGCAAGTGACCGACGCAGCGCATATGGAAAACGTTGCCGGCCTGGCCTGTCGTTCCGCGCTTGCGGGACGCGGCGTCTCCCATCTCTCGATAGCCAGCGACGTGCAGGAACAGGCCTCGGCAAAGCGCTCGCCCCGCAACCTCCCAAGACACACGCCCGACCGGTGGTTCGAAGGAGACAAGCGACCCGACGAAGCCCAACTTGCCCTTGCAGCTGATATTCTCAACACAGCCTCAAAGGTGGCGATACTCGCCGGGCGCGGTGCGCTGCATGCGCAGGCCGAACTCGAGAGGACGGCGGAACTCCTCGCCGCTCCCGTCGCCAAGGCTTTGCTCGGCAAAGCCGTCCTGCCGGAAGATCACCCGCACGTCATGGGCGGAATCGGAATATTGGGCTCGCTGACCTCGCAGGAGATCATGGAGGAATGCGAGGCGCTGCTGATCGTCGGCTCGACCTTCCCCTACATCGAATACTATCCCAAGCCGGGCAAGGCGCGCGGCGTGCAGATCGACCGCAACGCGCAGCGCATCGGCCTTCGCCATCCTGTCGAGGCCGGTCTCGTCGGCGATGCGGCCATCACGCTGCAATTGCTAAACGAAAGGCTGAAGCCTAAGCAGGACAGATCCTTTCTCGAAGATGCGCAACAGAGCCTACAGCGCTGGCGCAGGATGATGGCCGAGGCGGAAAGCCGGGACGACGTGCCGCTCAAGCCGCAACGCGTCGTCAAGGCGTTCGGCGACCGAATGCCGGCCAATGCGATCCTGGCTAGCGATTCCGGTCAGAACACCGAACTTGCCGCCCGTCATATCGATATCAAGGCAGGACAGGATTTCGCCGTCTCCGGCTCGCTGGCATCGATGGCCTGCGGGCTGCCCTATGCGATTGCCGGCGGGATTGCCTTTCCGGGCCGGCCGGTTTTCGCGGTTGTGGGCGATGGCGGGCTGGCAATGCAGCTTGGCGAATTTTCGACGGCCGTGCGTTACAAGATTCCGCTCAAGGTTCTGGTGATCAAGAACAACATGCTCAACCAGATCGCCTGGGAGCAGATGATGTTCCTCGGCAACCCGCAATTTGCCTGCGAACTCCAGCCGATCGATTTCGCTTTGGCCGCTGAAGCTATGGGGGGCATCGGCTACAGCGTCACCCGGCCTGAGGACGTCGATGGGGTCCTTGATGCCGCTTTTGCCGCGGAAGGTCCGGTGATCATAGAGGCGGTCGTCGACGCGTATGAACCTATGCTGCCGCCGCGCATGCCGGACGAATATCGCAAGAACATGCGCACAGCGCTGCGGCAAACGCCAGGCCGTAAAGAGATCGAAGCAAACCTCGCCCGGGAGCCGCTGAAGACAATGATGGGCTGACTGCAATTTCGCTGGCCGGTTCACTCCTTGACGTAGGCGCCTGGCTGGCGGCCGCTCTTCGGAGTCTTGGCGTCCTTGGAACGCTCAGCGATCGACGGACCGGCGCCGGATGTCTTTTCGGTCGCGGCACTGGGCGTGGACTGCCTGGGCGGGTTCTGCCCTTCGGACTGATGGGTTTTGTCCTCCACCTCGTCCCGTGTCAGGCCCATTCCACCGGCAGGTTTCTTGTTGCCGGCCGCCTCTTGGGAGAATTGATCAGACGCGTCCGCATCTTTCTTGGCCGGGTACTTGGTAGCACCATGTTCGTAGCGGGTCTCGTTTTCAGTCATGGCGTGTCTCCGATTGCCTCATGCATAGCGGTTAAACAGCCCTGTGACGGCCGGGTTCCAACTGCCGCCAGTGCTCGCCACTGGCGGCATATGCGACATCTGCAAACGGACGCGGCGCCCGCTGGCGCGGCTGCCGATATTCGGCAACGCTCAGGCGTCCTGCGGCAGTCAGGCCTCTTGCCATGGCGTGTGCAGGATATCGGCGCCCGGCTGCTCGTCGAACAGTACCGCGCAGCCGCGCTCCCACGCCACCGGCGACAGGGCGTTGGCCACGATTTCGTCCGGCGAGATGAAATCCCCGGCCAGCACCCGCAACTCTTCCACGGCTTTGGCCATCGACACCAATCGCCCGGCGGCGCGGCCGGTCGTGCAAGCGTTGATGACTGAAACGAGATCGATCATTTCGAAGTGGCCCATCCTAGGCCTCCGCAAACAGCGTCCCTTTCCGGCTATGAACGTTCTAGCGATCGACAATGTTCCCGGGCCTGGTCGAACGAAGTGAGCTTTCCGAACTTGCCGCAACCATTTGGCTTCAAGCGCGGTGCATCACATCGCCTTTCAGGTGTTGTCTATCCCGTCCTTGAGCTTGCTCAGGAATGCCACCAGAGCATCCTCCGGCCGATCGGCCTTCTCGGTCAGCATGTCGATACCCCAGCGTCCGAGGACCGCTTCCTGGACGACGCTCGGTTGCGGCATGAAGACGAACGATTTCGGACGGTTCTTTTCGTAGCCGGACCGGCGCCAGGTTTCCCAAAGCCGATACAGCAACAGGCGGATGTTCATGTCGGACATGCTGTAGCCGATGAACAGGATGGTGCGCCCCAGTGCGTCGGCACGAAACTTCACATCCAGCGGCGACTCGAACGAGAGCCGCTCGAAATAGTCGGACTCCGCCAGGACCAGAGATGCATCGTCGTCGAAATCGCCGTGGTATTTGATGATCTGGGTACCCTCGCCGTTCACCTTGGCGATATCCCTGGCATTGGCCACTTTTACGAACGGGCGGTCGTGGACTTCGAACGCAACCTCAAGGTTCCGATCATAGTTGGTGGTGTAGATGATGGGGAAATCGAGTGACACGATCAGCTTGTGGATCGCCGATCCCTTGACTTTTTCCCGCGAGACGCTCCATTCGCGATCCATCCAGCTGCGCAAGGGGCCGAGGCTCCCATGCTTCAGCCGGTAATATTCGGCAAGAGCCTGGTAGCTGGGTTCAGGCTTGTCGGCCATGTCGCGGTCGAGGCCGAGTTCATCCTCCATATGCTCGATGAGCTTTTCCCAGGACGGCAGGCCGACGCTCATCGACACCCCCGCCCCAACGAACAAGATCGCTCGTCGCTCTTTCACGGATTGAGCCAGTTGCTCGAGTGCAGACGGCATATCCAACTCACCAGGCAATGATCCAACACAACTGCGAAAGGCGTCCTCTGTTCCGGAGAGGCTCGGATCGCCGCCAAATGTGTCCAGCAAATGGGGTGTGCTCAGAAATGGGGTGTGTTCAGCAAATCGGGCGCAGACTGGAACCGCTGAGGCAGATTGAAGTTTGGTTGCCAGGGAGAGACTATGATGGCCGGACAACGAGATCAGACGCCTGCCAAAGCGAGAGGCGCTATTCAGGCCGGGGCAACGCAGGACAAGATCCCGGGGTTCGACCCTGCCGCCGCACCTGAAGCGACCGACGCCGAAGCGGCAGATGTGCCGAGCACTGTCGCCGAGGCTCGTCCACGGCGACAGCCAGAGTTCACCAATGAAGCAAGCTTCGCCAATGCGATGCGGCCGGTGGAAAGCAAGCCTGGTCTTCAGCCTGGCAAGAACTGGCCGGTGCTGGTGATTGCCGCAGTCGTTCTCGTAGCGGCCGCGGTCTTCGTAATAGCAGCCATTCTGGGCTAGCGAGGTACGTTTCCAGAGCTTATCGGCCCTCGAACATGAAACGGGCAGATATACGTGAGCCATCCCCCGTGAACTTCCGTAACGATCTGGCCGGATCCCCGCGCTGCCATGTCACGCCCAAAAGCATGTCAGTTCGGTGAGCGCCACGATGAACCTAGCCGATCTTGCCGAAGATCGAGCCGATGATGCCGCATGACGGCAGGCAGATGCCGAACAGCGCCGAGACCGTCTGGATGGCACCCAAATAAATCGATTCACCAATTCACAAGCCACTCATCATCAGTTTCCCGACCGCCAACTCGCTCGCGAAATAGCCGCTGTATCTGGGCACGCTATCGGGCATGTCCAGCACTCGACGGTGATAGAACATGTCGAACCGAACCGGTGGCAGCCGGGCATCGGGCTCGAAAGTGCTGGCCGGGATGAACATCACTTTGAACGGACCAAAGCCGGCAACCTCCACAACGGGCTTGCCGCAAGTCCGACAGACCCCGCGATTGAAGTTCGGCGGCGGACGGTATCTCTTGAATGAGATGTTGCCGGCGTTTTTCAGCACGACATCCTTGCCACGAACGGCGACCACATCCGCGAACGGTTTGCCGTTGAACGCCTGGCAGATCAGGCAGTGGCACCGGAATCTACCCTTTGGCGCAGTATGCACATCGAACGAGCAGGCGCCGCATTCGCAGGAGCCGCGTAGCGGCAACGTCGCGTCGCTGGTCATGTGCTGATGCTCCTGAGCTTGATTTGATGACGGCATGCTGGTCACCGGAGCATCATGTTGAGGATGGTATCGACCGGCTGTTTGAACGGGGCGTGGAGCAGGTTGGAGAGGTTCCAGCGACCCTGCTCATAGATCCCCTTTGCATGGCTGAGGGTACGGAAACCCTCGACGCCGTGGTAAGCGCCCATGCCGCTGGCCCCGACGCCGCCGAAAGGCAAGTCATCCTGGGCGATGTGCATGATCGTCCCGTTGATAGTGACGTTGCCTGAGGGTGTTCGGCTCAGCACCATGCGTCGGTCTTCATCATCGGCACCGAAATAGTAGAGCGCGAGCGGCCGGAGCCGGACGTTCACATAGGCGATCGCTTCTTCGATGTCGCGGTAGGGAAAAATCGGCAGGATCGGGCCGAAGATCTCCTCATGAGCGATGCGCATGTCGTCTGTGACGCCGAGGACGACGGTTGGCGCCAGCGTGTTGGGGCGACGGGATGCATCGCCAGGCCGGTTGCCGACCTCGATGATCCGCGCTCCTTTGGAACGGGCATCGTCGATCAGGCTCTGAAGCCGGGCATAATGCCGCTCGTTCATGATGGAAGTATAGTGTTCACTCCTCGGCCCGTCCGCATAGAAGGACGCCACTTTCCGCTCATACGTCCCGACAAACGAGTCGACGTCGTTTTCGTGGACGAGTGCGTAATCGGGGGCGATGCACGTTTGACCGGCGTTGAGCAGCTTACCGAAAGCAATGGACGCCGCCGCCTGGTCGAGGGAGTGGCCTTTGGTGACGATGACCGGTGATTTGCCGCCCAGTTCAAGGGTGACCGGTACAAGGTTGTCGCTAGCGGCCTTCATCACCGACCGCCCCACGGCGGTGCTGCCCGTGAAGACGAGATGGTCGAACGGCAAGGCAGAGAATGCCGCCCCTGCGGCCGCATCGCCGGTCACGATCGCGAACTGGTCCTCGGGAAGACCTCGCCCAGCATCTTCGCGAGCAGCGAATTGGTGACGGGTGTAAACTCCGAAGGTTTCAGCATCACCCGGTTTCCGGCGGCGATGGCCGTTACGACCGGCATCAGCGCGAGGTTCACCGGATAGTTCCACGGCGACATCACGCCGACGATGCCAAGCGGCTGATATTCGATGCGGGCGTTGCCGATCCGCATGTGCAGAGCAACGTGACGGCGGGTCGGCGCCATGAATTTGCGAAGATTGCGGATCAGATACTTCGTGCCCTCGGCGACCGCTGCAACCTCCATGATCGCCGTTTCGTGCCTCGAGTGATGCCCGAAATCGGCATTGATGGCATCTTCGATCGCTTTGCGGTGCCCGATTATCGAGGCCCTGAACTTGGCCAGATCAGAGCGTCGCTGCGCCAGCGAAGGCGCTCCGTCACGCAGGAAGGCAGCGCGCTGGGCCGCGAGGAGACTGCCTAGCCGATCAGCGTCGGTGATTTTTGCGATTGCGTTCATGGTCCACTCCGATGTAGACAGGAGAAACTTACGCCCTTGACATAGCCCGCTAAGTAGCCACTGTCAACAATGTATTCACAAGAAACTTTGAGGTACCATGCAGGATGCACCCAACCGCCCCTATCACCACGGTGATCTCCGTCGTGCGGTTATCGAGACGACGTTGGATATGCTTCGGGAGGAGAAAGGCTGGCAGTTCACGTTGCGGGAAGTCGCCCGCCGGGCTGGCGTAAGCCACGCGGCACCCTACAAGCACTTCCCCGATAAGGCCGCGCTGCTTGCGGAGATCGCTATGATTGGGTTCGACCGGTTGCGCGCGTCCCTAGCGGCTGCGAAGCCCAAGGCGGCCAAAACTCTGCGCGACGAAATTACTCCGATAGCCCGTGCCTACGTCGCGTTCGGAACGGACAACCCGGCTCTCTACCGCCTGATGTTTAGCGCGGAGGAGGGGAAAGCGGTGGGAATGCATCTCAATGAGCGAGCGCTGGCAGTATTCGATGTACTCCTCGAAATCCTCCGGCGCGGCCAGGCCGCGGGGAGCATTCGCAAGCGGCCTATAGAAGGTCAGGCGGCAGCCGGCTGGGGGCTCATCCACGGCATGACCATGCTTGCGATCGATGGGCTCTTAGTGCCCGAGAAGGTGGGATCGGCCCCCTTGGATGCGGCATTGAGCACGCTGGAGGAAGGGCTGGGGAACCCAGCAACATGACACTAGCTGGCGCCATCCCGTTCGCCCTATAATCCGCCTACCATACATCTGTGCCCCTTTATTCGTACCCGAGGGCAAGGTCATTGTGAGCATCGGTCGCGGCGATCGCAGCCTGGCCGAAAGCGACTGCGATCTGGTTCAGGGCCTTGACCAGGTCGCCGATGGCATACACCCCATCGACCGAGGTCCGCTGATGCTTGTCGACGACGACATAGCCGTCGTCGCAGCATTCGATGCCCATTGCCAGCGCGAGTTCGGAACGCACCTGGCATCCCATCGCCGGATAGATGACGTCAAAATGGCGCACCTCGCCGTCCTTGAGGATGGCCTGGTAGCCGCTGTCGGTGGGAACAAACTTTTTGAACGTGTCGCAAACAGCAATGTTCTCTTCCATGGCGACGCGCCGTGTGGTGGTGGAAAAATCGGGAAGATAGCGTGCGAGCATTGTGACGTGCTGCGTATATTGCTTGAGGAACAAGGCCTCACGCAGTGCCTTCGCCTCGTGGCCGATGACCGCGACCTGACGATCTATGACTTCGTAGCCGTCACAAACCGGGCAAAGGCGTACGCTGCCTCTGGCGATGGCCTCGCGCAGACGCGGAATTGCAGGCACGACGTCGACGATACCTGTCGCCAGGAATACCTTGCGGGCGACGATCCGCCCCCCGTTTGTCTCGGCGCCAAACCCGCCTACGGTCGACTCGATCGATGATGCCTTGTCTTGCACCAGTGTCACTCCGTATTCGGCAGCCTGCGCACGAAGGCGTTTCAAAAGATCGGGGCCGCTGACCCCTTCCGGAAATCCGGGGCAGTTACGGCTTTGCGCAATCAGCATCGCGCGCGACTCACCCGCGTCGACCACGACGACCCGATGACGGAACCTGCCGAGATAGAGAGCGGCCGCCAGCCCCGCAGGTCCGCCGCCAACAATGAGAACATCCGCTTCAGTCGCGGATGAGGCTGAATGTTGGCGTTTGCGCACGGGTTGATCCATCCGGGCCGAACGCACTCGTGGGAAAGATGTTCCCGCGCTGTAATCGAAGCCGCGACATCCGCCGCGGCAAGGCGTCACCACTCGATCGCCGGTCGCGCGATCATCAGCCAGAAAATCCCGAGGACGGCGGCAAAGGCGGGAAAGCCAAAGGCGAACCACAGCCAGAAAAGCCTGCTATACCGGGCCGGCAGCGGGGTCCCTGCTTTGGCGGCTTCGGATGCCAGATTGCGCATCTCCATCTGCATCCATACCACCGGCAGCCAGAATGCGCCGGTGACGATGTAAAGCGCGATGGAAAGCACGATCCAGCCTTCGGAGAGCGGGTAACCCGCCTGCCAGGCGAGCGCGACGCCGGTGATAGGCTGCGCCACGACGGCAGTTGCTGTGAAGAGAAAATCGGCGACCACCACGATGCGCGCCACTGCCGCAATTGTTGCCGCATTGCCGGTCCTGTGGGCGAGAAGCATGAAGAAGGCAATGCCGGCGCCGGTGCCAAGCAGCACGCTGGCACCGATGACATGCAGGTATTTCAGCACGAAATAGAGCATCAGCGCTCCTCCAGGATCGCCAAGGCAACGAAGTGAAGGACGATGATCGGCAAGACCTTCAGGAATGGCCCAAGTGGTTCGTTCCACAGGTCCGGGCGCAGGAAACTGCCTACGATCAGATAGAACAGCGAGAGAGCGATGCCGGCGTAGAGGCCTTTTCGCGCCGTTGGCCGCCAGGCTATGAGTGCGCCGACGACGACGTCGGCAAGAGCGCCGGCGATCACGGCGGGCGCCGACAACATGCCAGCCCCCGTGCTTTGCATGAGACCGATGCCGTTGCCGTAGCCAGTGGTCAGCGACACAATCCCCGTCATGATCCAGAAGAAGGGCAGGACGACGAAGATTGCAGGCTTGGCGAAATAAAGCCCGGCAAACCATTTCTCCTGCACCGTTGCCGGATTGAGCGCGAGGAACTGTGCCAGGCTTTGTGGCTGCATGCCGGTCAGGGACATCCAATGCGATGGATCTCCGACCGCCCCTCGCGTGATCTCCCTGGCGGCATTGGTGCGCATTGGAGGCCGCCAGCCGAGCATCGCGGCAAGATCGCCGAGGCGGTAGAGAAGCCGCGCAACCCATCCCGGCAAGACCAGCCTGGCTGCCGGAGCCCAGCCGAGCCAGCGCCGGAAAGTGCCGACGATCTCGTCCATGGACAGCTGTTCGGGACCGGCAAGTTCCAGCACCATACGAGACGGCCTGCCGGGATCGAGAAAGAAGAGCACCGTCGAGACCACATCTTCGAGCTGCACGACCTGGAGCCGGCCGGTATCCGGCATTGACGGCAGGACCGGCAGCGAGGCCAGACCGCGAAACAATGCACTGGCCCCAAACACAGGCCGGCCGAGCACCACGGAAGGGCGAAGGATTATCCAGTCCAGATCAAGCGCCATGAGGGCCTGATCGCCAGCATATTTCGTCGCCGAGAACGACGAAGGCTGTGCCCGATCGACACCCATTGCCGAGAAGTGGATCACCTTGGCAACGCCGGCGCGCGCGGAGGCGCGAAAAAGAGCCGACGCCGCATCCCGATGGACTTGCCCGGTTTTTTCGCGAGGGCTGTCCTGCAGAACCCCGGCACAGTTCACGACGGCATCGATGCCGGCCAGATGCGGCAGCCAATCCTCAGGGCGTAGCGCGGTCGCCATATCCAGCACCAATGTCTGATAGTCGCGGGCTGCATTTGCCCGAGGGCTATGGACGATGCCGACCACCTCATGTCCTTCGGAAACGAGGCGGGAACAGACCGAAGCGCCTATCAGGCCGGTGGCGCCAACAACGAGAATTCTCATCGGACTCCGATCTCCGGTAGCGGTAACCACGAGACCATCGCCGTCCTATTCGGCGCATGTCTCCTCGGTGCCGTCGATGTTGTTCCGGCGCTGCGGAAGCACACGTCTCCCAGCCAGCTGTTCAAGGGTGATGGTGACCACAGGCAGTCAAGTCGAAGGCCGCGACGTTTACTGGTATTTACAGTGCGCGATTGTAGCCTTGCTTCCACACATTGTCCTCCCGGCGCCAAACGACCACGAGACTGGTGCGCAACTTGAAATAGAGCATACCATGGTTGCGTCAACTGAACCGCTGACGGGCGTGCGCGATCATTTGGGCAGTCCAGGTGGGGCATGAGCTGTATGAATGCGCGAGGAGACTAGCGCGGCAACTGTCCGGCAGCGCGGAACAAACCATCGATGGCGGAATTTAGGAAAGCACCAGGAGGCCGATCATGGACAGGGAAGAGCGTATCAGGCGCCGAGCCCATGAAATCTGGGAGCGTCAAGGCCGACCCGAAGGGCGGGAGCGCGAACACTGGGATCAGGCCGTGCAAGAGATCGAGGCAGAGGATTCCGAAGCAGAACGTGGCCCGGTCGTACCTGACCCGACCGTCGGCGCCGGCTCCGAGCCCGATACGGGCGGCGCCAGATAACGGCAAGCCTATGTCTTGACCGGCTGTTCGGCACGGAAAGGAAAATGCCATGCCTCGTCTGATCGCCTTGATCGTCATCGTACTGTCGGTAGTCTTCATCGGTTGGCTTTCGATCGACCAGACCGGCCGGACGAGTGACGGGACTCAGCCAGCGCCGCATGCAATAGACCAGGATGGATGACGACGGTAGTTGAACTCCATTCCCCGGCAGGACTTGCAAGTTTTCGCAGTAGACGCGTTCCTCGCCTAACCCGATGGGGCGGAATCCTCATTTCTGTACTCATGAATGAGACCAAGGATTTGCGATCGGACCAACTCGCGTGCCTCGGGCTGAACGAACGGCATCAAGAGTTCGACGCGCTCCTCTACGCTCTCGGGAAGATCCGCAGCAGGATCGACGAGGTCGTTACCGTGCGCGTAGAGATTTTCCGTCAGTTTTTTATCGAGGTCAGAAAAAATACCCATTGATCTGCTCCAAGCCAGCTTCTCTGCTTAAATTGAAGGCTGACGAAAATGTTCCCCGGATGATCGATCACAACAGGCGCTTCTCCGGCCGAAACGCTGGGGCTAGTCCATCTTATAGGTCGAGCCGAACAGCAGCACTCTAGATGGGTCTTCAGAGCGGATTGTCAGCTTTCGGCCTCGGATCGCTTAAAGATGATAGTGACCGCAGTCCCTTCGCCAGCACTCGACTTGACGTCGAACTGCGCCTTGGCATTCTCGGCTAACGAGCGGGCGATCAGCGCGCCAAGCTTGCCGGGCTTGGGCCATGACTCGCCCTCCGGCAGGCCGATACCATCGTCGGCAACGATGACCCGGCAGCCGTCGCCATCTACGACGCTGTGCAGCGTTATCGTACCTCCCTCACGCCCTCGGAACGCATGCTTCAAAGCGTTGGTCAGCAGTTCGTTCACGACTAGTCCCGCAGGCATGGCAACGTTGATCGACACCGGATATGTGTCCACTTTCATGTCGAGGCGAATACCCTCTACGGCATGCGAAGCCATCACCGCGGACGCGATCTGGCTGAGATAGACGCCAAGGTCGACTTCATCCTTCTGTTCGTCGGCCGATAACGTCTGGTAGAGGATGGCCAGAGCGTCGACACGCCCGGCGAGCCTCTCAAACCGCTTCTGATCGGGCTCCGTGGCGTTGCGGGTTTCTAGACGGATCAACGCCGTGATCATCTGGAGGTTGTTCTTCACCCGATGCTGGAGTTCGCGCAGCAGCGTGTCCCTCTCGCGAACGAGCTCTTCCACCGAGCGCCCGTCGTCATTTTCACCATGGGCTGACACGTCGACCAGAGCCACCAACCGGAAGCACTGCATGCCATTGTCGTCCACGATGATGTTTGAATAAACGTCAGTTATTACGGCCCTGTCCGCTTTGCGCTCCAGCCGGAAGGTGCCGACGAAATCGGTCCCCTCAACCACGGCCTCGCCAAGTGGCCGGTCCCGGTGCTGATGGAGGCCGATACCAGGGAGTGCTGCCCAATTCTGCCGGGTAAGCGCGGCCGCCGCTAGACCGGACAGTTTTTCGAATTCCGGATTGGCATAGACCACGCGCTCTTTCGCGCTCACGTCCGAAACAGCAATCGCGATTGGCACCTGGTCGAGGAATTTTTTGAACTGATCGCTTTCCAGCGCGGTGGCAAGATCAGGTGTATCGAGCAACTGATCAACGGCCTTCTCTGAATCCGATGTCATCTCGGGGCCCGTTCTTTCCCTGAAAAGCACAGTACCAGTCATGGGCTCAGCCGGCCATCGCCAAATTTGAAGCCTCACGGGTAGGAAGGCACGAGCCTTTCTAGAAGCGCGGTGCCAAAACCCCGCCGCGTCGGCGTCTGAACCGGGGGTCCGTTGCGCTCCTGCCAGGCGAGGCTGAGCATCTGCCCAGCACCAGAACTGCCGACTGACCAACAGACGGCAAGCTGACCTTCAGGCTGAGACAACGCCCCGAATTTCGCCGAATTGGAGGCAAGCTCATGGAGGGCCATGCCGACCGGTACGGCAATGTCGGCAATGAGCGCGACGTTCGGTCCTTCAAGCCGTATACGTGGGCTGTCGTCTGTTTCGTAGTGTCGGAGTTCCCCCTCAAGAAGTTTGTTCAAAGAGGCGGTCTGCCAGTAGTCGTCCGTCAAAATCGAATGCGTTTCGGCCAGTGAGACGATCCTGGCCGAGAAATTACGCACGAACTCCTCAACGCTATCGGTTGACATGGCCGTTGCGCCCATCATGGCCTAACATCGGCCAGTGTATTCTTGACGCGATGATGCAGTTCCCGGATCAGCAGGTTCTGCCGCTGGGTCACTTCCTGCTTCTGTTCGATATAGGACTTGACCTCGATCTGGCGGGCGCGGGCGCGCACCGCGACGGACATAATCGAGGCCTTCAACTCCTGTGAGTATCGGTGAAGCGCCGTCAGTTTTCCACGTTGGCCCCCTTCGCATTGGTGAACACCCTAACGGCCAGCATTTTCAATAGTTCCTCTCGCCCGTATATGGCGGACGAAGTCGCAGTTCGCCTCCACGCGGCCCAGTCGCTCCTAGCGGCACCAAAGATGTTCAACATGTGACGCGGCGAGCGTTATCGCTTTGGTCGAGCCCGCGGGGAAACTGGCCTATGGCTTTCTAAAGAAGCCGGACAGAATATTCGGACCCACTTCGCCGGGCCGCAGTCTAATCCCGTCCTCGAAGCAGTTCAGCGTCACGCACTGGAAGCCGCCGTCTGCGAGGAGTGCCACCAGCGAGTCACGGTCGAAATGGTGCAGGTGCTCGTTGGGGAGACGCATACGCCACGTTCGGAACCACGCGTCGCCGGCGGTGCCGAGCTCGCGCCAGCGGCAATAAGGGACGGCGACGGCCAGGTAGCGGGCCTGAAGGCGGGCGAGGAAACCCAGGTCCGGGATGTGCTCAAGCACGTCGAACATGGCGACGAGATCCCACGAGCTGGCGAGAGCCTCATCCCAATCGACAAAGCGGACTCCCTTGGGCAGTGGAAACCTGGCGATGTCGCAGCCGGCGCAGTCGGCGACCCCGGCTATTTTCGCGGCTTCGACGAATGTGCCCGTGCCATATCCAATCTCCAGGACGGACCGAGGAATTTGGCTGGTGATTCCCAGCACCCAGCCAAGTCGCTGGTATCCGAGCTTGATGGTCCGGTCACTCAGGTCCTCGTAATAGGAAATGTATTGCTTGTCGTACTTGATCGGTGTGAAGTCGATCTGGTGGATCACGCCAAACCCGTCAACCTCGTAGTTGTCCAACATTAGCGTGCGGCCTCCGGCTTCCGAATTCCTTACATGGCAGAGCTAAACGCGACGTAACCGGACAACTGAGCGGTTCCGGTATTCGGGCGGTAGCGGATGGGCCTTTAGCCATATGGCTCCCAATCACGGACGGTCAGGTTACGGCCCAGACTGCGGGGGCGGCAATGCCTCTATCTCTGCCGGAGAGATTGCCGCTTCCTGAAAGCAGAGATAGCCAGCGACCACGCTGGCGATTGCCATGACGCCTTGCGTGCAATAGGCCTTTGCCGGAAAAGCGCAGGGAGGATTGCCGTGAGAGAAACAGCCGGGACATGGCGCGTCGGTATCCTTTTTTCGCGCAGCGGCATCACCTCGGTCACCGAAAGCGAGCATTTCTATGGAACCGCGCTCGCCATCGAGGAGATCAATGCCGGCGGCGGCGTGTTGGGGCGGCAGATCGAGCCGATCGCCTACGATCCTGGCAGCGACCCCGAGGCGTTCCGATCGCTGGCCCGCAAGCTCCTGACCGAGGACGATGTCAACGTCATCTTCGGCTGCTCGATGTCGGGCAGCCGCAAGGCGGTGCTGCCGATCGTTGAGCGCTACAACGGCCTGCTCTGGTACCCGTCGATCTACGAAGGCTTCGAATATTCGGAAAACGTCCTCTACACCGGCGCCACGCTCAACCAGAACACCTTCGCACTGGCCGACTTCATCCTGCAGCGTTACGGACCGCGCGTCTTCATGGCCGGGTCCGACTACATCTATCCGCATGAATCCAACCGGGTGATGCGCGACCTCCTGGAATGCAAGGGCGGCACCATCGTCGAGGAACAGTATGTGCCGCTCGACGCCGATGAACGCCGCATGCGCCGGCTGATGGCCGACATCGAGAAGGCCGCGCCGAACGCCGTCTTCTCGACCGTCATCGGGCGCAGCGCACAGATCCTCTACAGGCTCTATGCCGAAGCCGGGATCGACCGGACACGGCGGCCAATTGCCAGCCTGACCCTCGCCGAAGGCGAGATTCGCGTGATCGGCGCCGAGCACTGCACCGGACATGTGCTGGCCGCCCCCTATCTGGCGAGCGTCGACAGCGGCGAGAACCAGCGCTTCGTCGGCGAGCTCGCTCGCCGCTTCGGCGACCGCACGACCGCGACCATGTGGTCGCAAACCGCCTATACGCAGGTGCATCTGTTCGCCCGCGCGCTGGAGAAGGCGGGAACCCTCGACACGTTCCGCCTCGGGCAGGCAGCCCTTGCCGTCGACTATGCATCGCCGGAGGGCAAGATGATGTTCGATCAGGAAAACCGTCACGTCTGGTCGACGCCGCGCATCGGCATCGCCAACGCCACCGGGCAGTTCGACATCGCCTGGCAGTCGCAGGTCGCGATCCGGCCAGACCCCTATCTTGCGGCGACCCATTTCGAAGAGCCGTGGCTTTAGATGACGGCGACGCTCAAACGCATCCTAAACGACCTCCGGCAGGCGAAGATTCTCGTCGTCCACCCGAAGGACGAGGATGGCGCCGCCCTCGTTGATCACCTCAGACGCCTTGGCTGCGAAGTCAGGGCGGCGTGGCCGCAGCCGGCCTCGATCCCGGGCGACATCGACACGGTGTTCGTGCAGGTGGGCGAGGCGCCGACCGACGCGATGGTGTCGCTCATCGAGGGCGCCAACGCTGCCGTGGTCGCCATTGTCACCTATGAAAGCCCAACCTCGATCAAGGCGATCATCGACCTCAACGCCCACGGCGTCATCACCAAGCCGCTCAGGCAGTTGGGCGTGCTGACGCAGTTTGCACTGGCCCGCTACCGCTACGGTTATGAAGGGCGGCTGGCCAACAAGGTACGCAAGCTGGAGGACACGCTGAAGGGGCGTCGGACGATCGAGAAGGCGGTCAAGGTGCTGGTCGAGATGAACGGCGTCGACGAGGAAACCGCCTATAAGTTGATCCGCGACCAGGCGACATCGAAGCGGGTCGCCCTGGTTTCGGTGGCCGAAGGCATCCTGGCCGCACAGGAAGCAATGCGGACTTTCGGCTTCGGGATTTCCGCGCAAGGCAATCAGAAATAACCGGACAGCCGACAGCCCGACAAGATTTACCGCATCAGAAGTTTCTTACAGCTCGCTGATATTATTACTCTAAATAGCCACTTCCTGTGCGGCAGACTGCCGGACTCATTGGCCCTTGACGCGGCCTCCCGGCTGTGCAACTTCTTAAAGCACGAGCAGGTTTGCTCATCGGCAGGAGTGCCGTTTCACATTGATGGCTATGTAGCCCTTGGCTCGCGGATGACGTCCGCGCCAGGGGTTTTTTGCGTTTGGAGACTGGTCTTGGCAATATCTGAGAAAGCATCTGCGGACCTCCGTCTGGCCTGCATCCAGTTTCAGCCGGCCATCGGCCGGTTGGACGACAATCTCAAGTCGATGGAGCGGCTGATCCGCCAGGCCGCCGGGCTCGGCGCGACCGTGGCGGTGCTGCCGGAACTCGCCGACAGCGGCTATGTCTTCGACAGCCAGGAAGAGTTGGCCGCAATCGCCGCCCCCATCCCTGCCGGACGCAGTGCCTTGCTGCTATGCTCGCTGGCATATGAACTCGGCATGCACATCGTCAGCGGCCTTGCCGAGCGCGACGGCGACCGGTTCTTCAACGCAGCCATGCTGTGCGGGCCGTCCGGCCCTATCGGCACCTACCGCAAGCTGCATCTGTGGAACCGAGAGAAGCTCTATTTCCAGCCGGGCAATCTCGGTCTGCCGGTGTTCGATACAGCGATCGGCAGGATCGGCGTGGCGATCTGCTACGATGGCTGGTTCCCCGAGACCTACCGGCAGCTGGCGCTGAAGGGTGCCGAGCTGGTCTGCGTGCCGACCAACTGGGTCCCGATGCCCGGCCAGGGCCATCACCTCGAGCCGATGGCCAACATCCTGCACAAGGCGGCCGCCCACAGCAACGGCATCTACATAGCCTGCGCCGACCGCGTCGGCACCGAGCGCGGCCAGCCTTTTGTTGGCCGGAGCCTGATCGTCGGGCCGACCGGCTGGCCGCTCGCCGGCCCGGCCAGCGAGCAAGACGAGGAAATCCTCATCGCCACGATTAGGCTCGGCGACATCGCCAAGAGCCGGGCGCTGAGCGAGCGCAACGACGCTATCGGCGACCGCCGCACCGACGTCTACGGATAACCAAGAAGAAGCCGGCACGACCCGGTACGATCAACACTGAGAAAGGGAATACCATGAGAAACAGAACAGTGATCCTTGCATTCGCCAGCGCCGCCTTGGCCGGCGTCGCCCTGGCGACCACCGCCTTCGCCGAGGATGGGCCGATCAAGATCGGCATCCCGGTGGGGCTGTCAGGCGCCAACAGCGTCGTCGCGCCATCGGTCGTCCAGTCGGCCGAATTGGCGGTCGCCGAGATCAATGCCGCCGGGGGTGTGCTGGGGCGGCAGCTCGCACTGGAGATCGCCGACGATGCGTCGGGTGCGGCAGGCGCACAAAAAGCCTTCGATTCGCTGGTCTTCCAGAAAGAGGTCAACGCGGTCATCACCATGGAGACGAGCGCGGCACGCAATGCCGGCCTGCCGATCATCTCGAAGGGCGACATCCCCTACATCTACACCTCGTTCTACGAGGGCAAATCCTGCAACGCCAATTTGTTTGTCAACGCCTGGGTGCCCGAGCAACAGGTGCCGCCGATCGTCGACAATTTCATCAAGACGCAAGGCGCCAAGAAGTTCTTCCTGATCGGCTCGGACTACGCTTTCGGCCGCGGCATGCTGGAGTTCGCCAAGGCTTACATCGAGAAGGCGGGCGCCAGCGTCGTCGGCGAGGAATACCTGCCGATGGAAGGCAGCGACTGGACGGCGATCATCTCCAATCTGAAGAGCTCCGGCGCCGATGCCGTGATCACCTCGACAGCGGGCGGCGCGCCGAACGTCACCTTGACCAAGCAGTTCCGCGGGGCCGGTGTCACCATCCCCTATGGCAATTTGGCCGTCGATGAAGGAACCGCCAAGAGCATGGGCGCAGACGCGGCCGGAATCTTCATATCCGCTTCCTATGTCACCAGCATCGACAGCGACGCCAACAAGAGCTTCCTTGCCGCCATGCAGAAGAAGTTCGGCGCCGAACTTCGCACGCCGAACGACCTTTCGGTGGCGGAATATGAAGGCATCTATCTCTACAAGGCCGCAGTCGAGAAAGCCGGGTCGACCGACACCGCCGCTGTGCTCGCAGCCCTCGCCGAGGTATCCTTTGTCGGCCCGCGCGGCACGGTCTCTATGAACAGCCAGCACCATGCTCCGCTGACCATGTATCTCGGCCAGGTGAAGGCGGATGGCTCGGTCACGGTGGTCGACATCTTCAAGGGCGTTGACCCCGGCGAACAATGCCCGAACCTGTAGTCGCGCCTGCAATTGCTACGGGGTGGCGCCCGTCCGCCACCCTTCCACATGATCGGGGACTTGCCATGACGCTTCTCCTGGACATGGTGACGACAGCGGCGATCCTGTTCATCGTCGCCGCCGGCCTGCTGGCGATTTTCGGCGTGCTGAAGATCATCAATTTCGCGCATGGCGCCTGGCTGACGATCGGCGCCTATTGCGCGGTGGCCACGGCCGGCCTCGGGCTCAACCCATGGCTGGCGCTGCCGATCGCTTTTGCCGTGGGAGCGATCCTCGGCGGGATCACCGAGCTGGTCATCGTGCGGCCGCTCTATCGCCGACCGCTCGACGCCATCCTGGCGACCTGGGGCCTGGGCATTGTCATCGGCCAGTTGATCACGCTTTGGTTCGGGCGCGACGTGCAGTTTACCCCCAACCTCCTGTCGGGCACCGTCGATGTCTTTGGCGTCGGGTATTCCCTCTACCGGCTGTTTGCCGTCGCCGCCGCGCTGGTGATCGGGCTCGCCTTCACCTTCCTTCTCGAAGGAACGCGGCTCGGCCTGTCGGCGCAGGCAGTGATTATGAACGAGATGCTGGCGCGCGCGCTCGGCATCGATACCGCGCGCGTACGGCTGGCTACCTTCATGGTCGGCACCGGACTGGCGGCGCTGGCCGGCGTGCTGTTGACGCCACTGACCAGCGTCGATCCCAACATGGGCGTCGCGTGGCTGATCGGCTCGTTCATGCTGGTCATGGTGGCCGGCTCGTCCTTCTCGACGCTGGCCATCGCCTGCCTCGTGTTCGGCGGCGCCCAGGTTCTGGTCAGCACCTTCGTCAGCCCCATTTTCGGCGGCATCACGGTGGCGGTCCTATGCGCCCTGGTGCTGCGCATCAGCCCGAAGGGATTTGCCCGTGCATGAGAACCGTTCCACCCCCGCGAGGGTCTGGCTGTTTGCCGCACTGGCGCTTGCGACAGCGGTCGTCGTCATCATCGGGCCGGCGCTGTTCGACCGCTTTACGCTGAACGTGCTGACCCGCTCGATGATCTACGCCATGTTGGCGGTGACCGTTGACATCCTGTGGGGCTACACCGGCATCCTGACCTTCGGCCAGGCTGCGTTCTTCGGCACCGGCGCCTATGCCAGCGCCATGGTGCTCAGCCATCTCGGCGCCTCCCCGGCGCTGATGGTCCTGGCGCTTGCACTGGCGATCATCGTGCCCGTGTTGCTCGGTGCCTTCGTCGGCTGGTTGTCATTCGGCCACGGCTCGACTCCGCTCTATGCGACGGTGATTTCGCTCGTCGTACCGATCGTTGTCACGCAGCTGGTGTTTTCGGGTGGCGTGTGGACCGGATCGAGCAGTGGGCTGGTCGGCTATTCCGGCCTGCCGCTCGGCTTGCCGGGCTATTTCCGGCTGACCGGCATCTGCCTCATCGTCACCACCGTTGTCGCCCTGGTCTTCACCCGCTCGGATGCAGGCAAGCTGCTCGTCGCCATTCGCGACAATGAAGCGCGCTGCGCCTATCTTGGCCTCGATCCGCAGTGGTTGAAGATCGTGCTGACAACGATCCTCGCCGGCGTCGCCGGCATTGCCGGCTTCCTCTATGCCAACGCGTCGGGCGTGGTGGCACCAGAGAACACCGGCTTCGTCTTCGGCACCGAGATCGTCATCTGGACGGCGCTGGGCGGCCGCGGCACGATCATCGGGCCGGTGATCGGCGCGATCGGCATCGATTATCTCAGCGCCCAGCTTTCCGGCGACCTGCCCTTCCTGTGGAACCTAGTGGTCGGCGCGCTGTTCGTCGTGATGATCATCCTATTGCCGAACGGGCTGGCGCAACTGGCCAGGATCGTCCTGCCGCGCCGCAATGAAGAGCAGGCCAGCCAATCGGGTAGCCCTACCCTCGCCGCCGAACCGGCCGGCGACGGGTCGGAAGCCGGCAACCGCGTGCTCGCCGTGAGCGGCCTCGGCAAATCCTTCGGCAGTCTGCAGGTGCTGCAAGGGATCGACCTCGACGTTCACCCCGGCGAGCTGGTCAGCCTCGTCGGTCCGAATGGCGCAGGCAAGACGACGCTGCTGCGCTGCCTGAGCGACGGCACCGAAGCCACGAGCGGAACCGTAACCATCGCCGGCCAAGACATCAGCGGCATGACACCGGATGAAATCGTCGCCATCGGGGTCGGACGCAAGTTCCAGGTGGCGAGCGTCTTCGACAGCCTGACCGTCGCCGACTGCCTGCGCATGGCACGCGCATCGCGCAACGCGCCGAGCCTGCTGCGCCGCTCCGCCACGCTTGGACTGCCGGCGGCTGCGACCGACATTCTGCGCTCCACCGGGCTCGACCGCATGCTCGGCCGGCCGGTGTCACTGCTGTCGCATGGGCAGAAGCAGAGCCTCGAGCTCGCCATGGTCGTTGCGCTCGAGCCAAAACTCATCCTGCTCGACGAGCCGACGGCCGGGCTGACCAAGGTCGAACGCACCACCATCGGCGCGACGCTGCAGAAACTGACCGGCGAGCTCGGCTTCGCCGCCATCCTGGTCGAGCACGATCTCGATTTCGTCCGCGACATCTCGACCAGGATCGTCGTTCTTCACCAGGGCAAGCTCGTCCTCGACGGCAGCGTCGATCAGGTCGTCAATTCTGAAGTGGTGAGGACGATCTATTCGGGAGGCGCCCATGCTTGAGGCAAGACAGGCAGAGACCAAAATCATCGCGCCGAAACTGTCGCTGTCGAATGTATCGAGCGGCTACGGGCCTGTTGCCATCATCGATGCCCTATCGCTGGCCATCGCGCCCGGACAGATCTTCGCGCTGATGGGTAAGAACGGCATGGGCAAGACCACCGTGCTGAAAACCATCCTCGGCTTCGTGGCGCTGCGTTCGGGCGACATCCGCCTCGATGGCGCTTCTATGTCAGGTGTCTCGCAGGCCTCGCTGATCGCGTCCGGCGTCGGCTATGCGCCGCAGGAACAGGCCCTGTTCCAGGATCTCAGCGTGCGCGACAATCTGCGCCTCGCCTTGCGCTCGGATCGCGGTTTTGGGCAAGCCGTGGAACGGGTTTACGGGCATTTTCCGTTCCTCAGGGAGCGCCTGTCGCAACGGGCCGGAACGCTGTCCGGCGGCGAGCAGAAGATGCTCATTCTCGGCCGAGCGCTGATGCTGCGGCCGAAGCTGTTGCTGATCGATGAGATTTCCGAGGGCCTGCAGCCCTCAGTCGTCGAACGCATCGCCGCGGCACTCAGGGAGGAGCGCAGGACGAACGGCACGACAATCCTGATCGTTGAGCAGAACCTACCCTTCGCCCTCGGCATCGCGGACAGCTGGGCGGTGCTGAAGCTCGGCCGGATCGACGATGCCGGAGATGTGACGGCGGGCACAGCGGCCCGAGTTCTTCAGCACCTGAAGATCTAAGACACCTGCATCCGGAAGGGAGGTCGCGGCTGACGGAAATGCTCCCCGGGTGATCGATCACAACAGCTACTGCTCCGACCTAAACGCTGGGCTAGCGGTCAAAATCTGACGCTTCGTACCTAGGTCGGTTGTGTCTCCGGCTGAGTTGAGCAATGACTTAATCATCGTCATCGTCATCGTCATCGTCATAGCGGCCACGGTCCCACTCGCGGTCGTGATCACTGCTCCAATCCTCGACAAAGACCCGACGCTTAACGTACCGCTCGCAATAGCCGTCTTCGCAATAGGTTTCGACAATCCGCTCGCGCACCACGCCGTTGTTGGATGAGCTGTTCGAAATCGTATTCGAAGATTGGCTCCCCGCCTGGGCCGAGCTGGTCGCCAAGGCCGCAATAGCAAACAGGACAAACTCGATACGCATGGCTCTTTCCTTCGCGGGCTATCACATTAAGCCATCGAGCCCGAACCGTCGATGAACCGCGGCGGACGCCGGGACGGTCCGCTAGACCCTGACGCAATTCGCCATTTCCGAAGAGTTGGGCCAAGGACTGCTAACCACTCCGGAATCAACCGTCAGATTTTGATCCATAACTATAGAATTGCTCGTGAGCTATTCGAAGGAATAGGTGAAACCTCCTTCGGAAGCTCCGACAGTAACCTTCGTCATCTTTTCGCCCTCGAGCGACCGGTTCAGCACCCCGCGGCTCAATTCCGGCAGAAGCGTGTTTGTCAGAATGGCGTCGATCATCCGCCCGCCGGATTCTATCTCGGTGCAGCGGGCCTTGACCAGATCCATGACACCGTCACCGATCACCAGCTCGGCATCGTTGCTTAAGCGCAGCCGGCGGGCGATCTTGGCGAACTGATGGCGGGTGATCGCTTCGATCATCGTGTCCGAGAGCGGGTAGTAAGGGATGGTTACCACCCGGCCAAGGAAGGCCGCGGGGAAAACCTTCAACAGCGGGGCGCGCAATGCCGTGTCGAGATCATCGAGCCCCGCCCGTACGGTGCCGCTGCTGGTCCGGTCCATGATGACTTCGGAGCCAACGTTCGAAGTGAGCAGGATCAGCGTGTTCTTGAAATCGATCCGCCGGCCTTCACTGTCGTCCATCATTCCCTTGTCGAAGACCTGGAAGAAGATTTCATGCACATCCGGATGCGCTTTCTCGACCTCGTCAAGCAGGATCACCGAATAGGGCTTGCGCCGGACCGCCTCGGTCAGGATACCGCCCTTGCCGTAGCCGACATATCCGGGTGGCGCGCCCTTCAAGGTTGAGACCGTATGCGCCTCCTGGAACTCCGACATATTGATCGAAATGAGGTTCTGCTCGCCGCCATAGAGCGTCTCGGCCAGGGCCAGCGCGGTTTCGGTCTTGCCGACGCCCGAGGGACCGCAGAGCAGAAAAACCCCCACTGGTTTTTCGGGCGCGCCGAGCCCGGCTCGGCTGGTCTGCACGCGCTTGGCAATTATTTCCATGGCGTGATCCTGACCGACTACGCGTTCGGACAGAGTGGCGGCAAGCCGCAGCGCCTTTTCGGTCTGGCTCGACAGCATCCGGCCAGTCGGGATGCCGGTCCAGTCCTGCACCACGGCCGCCACGGCGTTGCGATCGACCGACGGCAGGATCAGCGGCGTTTCGCCCTGCGCTTCTGCGAGTTCGGCCGTCAGTTCCCGCAACCGCGCGAGATCGGCAGCCGGATCGGTTGGAGAAGGACCCGCAGTGGCCGTTTGATCCGCATCGCTTTCGGGCGCTTTGATCTCAGATACATCGGCGGCTGAGGTTTCGGCGACCGCCTCCGGAGGCTCCACGGCATCGAGCGGCACACCCTCGCCGCGCAGCCTGGCGCGCAATTCGAGTATCTCGCCAACCAGCGCCTTTTCCCGATCCCAGCGTTCCTGCGCGGTAGCAAGCGTGAGTTCGGTCTCGGCAAGGCCGGTCTCGACCCGAGCCTGCCGGTCGGCCACGCCGATGCCGATCGCTGCCTCGCGGCCGATGATGGCGCGCTCGACCTCCAGCGCCTGGCGGCGGCGCATAATATCCTCCACCTCCGCCGGAGTGGCGTGCTGCGAAATGGCAACACGGGCGCAGGCGGTGTCGAGAAGGCTCACGGCCTTGTCGGGCAGTTGCCGCGCCGGGATATAGCGGTGGGACAGGCTGACCGCCGCCTCGATCGCCTCATCGAGTATCTGCACCTTGTGATGCTGCTCGAGCTTACCGGCGACACCGCGCAGCATGAGAACGGCCACTGCTTCCGACGGCTCATCTATCTTGACGACCTGGAAGCGGCGAGTGAGCGCCGGGTCCTTCTCGATGTGCTGCTTGTATTCGGCCCAGGTCGTTGCCGCGATCGTGCGAAGCTCACCGCGTGCCAGCGCCGGCTTCAGCAGATTGGCCGCATCGCCCGTTCCTGCCGCGCCGCCGGCGCCGATCAAGGTGTGCGCTTCGTCAATGAAGAGGATGACCGGCGTTTCTGAGGATTGCACCTCGTCAATGACCGCCTTCAGTCGTTTTTCGAATTCGCCCTTTACGCTTGCGCCCGCCTGCATCAGGCCGACATCGAGCATGCGCACGCTGACGCCCTGCAGCGTCGGCGGCACGTCGCCCTCGGCGATACGCAAGGCAAAGCCCTCGACGACCGCGGTTTTGCCGACCCCGGCCTCACCCGTCAGGATCGGGTTGTTTTGCCGGCGTCGCATCAGGATATCGACGATCTGCCTGATCTCGGGATCGCGCCCTACGACCGGATCGATGTTGCCGTCGATGGCGCGCTGGGTCAGGTCGGTTGCATACTTCGCCAGCGCCGAATCCCCGCCCGCAGCCCGCCGCGGTGTTTCGGGGGCGGGAGCTGCCGCGGGGGAGCCGGCCTCGAGCGATCCCCCCGTCACCTCGGCGAAGCGCGCGATGACCGCGTCGGCATCGATCTTGTCGAACTCGCCGCTGATTTGCGATAGCAGGCCGTCCAGCACTGGCGTCTTCCGGCAGGCCAGGATGATATGGGCGCCGCGGACCTCCTCCACGCGGAACTCAAGCGTCGCCAGAGTCCAGGCTTCCTGGATGGCGTGAAAGATGTGATCGGAAAATTCCTTAATCGAAGTGGCGCCATAGGGCAGCTTGTCGACGGCGCGGGTCATATCGGCCGATAGCCGGCTCAGGTCCACTCCGGCGTCGGCCAGTATCAGTTGCACATCCGAGCGCTCGGAAAGCACCAGTTGCTCGACGAAGTGAACGAGTTCGATATAGGGATTGCCGCGCAGTTTGGCGGCGTCGGCCGCAGCCTTAAAGGCGCGCAAACAGAGGTGGTTTAGCTTGCCGACCAGTTCCTTGCGTTTGACGCTCTGCGACGACCGGCGCTGTTCCATCGAACTTGCTCCTCCAATCTGCCAGTGAACAAACTGCCACATAACGGGCGACTTGACAAAGGAGCGTTATCGACGGGGCGTCTGGGTGTTCGAACCAGTCGACTTCTTCCCTCCCAGCAAAAGCCAACGCCATCGGCTACAAACAGCCGCGGAGTGTCCAGCTCTTTGCGATGCCTTCACATACAATTGCGACCACCGATTTCGAGCTCAGGCCCCGGTCTGGAAGCTTCCATTAAGATTGAGCAGCAACTAAATTGTGGTAAAGTGTCGCGGTGTGGTAACGTTGGGTCACGCACGGCCCAAGAGCCGCTCGCTGGGGGATGGTGTGATCGATCTCGCACTCTGGCTGAATCCGCTGGACGGTGAAAATCCGTCGGGGGAGGATTTGCGCAACGATCCAGCCTTTCATGAGCTGGAGCGCCTCACGGAACAGCAGAAAAAGGTCGAGTATCAAGGGAACGCCAAGTTAGAAGTTGCCGTTCCGATCGACTGGTCCACCGTGCTCACCAAGGCCGAAGATCTGCGTCCACACGGCCGGGACCTGCGCCTCCTCGTCATCGTTACGCGTGCTCTGGCCAACGAGTATCGGCTGGCCGGGCTGGCTGAGGGCCTGACCCTCATAGCGCAAACCTTCGATCAGCACTGGGCAACCATGCACCCGGCCCTGCGGTCCGGTGCTACGCCGCGCGACGCCGCCCTGCGCCGCATCAATGCGCTGACTGACCTTCAGAACAGCCAGGATGGCCTGCTCAAGGACCTGCGGAAAATGACGTTTTTCGCGCCGCGCGGCATCGGGCCGGTCCTCGGCGAGGACCTGGAGAAGGGTTCCCTCGAAGAGCGCGTCATGCTGCTGGAGGCTGCCTCGGGGCTGAACGCGGCCGAAAAGGCAGCGCTGGCGAGCGCGCACAGCCAACTGTTGAACCGGGTGCGCAGCGCATGCGCGACACAGATCGATCAGGCCGGCGCGGAGATGACGTCGCTCATCGCCGACGCCCGCGCTGCGATCGCGGCTCTCGATGCGGTCGAGGCAGCCCTCAACGCTCGCGTCGAAGGTGGCGCCACCGCTCCGGAACTGAAACGGTTTCTGCAGCGTGTACTGACGACCCTCGAACGAAACTCGGCCACCGCGAATGGCGCCGCGAAGCCAGTTTCGGCGCCTGCGGAACCGGCAACGCCTGCTCGAAACGGTCATGGAGCCGATCCTATGGCAAGTGTGGCAAGCTACGCTGAGCCCGCCAGCAGCAGCCTACCCGACCGGATTTCCTCGCGCGACGACGTCGTCAAATGCCTCGACCTCGTCGTCGCCTTCTATGACCGCACCGAACCGTCGAGCCCGATCCCGCACCTCGCGCGGCGCGTGCGCCGGATGGTGCATATGGATTTTGTTGAACTGATGGAAGATCTCGCCCCCTCGGGGCTGAAGGAATTCCGGCTTCTTGCCGGCGTTCCCGATGCCAAGAAGACGGCTCAGAAGGATGAAAGGTAACAAGCCATGGTAGCCGAAAGCAAAGCGAAGGTCATCGAACGAAATCGCGCACCGCGCGTGCAGATCGCCTATGACGTGGAGACCTACGGCAGCCCGACGACGATCGAACTGCCGTTTGTCATGGGTGTGATGGCCGACCTCTCCGGCGCTTCACAGACCAAGGAAGCGTCGAAATCGGTGCTGGACCGCGCCTTTGTCGAGACCGACGCCAACCGCTTCCCCAAGTTCATGGAGGCACTCGGGCCACGCGTCAAAGCCCGAGTGAAGAATACACTACCCCAGGCTGAAGGCGCCGAACGGGACGAGGAACTGGCGCTTGACCTCACCTTCACCAAAATGGGTGATTTCGCGCCGGACAAGATCGCCGAGCAAGTTCCGCAATTGGCCGAAATCCTCAAGATGCGTCGCCAGCTCGAGGAACTGCTCGGCTTCATGGACGGCCGTGTCGACGCCGAAAAGCGCATAGCGCAACTTCTGAACAACGAGCCGCTTCTCGGCAAGATCGCCAACCAGGCATTATCCGACGACGACAAGGTTCAGGAGTAAATCATGGCCGAACAACAAAAAACCGCAGCCGTTGCCGCTGAGGCGGAAGCCATCGACCTCGGAGAATTCAGCGGGCTCCTCGAGAAGGATTTCAAGGTTAAGAAGGACGACAGCGAGAAGCTGCAGCAACTCGTCCGTAATCTTGCGCTGGCGGCGCAGTCCCGCTCCGACACCACGACCATCTCGTCCAACGCGATCAAGTCGATCAAGTCGCTGATATCAGGCATCGACAAGATGCTGACGACCCAGGTGAACGAGATTCTGCATGCGCCGGAAGTGCGCGAAATGGAAGGCACATGGCGCGGCCTGTGGTATCTCGTCAACAACACCGAGACGGATCAGAAGCTCAAGATCCGGGTGATGAACATTTCCAAGGAACAGCTGGCCGACACGCTCGAAGACTATGAAGGCCAGATGTGGGACCAAAGCCCGATCTTCAAGAAGGTCTACACGGACGAGTATTCGATGCTGGGTGGCGAGCCGATCGGCTGTCTGATCGGCGCCTACGAATTCTCGAACCATCCGCGCGACGTCGGCCTGTTGCGCAATATGTCGGGTGTGTGTGCCTCCGCGCATACGCCGTTCATCGCGGCCGCCTCGCCCCGCCTGTTCCGCATGGACAGCTGGCAGGAACTGCCGAACCCGCAGGACCTTCAGATGATCGTGTCGAACCCGGCCTATGCCTCCTGGCAATCGCTGCGCGAGAGCGAGGATGCGCGCTATATCGGCCTCACCATGCCGCGAGTGCTGGCGCGGCTGCCGTACGGCACCGACACCGTTCCGGTGAAGGGCTTCACCTTCGAGGAAGAGGTGCAGGGCGACCACAACAAATATGTCTGGATGAATGCCGCCTTCCCGATGGGCGTCAACATCAACCGCAGCCATAAGCTCTACGGTTGGGGCACGCAGATCCGCGGCGTCGAGAATGGCGGCACGGTGCTCAACCTGCCGGTGCACAGCTTCCCGACCGACGACGGGTCGATCGCGATGAAATGTCCGACGGAAGTCGCCATCGACGACCGGCGCGAGGCAGAACTGGCGAAGCTCGGCCTGATGCCCATCCTGCACAGGAAAAACACGGATCTCGCGGCTTTCATCGGTGCGCATTCGCTGCAGGACGACGAGACACGTGCCGGGCGGCTGGTCGATCCCGACGCACAGTCGAACGAGCGGCTGAGTGCCAACCTGCCCTATCTTTTCCCGGTTTCCCGCTTTGCGCATTACCTGAAAGCCATTGCGCGCGACAAGATAGGGTCGTTCAAGGAACGCTCCGACATGCAGATCTGGTTGACCGAGTGGATCAACCGATACGTGCTGGCCAACCCGGCCTTTGCCGATGACAAGGCGCGCGCCAAGCGCCCGCTTGCTGCGGCTGAGGTCCAAGTGGACAGCGTGGAAGGACGGCCGGGCTACTACAATGCTCGCTTCTATCTGCGTCCGCATTACCAGCTGGAGGGCATCAACGCTTCGCTCCGACTGGTGTCGGAACTCCCGTCCGTAAAGACTTGATTCGCAGCAGCCACACCTTGTTCTGTTTGAAAGCGGTGGAGAAAGACAATGCCAGTGAAAATTGATGGTTTTCTAAAGGTTCCGGACATCAAAGGTCCAAGCGTTCGAGACGGCCACGAGGATGAAATCGAAGTCCATGGGGTCGATTACAAGATAATCGCGCCGTACGATCCGAATTCGCTCTCACGCCGCGGTCGTGTGTCCCTGGGGATGATCAAGTTCACCAAGCATTATGACAAGTCCTCGCCCTATCTGAAAAAGGCGCTGTTCGACAACAAGGCGCTGGACGAAGTTGTGTTCTCCGCCCGCCGGACCATCGATGGCGAGACCAGCGATTACCTGGTCGTTACCCTGACCGACGCCTCGATCATGGAATACGACATGCAACAGGCCGAAGATGAAGCGGACCTGATCGAGGAGGAGGTCAGCTTCGCCTACAAGAAGATCAAGTTCGTCTATGACAAGGATGACGAAATCGAAATGGATGTCTATGTCGGCAAGTGAGGTGCGGCGGCCCGGCGCGGACAAGCTACAGGTTACCGGCAATTCGCGAGCGAAACGCGAAGCGGTCCAGCCCTCGCTTTGGGACCGCCTCGTCAACGACCTGCCGGGCGTGACCTCCGAGATAGACGGGCTGCGCCAGACCTTACAGGACGAGCTTGGCGCAGACCGGCTGGATACCCTGCTTGCGGACAGCACGCGGCTTATCGATGCCGACGCGGAGCTGACACCCGATCAGAAGCGGCGTCTGCATCGCCTGGCCTTTCAGACCCAACACCGCGCGGAGATCGAAAGCCGTGGCGTGGTCGTATCGGCCCGCGTCCTCAAGGAGGCTGTGCGGCGCGACATCGAGGCCTTGTTCAACACCGAGCGTTTCGAAGCTGTTCCGCTTCTTTCCGATTTCGAAAGCGAACAGGCCGCTGACAATCCGCCATCGCTGGCCGATTTTCCGGAAGTGCGCCGAAGTGTGGTCAATTACGGCGTGCCTTCCTTCTCGGGCCGTTCGTCCCGCGACTTTGATCGTGAGGCCCTGGCGCGCGAGATCCGCTCGGTCCTTGCCACGTTCGAGCCCCGTCTCAAGGAAAGCGCAACCAAGGTAACGGTGACCCTTGGTGACAAAAGTGTGGGCCTGAAGATCGAGATAGACGCTGTGCTGATCATGACGCCGACGCCGGAACGCATGCGCTTGCGCACCACGATCAATCTCGATAACGGCCTGGCGCGGACCGAATTTAGGGACAGCTGAGATGGATCGGGTCTTCGTAGAATATTACGAGGAGGAACTGACCCATATCCGCGGACTCGCGGCGGAATTCGCCGACATGCATCCGGCCGTGGCGCGCAATCTTTCGCTGGATACCGTCCCCTGCCCGGATCCGTATGTCGAGCGGCTGCTTGACGGCGTGGCTTTCCTCGCTGCGCGCACTCGGTTGAAAGTCGATGCCGAGCGTTCGCGGTTTTCACGCAGCGTGCTGGATGTCCTTTATCCCGATCTGGTTACGCCCGCGCCGGCAACGGCGATGGCAGTGGTGAAACCCGGCCAGCAGGTCCAGTCGATGATTGCCGGCCATGTCATCAAGCGGAACACGCGGCTGGTGTCCAGCCTGCAACCCGGCCTGTCGACGCGCTGCACATTCACCACCGCGCAGGAAATGACGCTGTGGCCGATAACCATCATGTCGGTCAGCTATTTCCAAGATCGCAGCGGGTTGGCAGCGGCCGGCATAACACCGATCGGCGGCGTTGGCGGCGAGGCGGCGCTGCGCATCACGCTGGGTCGGGCCGGAAAAGGCAGGCTCGGCGAATTGGCGCTCGACCGGCTTGATTTCTATTTTGCCGGGCGTACCAAAGCGCCATTGCTGTTCGACGCGATTTTCGGCGCCTGCTCGGCCGTTGGTGCACGAGCCGAGGGCAAGGCCAATCCGCTATCGCCGTTGCCGGGACCCGAAATGGTCGGCATAAGCGACGACGAGGCGTTGATGCCTCGTACCCGTCCGACATTCGAAGGCTACCGTCTGCTGCGCGAATATTTCATGATGCCCGAGCGCTTTCACTACGTGCGGGTTTCAGGACTGCAATCGGTCGTGCGCAGATGCGACGCCGGGCTCGAGATCATCTTCATGTTCCGGCGTCCAGTACCCGAACTTGCCGATGTGACGCCGGCGGATTTCGAACTTTTCGTGACGCCGATCATCAACCTCTTCGAGCGTGACTGCAACGTCATCGAGCTTGATCCGCGCAGAACCCGGCAAGTGCTGCATGCCGACCGCACGCGGGCACGGGACTTCGAAATCTATCGGGTGACCCACGTCGAGGACGCCGACGCCGAGGGCCCCGACGCCGAAATTCCGGAGCTCTTCAGCCTGGGGCAAAACCGCAGCAATGGCTGGGTCTATTCCACCGAACGGCGCCCTCGCCGGGCCACCGAAGATGAACGGCGCGACGGGTTGACCCGCACTTCATACACGGGAGACGACGTTTTCCTTTCGGTTTCACGGCCGGCGGGAAGCCCGGCGAACCGGCCGCTGAAGCGTCTCGACATCATGGCGCTTTGCACTAACCGCGATCTGCCGATCCTCGACGACAACCCTACCTTGACGCTGGAGACAGGCGATCCGGTCGAAATGGTCCGGCTTCTCGGTGCGTTGCGCTCGCCCCAGCCGGCTATCCCGGCCGCGCTGCCCGCGGGCGCCGACGGCGAATCCCGAGCCGACAATCTCGCCTGGCGGCTGGTGGCGCAGCTGGCGCTCAACTTTCTCAGCCTCGCCAAGGAGGGCCGCGGTGTCGATCCGCTGCATGCGCTGCTCGATCTTTATGCCGACCGGGGCGATCCGAGCCTCGCCCGCAATGTGCACTCGATTGTTCGCATCGACTCGCGGTCCGTCATTGAACGGCTGCAGATCGATGGGCCGATGTGCTTCGGACGGGGCACGGAAGTGACGCTGCATGTGGACCAGTCGGTCCTGGCAGGGCAAAGCACATTGCTGCTTTCAGCCTTGCTTGCACGGCTGTTTGCCCGTCACGCCGGACTAAACGGGTTTGTGCGGACCCGTACGCGGCTGCTGCAGAAGCAGGAGGATGTGCCATGGCCGATGACGCCCGGCAATCGCTACCTGATCTAGACACATTCGACCTGGACCGGGTCGAAGAGCTGGATGATACCTTCGACTTTTTCGAACTGTTGCGCCGGCTCGAACAAAGGGGCGGGCTATTCGGCTATTCCGGCCACGCGGATCGCGAGCCGGCAAGACTCGGGCAGCATGTGCGTCTTAGCTTTTCAGCCAAGGACGTGGTTGCGTTCCGCGAAGCCGAGGACAAGACGCCGGGGAAGATCGGGACGCCGGCCCGGGTCACGGTTGCAAATCTCGGGCTGATGGGACCGGAAGGCCCGATGCCGCTTCATTTGACACGTTGGGTGCTCGATCGTCTGTCGCAGCGCTGGTTCACCGGCGCCGACGCACGGCAGACCAGCGACACGACGTTCGTGGACTTCGTCAATATTCTCCAGCACCGCATGATCGCCCTGTACTATCGGGCCTGGGCCGACGCGCATCCGGCGGTACAGGTCGAACGGGCGGTCGGCGGCCGGGTAAGAGCCATGCTTGAAGCCATGGCGGGAATCGGACTTCCCGGCACCCACAATCCCGCTCTCGACGCCGTGAAGCTTCGCCAGGCGGCGTCGCTCGCCAGCCAGGTCGACGGTCCGGAGCGGCTGACGCTATTCCTGGCGGAAGCGTTCAAGGTGCCGGTCCAGATCAAGGAGTTCGTTGCCACCTGGATGACCATACCGGCGACGCTCCAGACCCGCCTTGCCCAAGCTTACGCAGTGCTGGGTCGCGGGGCGACGATCGGCCCGCGCGTTTTCAGCCGCCAAAGCAGGATCGAACTCCGCGTCGGCCCCCTCGGGTATGAGGAGTTCAAAACGTTCCTGCCGGGCGGTCAACGTCTGCAAATGTTCAAACAGGCCGTTCGCGACATGGTGGGGGAATCGCTCGATGTCGATCTGCGGATCGTGCTCGCGCGTGAAGCAGTGCCGCAGCCCCGTATCGGAGCGGTGCAGCTCGGCCGAACCAGCTGGCTTGCGCGGCCCGCTGAAAGGGGCGATGCTGACGATATGCGGCTGCGGACAATCGTCGGATGGCGGCCGGAAATGGCGGAGGTCGCGGCATGAGTCTGCTGCTGACGCTGGAGCACGGGCCACGCACTCAGGTGGTACGGCAGACCCGGCTGGACGAGGGTGAACTGGTGATCGGCCGCAGCTCGGACGCGGACTGGCAGATCGACGATCCCGACATGTTCGTTTCACGCGCCCATTGCAGGATCACCGGCGGGCGGGATGGATATTTCGTCACCGACACATCAAGCAGCGGTTTGTTCATAAACGACTCCGACAGCCCGCTCGGCGCCGGGACCTCGGTCCGTCTTCAGAACGGCATGCGGCTGAGGCTGGGCGACTACATCGTAGGCGTCGATCTGCAGACGTCGGCCGCTCAAGCACCGCCAGCCAGCCAATCGTTCGCGGAACGGTCGCCGCCGGCATCACGAGCGCCGGTAAGCATCGGCCGCGATGATTTCTTTTCAGCCACGGTCGAGGAGGAGCCGCGACGACCGCGTCCCGCCGATCTGCCGAACCCGTTCGAGCAGCCCATCCCAGGAGCGTTCGAGCGCGCCAACCAGCGCAGTTCGCCCGCCTTCGACGACCCGTTCAGCCTCGACCCGGTATCGACGCCGGCGCCCAATGGCGCCTATCCCGAACCGTGTGATGTGCCAGGCGCCGCAGACCCATTCAGCCTCGATCCGACACCTTCCGGTGCAACCGAGCCCGTTCCAGGCCAGCCTGTTTCGGGAAAATCATCCGAATTCGATGACGATTTCGGTTTCGGGCCGGCCGCTTCGTCCGATTTGAGAAACGGCGCCGGCTCGACCGGTCAACGCCAACACATCGCCGGAAGGCCGCAGTCGGCCAATCCCTGGGATTTGCCTGGCCAGGCGACAGATATCCCTTCTCCGCCACGTGCTGGCGCTGCGCCCAAACCCGCCCCCTCCCCGGCAGCGGCGCAACAGGCGAACATGGCCCTTCGCACCGCCTTCTTGCGTGGCATGGGCATCGAGGAAGCCGATTTTCCTGGACGCGACAGCGTCGCGGAAATGGAGAAATTCGGTCGCGAGTATCGGCGCATGATGGAAGGCCTGATGCAGTTGCTGCGCAAGCGAGCCGAGGAAAAGGGAAACGCTCGCGTCGCTCAGACGGTGGTGGGGGCCTCTGAAGTCAATCCGCTCAAGTTTCTGCCAACGGTCGACGACGCCATCGTGACCCTTATCGCGGAGCGCAGCCCCGGATTTCTGGCCGGCGAAGCGGCAATCGCCGACGCGGTCCGCGATCTCGCGCAACATCACGTGCGCGCCTGGCGAGGCGTGCAGTCCGCCTTGCGGCGGATGATTGACCGTTTTGACCCGGCAGCGATCGAGGAAGAGCTCAAGTCGAGTTCGGCGATCGGCACCCTGCTTTCGGGCGGGCGCAGCGCCAAGCTGTGGGAGCTATACCAGAAACGCCATCGTGAAATCGCCCAGAGTGCGGAATCGAGCTTCCTCGGCGAAATCGGCGCTGATTTTCGGGATGCATATGAGGAGGAGTGAAAAATGATCGATCGCCGCGAATTTATCGTTGCCCTGGGCGCAACCGGGCTGCTTGCGGCTTGCCAGAGCGGTCCGCCGAAACCATCCGCGGTCACCGTCAACTTGACCGGCGCGGCCGGCATGAACCCGGGACCAGGTGGCGGCGACCGGCCCGTGACAGTCCTCGTGATGCGGCTGCGCAGCACCGGTAAATTCAACTCGGCCGATTATTTCGCGCTGCAGGGGGATGCCGGCTCCGCACTCGGAGGCGACCTCATTGGATCCGACCAGATCTCCATCGGACCTGGAAAGACCGCATCCAAAACCATCACGGTCGAGCCGGACGCGGCTGCGCTGGGCTTCGTTGCCCTCGTTCGCGAGCCCGGCGGCCGGAACTGGCGTACAACCAAGTCGGTGTCGCCGGGGTCAAAAGTAACCGTCAACGTCACGCTTGGCAGCGGCGGCATTTCCGCCTAGCGGCCAGGGCAAGGGGTGCTCAATGCAGGAAGTAGCGGCATGAGCGATGCAAACAGGGTGCTGTGGTCCGAAGGCCTGTTTCTCCGGACCCAGCATTTTCAGCAGCAGGATCGCTTTTTCGAGGCGACTGTGCGCGGCGCGTTGCAGGCCGGGCAGCTCCATACGTTCGGCTTTCAGCAGCTGACGCTGGACCAGGCAATGCTCGACGCCGGCCAGGTCTCCATCCTGTCGGCACGAGGCATCTTTCCGGATGGAACCCCCTTCTCCATACCAGACCTGATGGACGCGCCACGACCGCTGCCGGTCACCGCCGATACCGGCGCTGGACCGGTGCTGGTCGCCCTGCCGCTCGAGCCTGCAGGCGGTGTCGGCTTCGATCCGGCGCACGCCGCATCCACCGGCGCGCGCTATCATGGGCGCATCGTTTCGGTCCGCGACGCCGTCCAGGGCGGTTCGGATCCCGAAGAAATCGAAATCGCCCGTCCGCAGGCGCTGCTGCTTGCACCCGGAAAATCGGTTGGTGGCTACACCGCCCTGCCGATAGCCGACATCAAAGGGGTTCGAGCCGATGGTGGCGTCTCCCTGGATGAGACGTTCCTGCCGCCGACACTGGTTACCGGAGCGGTGGCCTGGTACCGCCAGTTGCTTTTGGAAGTTGTCACCGGCCTCGACCAAATCGCCGAGGCGCATGGCAAAATGGTCATGGGCGGGCCAGGGCGCAGCGTCGAAGACCTGTTGATGCTCAATCTCGCCAATGCGGCGCGTCCGCGACTGGCTCACATGCTGGCGCAGGATGTTTTCCATCCGGCCGAGCTTTATCTGGAGCTTGCCGGTCTTGCCGGTTCAATGGCGACCTATGGCTCGAGCGCGCGGCGGCTGAGCGAGTTGCCGGCCTACGATCACATGGCGCCCGGCCCCGCCTATTCGGCGCTGGCGGACGCCTTGCGCTCACTCATCCTGAGCCTGCGTTACATCGAGCCTAAATCACGCGCACTACCTGTCATGCGGCATTCGACCAATGTCTGGAAAATCCGCATCGACAACCCGAAGCTGCTGGTGGCCAGCCGGATCGTCATCCGGGTCGGCTCCGAGCTGTCGGAAGACGCCTTGCGCAAGATTTTCGTCAACCAGGCGACTGTCGGTTCGGCCGATCAGTTCGAGGGCCTGTGGAAATCCCGTCTACCCGGCATTCCACTGAAACCGCTTCATTCCCAGCCCCGCGAAATCCCCTACGATGGCGATCGGCTGTGCCTCGAGCTGGATCAGAAAAGCGAGCACTGGGCCTCGCTGCTCGACGCCCCTGGCTTCGTCATCGGCGTGTCGGGTGTACTGCCGAGCGAGCCGCAGGTGGACTGCTATTCGGTAAACAGGTGAGATGATGAGCCGGGATGATCCTTTCGGACTGTCGGAGGATCGCGAACGCACTCGCATACGTCTGACCGGCGCGCCGATGCCGCGACCGATGACGCCACTCTTGTCGGGGGTGCCAATCAAACGGTCGCGTACGCATCCGAACACGCTTGTCAACGCATTCGCGCCCCTGCTCGAGTTCGCGCCCGAGCTTGAAAGCGCGCTGCCGCCGGAAAACCCGGAAGCGTTGCGCACCCGGTTGCTCGATGAGCTGGTTCGGGCACGCGACGCGGCAATGGCGGCAGGAACCTCTCTGGAGCGCGCCGACCAGGCAGCCTGGGTGGTGGCGGCGTTGCTCGACGATCTGGCCTTGAACACGCCATGGGGCGGCGCCAGCGCATGGCCGCGCCAGCCGCTTGTGGTGATGCTTCGAGGCGATGTCGACGCCGGCACGCAGTTCTTCACGCGTCTCGACGAACTGGAGCGGCATCCGAACCGGGATCGCGAGCTGCTCGAACTGCAATACCATTGCCTGGCGCTCGGCTTCCGCGGCAAATATCGTGTGCCAGGCCGGTCGGGCGACCGCTCGCTCAATGCGGTTCGCGTTGCTGCGGCGCGCTTTCTGCGCGATGCGGACGCCGACGGCGCGCCGCTGTCGCCGAACTGGAAAGGCGTGATCGCATCCGACGAGCCGCAGCGCTTCATCGTTCCGATCTGGGTGATGGGGCTCGGCGCGGCGGTTCTCGCCACGGCAATCTATCTCGGGCTGTCGATGGGACTGAGCAGTCAGGCGGTCGAGCTTTCGACGCTGGTTCGTGCTTTGCCGCCGCCGACGCGCGGCGAAATCAGCCGCACATCGCCACCGGTCGACGCGCCGCCGCCAGAGGCTGTGGATTTCGCGCTGGTGCCGGAATTTCAGACCGGAGCGCCGGCGAATCTCAGAGCCGCGCTAAGCGGCACCGAGAGCGTTTCGCTGGCCAGGCTGATCATTCAGGCCTCCAACCCCGAACTGTTCCAGTCGTCGCGGCCGACACTGACGGAAGGCTTCGAACCGCTGATCGGTTCAATCGCCAAAGTGATCCTCGCCAATCAGGAACTGATCGGAAACATCACGGTGGTCGGCCATACCGACAGTGTTCCTTTGCAGCGGTCCAATCCGCTTTCCACCAACCAGCGGCTGTCGGAAGCGCGCGCAGCGACCATTGCCGAGATGCTGGTCCAGAACGGTGTGCCGCAGGACCGCATTCGCTTTGAAGGACGCGCAGCTACCGATCCAGTGGCCGACGACAGCACCCGCGCGGGACGGGCCTTGAACCGCCGCGTCGAGGTGCTGGTCGAAAAGAGGCTGTGAGATGTTCATCCTGCGCTTCCTCTGGGCGGTTCTGACATCGCGCTGGCTGTGGACGCTGATCGGCATCACGCTGCTTTCTCTGGTTATCTGGGTGTTCGGGCCGATCGTCAGGGTCGGTGCTTACGAACCCTTCGCCTCGGAAAATGTGCGCATTGTCATTATTGCGCTGCTGGTCATCTTCTGGCTGATCTGGCTGATCGTCGCGCAGCGCCGGGCGATCCGAGCCAACCGCATGTTCGTCGCTGAAATCGCTGCGCCAGCGGTGGAAAAACCGCTGAGCCCCGGCGAAGAGAACGTCGCCGCCGTCGGCGCCAAGTTCGCCGAGGTGATGGCCGAACTGAAGCGCCGCAAACTAGGTGGACGCAAGTTCCTGCGCGAGATGCCCTGGTACGTGATCGTTGGGCCGCCGGCCACCGGCAAGACCACGGCTTTGCGCCAGTCCGGTCTGAACTTTCCGATCGATCTCACCGACGACTTGCAGGGGGTCGGCGGCACGCGCAACTGCGACTGGTTTTTCTCGGAGAACGCGGTTCTGATCGACACTGCGGGCCGCTATGTGCAGCAGGAGAGCCAGCCCGACGTCGATGCGGCGGAATGGCTGGGCTTCCTCGACCTGTTGAAAAAGCACCGCGGCCGCCGTGCCCTCAACGGCGTGATCGTCGCGCTGTCGATCGACGTGCTCTCAGAGGGCGACGAAGCCATCAAGGCTCATGGCCGCAAGATCCGTCGTCGGCTGGCAGAGCTCAACGACCGGCTCGAAATCCGCCTTCCGGTCTATCTGATGCTGACCAAGGCCGATCTGATCAAGGGCTTCGAGGCTTTCTTCGAAGGCTTGTCGACGGCCTCGCGCGAGCAGGTGTGGGGGACGACCTTCGCGCTGGATGCGCGGGTAGACGCAAAGACAATAGAGCGCGAAATCGCCACCCTTGCGACGGAACTCGAGCGGCGGCTGGTGCCGCGCCTGGAGGACGAGGACAAACTCGCCGCTCGCGCCGAAATTTTCAGGTTTCCCGCCCAGCTCACAAGCCTTTCCGAGCCGATCCAGGTGCTGATCGAGGCAATGTTCGGTGAAAGCCGATACGAAGAAGCCGCCTGGCTGCGCGGTTTGTATCTGACGTCAGCGACCCAGGAAGGGGCGCCCATCGACCGGCTGACCGCGGCGCTGTCTTCATCCTTCGGTCTCCCGCCGCGACGGGCCATGCCGGCGGCGCGCGTGGAAAAACGCAGCTTTTTCCTGAAGAACCTGCTGACCGAGGTCATCTTCAGGGAAGCCGGCCTGGGGACGTTCGATCCGCTGGCGCAGCGCCGCCGCACCTGGATCTGGCGTAGCGCCGCGGCCGCCTGTGCCGCCGCCGCCCTGTTGGCCGGTGCGATGTTCACCTGGTCCTACTATGACAACCGCAATGCGATCGCAGCGCAGGCGGGCCAGTTCGAGGCGCTGCAGGCGCCATTGACCGCGGCAGCCGCGAGCCCGGCATCGGTGGAGCAGCCCGCTATAGATGGCGCGCTCAATGCGATGGCCGAGGTCGCAAATGCCCGAACGGCACCGCCGAGCAGTGCCCAGGATCTGCTGGGACCATCGGCATCGGCGGAGCTGCTGCGGGCGCAGGCCGACACTTACGACCACGCGCTGCGCAACGTCCTTGAGCCGCACATGGTCGCTCTGCTCGAGGCGACCATGTGGCGGCAGATCCGCGATCCGGATTTCATGCTGGGGGCGCTGAAGACCTATCGCATGATGACGGGCCTGTCGCAGATGGACGCCGATTTCGTCCAGAACTGGTGGGTCAATGATTTGCCGGAATTCGCACCGGCGCCGCCCTTTCCGACCGCCGACGCGGAAGAGCACCAGCTTGCCGCGATCCGCCGCATGGCGGTCGATGACAGCTACATCGCCGCGGATCAGGCGCTGGTTGCCGAGGCGCTGAAAACAGTTTGCACGATTTCGCTGCCTGCGCGTGCCTACAGACAGCTGCTGGCCGATCCGGCGGTGGCCGGGCTCAAGGAATGGATTCCAGCGAATTTTGCCGGTCCCAACGGCGCCAAGGTTTTTGCACGGCGTTCCGACAAGACGCTGCGCGTCGGCATTTCGGGCGCGTTCACCTATTCCGGCTTCCATGATGCCATTCTCGACCGGGTCGAGGATGTCGCCGCCCAGGCGGCGCTGGATCGGGCGGTCTTTGCCGGAGGCTGTTCGGAAAATTCCGAAACCTCCGTCTCGGCGCTGTCCGAGGATATTCTAAAACTCTATTACGAAGACTACATCGCACAATGGGACAGCATCCTGCGCGATATCAGGCTCGCGCCATTGGCCGACCTGAATGTCGCCAGCGAGAACCTCAAGGACCTTTCGAGTGCCGACTCCGCGCTGAAGCGCCTGCTTACGGCGGTCGTTCAGGAGACCGAGCTTACCCGATCCGATGAAGCGCCGGCCGACAACAAGGCAGCAGCCAAAGGCGGCTCGAAACTGCTCAGCAAACTCGGCAAGCTTGGCAAGCTGGCCAAGACAGGGGCAAAACTGCTGCCGCGCGCAGGCTCTGCCAACGAGGTGGATCTTACCGGCAATCTGGTGGCCGAACATTTCAAGCCGCTCAAGGGCGCGATTGCCGAGGTCGACGGCCAGCCGCCGGCACTCGATGCCGCGGTGGTGGCGCTGACGGCACTTTCGAACGTGCTGCAGACGGTCACGGCCAATCCCGACCCGCAGGACGCCATCAAGAAGCAGGGTGGGCTGGCCGAACTGACGGGAGCGGTCGCCAGGCAAGCGCAGATCCTGCCCGATCCGGTCGACGACTGGCTCGGCGGCATTGCCGGCGACACCAGCGGCCTGACACAGAAGGCGGTCACCTCGGAACTCAACGCCATCTGGCGCGCCGACATCCTGCCGTTCTGCCAGGCGGCGCTGAACGACCGCTATCCGTTCAGCCCCGAAAGCGCCGTGGACGTCAATGTCCGCGATTTTTCCCGCCTGTTCGGACCGGCCGGGATGATCGACGCCTTCATCAACGATCATCTGATCAGCTATGTCGACACCGCCGCCCAGCCATGGAAATGGCGCGCCGATTTTGGGCTCGATCCGGCGGCTCTGGCGGCGTTCGAACAGGCCAGGCGGATCCGCGACGATCTGTTTCCAGGCGGTACCGGCCCGGTGATGAGCTTCACGCTCGAACCGAAGGACCTGTCTCCCAACGTCACGCGCGTGACGCTCAACCTCGATGGCCAGAACCTCGTCTACTACAACAACGCGACGCGGCCGCAACCGATGACCTGGCCCGGCAAGGACGGCACCGGCGTCATCTCGCTCGCCTTCCAGCCGATCGACGGCTCGCCCGAAATCATGCTCAACGAGACCGGCAGCTGGGCCTGGCTGAGGCTGCTGCGCAGCGGCCGCTTCACCGGCACCTCGCTGTCCGACGTCTACAGCCTGCGACTGGGCACGCAAGGCATGTACGCCGATTTCGAGCTTAAGGCGGCAAGCGTCGAGAACCCTTACAACCTGCAGATGTTCAAGAAGTTCTCATGTCCGCCGCAGATATGACCACCGGATTTTTTGGCAAGATCCCGGCGACGGGCGACTTTGTCGCCTGGAACCTGCCGCGGACTTTCATCGACCGCTGGGACCGCTGGATGTCGATGGAATTGCGGGCGCGGCCGGATGAGGGAGATCTCGACTCACGCGTATGGCGCTTCACTGCGCCCGCTGGCATTTTCTGCGATAGGCCTTGTGCTGGCGCGTGGCGGATGAGCGAGGATCGCGTCGGGCGTAGATATCCATTCGTGGTCGCCGCCGTCGGACGCCCGCCCCGCATGGAAGACGAATGGTTCGATGCGGTGTCCAAGATCGCAGGTGACTCGGTGTCGCACTACTGGACGAGTGCCATGGTTACCGAGCGGATCAACGCGGTTCAGCCGCCGCCGGCCAACCACGCGGAGCCCAAGATCGTCTTCTGGTGCGACGGCTGGAACGTGCACGAATGCCATTTCAAAGACATTCATGATCTGGCCGACAACGGCCTGCCCGTTATGCGTACCGTGCCTCTGCCGGCAGAGGAAAGCTGATCATGGCCATCACCGTCTTCGCCGAGAACATGGGCTTCTTCCACAAGGGCAGCAATGGCAAGGGCATCGCGCCCGGCGATGTCTGTCTGTCGCCGCCATCGCCGCCGGCGGGCCCGGTTCCGGTGCCCTATGTCAATATGCTGTCCTCTTCCGACCTGTCGAAGGGTACCAAAAGCGTCAAGATCGACGGCGAGCCGACGGCGATCGAGAATTCTTCGGAGATTTCGACCAGCACCGGCAACGAGCCGGCGACCCAGGGTCTTGGTGCAGGCGTCATCACACACAAGATCAAAGGCAAGGGCGTCTTCAAACTGTGGTCGTTCACGGTCAAGGCGGAGGGCAAGGGGGTCGATCGCCACGGCGACATGATGGCTCAGAACACGGCCAGCGATCTACCCAACTGCATCGACCAGACAGCGATCAATACCTTCAAGGCGCTGCTGAGACGCAAGGGTATCGCACCCGGCCCCTGTCCGAGCAAGCCTTACGACGCGAAGGTCCACAGACCGGATAAGGATCCTTCCTCGGCCCAGAAGAAGGCGGTCCGCAACAAGCCATGCTGGGAATGCAAGCGGGACGACGCGCGGGTAAAGCGCGCTCACTGGCGCACGACGCGACCGAGCGGTGGAGCGATCGTACGATACGAGGATCCTGTCCATGGAAAGGATATGGCGCGCGGTAAAGGCCATATGACCCATGACCATCAGCCGCCGCTGTGCGTGGCCTGGGCGCTTGGCGGATGCAATATGAAACTTGCGGATTTCAAGAAGTATTTCGAACGGGCAAGCAGGGTCAAACCGCACTGTGAAGCGCATTATCGCAGTCAGGGAAGCCAGGCGGAAGCCTATGCGACAAAGCTAGGTGCGCCATGATCACGATCGCCAAGAGCTATGACGACATCCAGCAGCGCTACATCGCCGAACTGCGCGCGCTCCTGCCCGAAATCAACGCCTGGTGGAGCGGCATCGTTGCAGTCGAAACCTTCGATGCCATCTCACTAATCTGGCCGACTGGAATTTCCGGGCACCCACGCTTTCTGCATATCTTTCGCACGCACTATTTCGAGGTGGAGAATCTGAACCGAAAAAACGAGCACGAATTCGTCGAGGAGGCCGAGAAGTCGCCCGAGGAAAAATGGGGTGTCGACGACCTCGGCGACAGCCCCCGCTATGTCGGCCATATAGACTTGCTGATCGACGACATCCCCAGTAAGGCCCCCGATCTCGCCGAAGTCGTCAACGGCTTCGTTTTCGTGCCGATCGGGCTTGACCAGGACGAAGAGATCACCTGATGGCGCTGATCACCTATTTTGAAACCGACCGCGGCATTCGCCGCCTGCTACGCCAGCCGGGCTACATCGAGCCCCGGGATGCGAAAATCGCAGCGCGCAAGCTCGCCCAGAGTTCGGGGCGGCATCAGGATCTTTTCGACGGCTACTTGGAAGATATCCAAATGGCCTACGAGATCGCGGTGCCCTGGTGGGCAGACACGGTCAAAGCACAACAGCAGCAGGGATTGAACCGCGACGAGGCTATCCGCAAGGCGTTCAACAAGCGCGCCGCCGGCGCTGCCGCGCATGGCAACGTGGTCTGGATCGTACGCAATTACTGGCTTGATTGCTGCGACGCCAACAAGAGCTCTGGAGAGGTCGTCTATCCCGAAACCCTGCTTCTGCAATGGTTGATCGACGCTAGGAAGAAGGAATTGGTGCGCCTGATCGCCTGTATGCCGTACTGGCCGATCGGCATGGATGAGAACAGAGCCTGGTGCTGAGCGATGAGCTTCGCGGTCTGGCTGGAGAATCGTACCCCCTTCGCGGTCGGATCTTACGCGCTGCCGGACGCGGACGGTCAGGAGGTTTTCCTGGGCCTTTTCTCGGCGAGCTTCCAAGGCGCGGAGGAAACGACCGCCCTGGAACCAGCCGAGGAACAATTGCCGGTGACGCTCAGCGATGTCTTTTTCGGCGATCCTGCCCTTTCATCTACGCGCTACGAGGCCGATATCGCGATGCTTAAGCCCGGCGTGGACGTCATCGTCAACGGCACCGCATATGCCCCGAACGGAAAACCGGTTCGAGAAATGCAAGTGGGACTGAAGTTCGGGCCACTGCAAAAGGTGCTCAGTATCGCCGGCGACCGCATTTACGATGCCGGGAGCTATAGCGCGCCACATCCATTCACACGGATGCCTATCGTCTATGAACGCGCCTACGGCGGCACCACCGCCGATCTGAAGACCGATCCTCGCAATCCGCTGGGAGTGGGTTTCGCGCATGCCCGCTCAGCTGATCCAGCAGTCAAGACGCAAGCGCCAAACATAACATACCCGGACGAGCCATTCATGAGCCCCTTGGACAAGCCGCGGCCGGCCGGTTTCGGGGTGCTCGGGCGCGGGTGGCAGCCGCGCCTGCCGTTGGCAGGGACCTATGATCAGGCTTGGATCGACACCCAGTGGCCCTTGCCGCCGAAGAATTACGATCCGCGCTACAATCTCGCGGCGCCGGCGGACCAGCAACTTCCAAATCTCAACGGCGGCGATCAGGTCACTCTGATGGGACTCACCCCGGACGGCCGGTGGAACTTCAAGCTGCCGCGCGTGGTCGCGCCCATCCGCCTGATTTTCGAGGACCGCGTCGAAGACCAAATTTTCAAGGCAGATACGGTCATCATCGAGCCTGACTTATTTCGGGTGACGCTGAAAGCGCGGGTGGCTGTGACGACGCGGCGCAACCGGCCTGCACTGCGCGAACTCGTCTTCGGCCATGTCACGCCGGCGCTGATTGCGGCGAAGCGAAAGGGGAAGGATTATTTTGCGCTACGCGGGACTGACGGCACCATTACTGACCGCCCGGCGTGGCTGCCATGAAACGACCATTGTATATCGCTGGCGGCGGCGCAGTGACACCCGCCGGCCTGAACCGGCGGCAAACGCTCGCCACGATCCGCGCCGGGCTCTCCGCCTTTGAAGAGTATCTGCTGGCCGAGCCTATGGGTGCGTCGCAGATCGTCTCGCGAATTCCCACTCATTGGTCGCTGAGAACCACGGATTGGGACTGGCTGGTCAACATGGCGTCTCGCGCCATCACGGACGCGCTCGTATCGACGGCGGCGGATCCGCGCACGACCGTGCTGATACTAGTGTTGCCGGAGAACTTCAGGAACCATGTGGCCTTCGAAGAAGTCGATCCTTCTGGCTTTCTGAATGCCGTCGTGCACGCATGCGGCGGCCCATTCCATAAGGCTTCGCGCGCGCTCGATGGCGGTGCCGCAGCAAGCATCGGCGTGCTTCAGCAAATCTCCGAAATGCTTGCCCATCCAGGCGTCGAGCGCGTTCTGCTCGGCGGCGTCGACAGTCTGGTCAACGACAAGGATATCGCTCGGCTCGCCGAAACGGGACGGCTGAAGGGCTCTGACAATGCTCAAGGGCTTGTTCCCGGAGAGGCGGCAGCCTTCGTTTGCTTGCAATCGAGACCGGATACGAAGTCGCCATGTCTCGCCGCTATCCACGGCGCCGGTTTTGCTCAGGAAGCCGATACTGTGCTAACGGAGCGTTACAGCCAGGGCAAAGCGCTGCTTGGTGCGCTTCAGGGTGCATTGAATGGGACCGGCGATGGTCCGCGAGAGCCCGACATCGTCTTTGTCGTCAGCAATGGCAATGGGGAGCGCTATAGCGGGTGGGAAGCAAACATAGCGCGGTCTCGCTTCTATCGCACACGGCGCGAAATCTTGCCGATTGCCTATCCGGCAATGACTGTCGGCGAGATAGGGGCGGCCGGCGGGGCGCTGGCGCTGCTCGTGGCGGCCGACAGTTTCACCGCCGGCTATGCGCCCGGCCCGGTCGCCATGTGCGAGGTCTCGTCCGAAGCCGGATTGCGCGCTACGGCGCTGGTCAGCGAGGTCAAGTCCGGCTGAATTACATCCATGCGGGGAAGCGCTGCGTGCGCCGCCAGTCGGCCAAGGGGAGGTCGGGGTTTTCGAAAGAGGCGCGGATGGCGGCGAGCCGCTGCCGACGCATCGAGTGGAATGTGGCGTGCTTGCCTGGTCCCCGCCCGTCGTCCCACCACGCAGTCGCGCGTTCGGCCATTGGAAGCGGCGAATCCTCGATCTCGGCGAACTGATTTCCAAGCGACGCGGAATTGACAGTAAAGACGTCGGTGTCATTGAAATCGACCTCGAACAGATCGCGCCAGGCGAGGCCCGCGGCATAAGCGAATTGGGGCTCGCGCATGCGTTCGATCAGCCAGGGCACGATCGATCTGTCGCCAAGCATTCCGATGGCGGCTAGAGCCGGTAGTCGCGACGACGGTTCGTTCAGACATTTCTGAAGCCAGGTTTTTGCGGAAGTTCCCGCCGAGGCGAGTAGCCGGATGTCGATCAATTCACCGGGGGGAACACTGCCGGAGGCAAGCAATTCATCCAGGATAGGCAGGGCCATGCGGCCTGCGCCGAGGAGACAAGCGGCGAGTGAGGCCGCCAACCGCTCCGGCGGCCGATCGGCAGCGAGACGCTCGGCTATCGCCGGGAGCAGATCGCGGCGGCGCAACGCGCCAGCCAACCGCAACGCCCGGATCCGGACCTCAGCCTGGCCATTTGCGGCTAATTCGCCGAGGCTCGGACCGGCATCGGCGCGATAATGCCAGAGCGCCGCGAGCCCGATGCATTTGAGCATCGTTTCCTTGGAATCGACCCACTTGGCGACAAAAGGACGGAGTTTTTCGCGCGGTGTCCGGGCGATGGCGCCCGATAAACCCTTGATTCCCGTCTCGCCGAGCGCGGCGGCGGCCTCAATCACTGCGGCAAGCGGCTTTTCCAGTCCCCAATGGAGCGCCAAGCACGCCATGACAAAGAGTTCTGGGGCTTCGTGATAATCGGAGAAACGCGCGTTCGCCGCCGCCCACGCAGCCTCGCCCGACGCGAACAGGCCTTCAAGATTGGCGTCCAGTCGCTGGTCGATGCGGCCGATGTCGAGTTCGCCCAGAAGCGGTCCGTCGATCTCGCGGCACCGACGCGACCAGAGGAAAGCGGCGTCTTCCGCGTGCTGGTCAACAATGGCGGGGATCGTCGCAAGGCGCTGCATTGGCTCGACCTAATTCAGGTGAACAGCCGCCCCTCGTATACGGTTCGTACCGGTCGCGTGGCTGTTGAGCTGTGTGCCGCGGATGGAGACGCGCCCGTTCTTCTCCAGAATGATGGACGCCAAGCCACATCTGAGCTCGATGCGATCGCGCGCGTCCAGTGTCACCGTCTCGCCGTCGCGCAACACTTCAACGGGATGCGAATGGGGGCGCAGGTCAACTATCCGTCCGACCACAAGCGGCCGGGCGGGGTCGCCCGCTTCGAACAGCAGTGCCACTTCCGAGCCGACAGAGGAAGCGTCGAGAGCGGCGAGACTGCGGGCCTTGAGCGCCGTGTCGCTGGGATTGCCGACGAAAACGACGAGCGGCGAGCCGTCCTCGAAGCCGATCAGCAACCCAATGATCACTCCGTCAACACGTTCTACAACGTCCATCGCTCGGCCCTCAATTCCCTCAATTGTTGTGAACACTGCTGCCTTTGATTTTGGTCTTACCGTCGGCCTTCACGTCGATGTCGCCGCTGCCGTCGAGCCTTATGTCCTTGCCCTTGACGCTGATCGTGCCGTTCTTTTTGAGGATGATGCTGGCATCGCCGCATTTCAGCGTGATTTCATCGGCCGCCTCGATGTACAGCTTCTTGCCGAACTTCATCACGCCATCTTCGCCGACGATGACACTGCTCGCCTTGGCGACTTTTAGCGAATAGGCTCCGCCAATCTCGATCCCCTCGTCTGCCGCAATCTTGGCCAAGCGCGCCTTGCCGACCTGCGACGAATGGGCGCCGCCGACAGTAAAGCTCTGGTCGGCGGCGACGTCAATAGTCTGCGCCGCGCCGATCTGCCACTTGTCTGCCGCGCCAATCGTGTGGCTCTGCGCCGCCGCCACCGTCACCGACCGTGTCGCCCCAATCGTATTGGTTTGTGGGCCGCCTACGCTTCGGGTTTCAGAAGCGCCTACGGAATCGACGCGCGCTGCACCAACCGTGATGGTTTGCACCGCGCCGACCGTCTGCGTGTGCGCGATGCTGATCGTCTCCGTCGAGTTCGACCCAATACTGATTGTCTCGTTCGACCCGACCGTCAGCGAACGGTTCACGCCCACCGTCTCGGTATCGTTCTTGCCAATGTCGGTTGTCTGGTCGACGCCGACCTTGACCGTCTTGTTGTTGCCGACGTCCTCGTCGAGGTTGTGGCCGACGGAGTGCTTGGCGTCGTGGTCGATGCGGTCGGACTGGTCGTGCTGCACCAGCTTAGTGCGGTCGTTCTTGATCAGAAGGTTGTGGTCCTTCTGTGCCTGGAAATTGACCAGTTCGGAGCCGGCCTTGTCCTCGAACATCAGCTCGTTGTAGCCACCGCCGCCTTTGGAGGAATCCGACTTCCAGCCTGATTGCGTGGCGCTGCCCGGCAGCCCGTAGGGCGGCATCTGGGAAGCGTTGTAGACGCGGCCGGTGATGATCGGCAGATCCGGGTCGCCTTCGATGAAGTCGACGATCACCTCCTGACCGATACGCGGTATCTGGATGAAACCCCAGCCGCTGCCGGCCCATGTCTGCGAAACCCGCACGAAGCAGGAACTGTTCTGGTCCTTCTTGCCGAGACGGTCCCAGTGGAACTGGACCTTCACTCGGGCATATTTGTCGGTGAATATTTCTTCGCCGGACGGGCCGACTACCGTCGCCGTCTGCGGGCCGCGCATGATCGGCCGTGTCGTGACCCGCGGCGGGCGATAGGCCAAGGCGGTCGGCGCGACGCCGAGGATCACCTTGAAGTTCTCGCTTTCGACATCGGCAAGGGCTCTGTAGCCAGGATCGAACAGCCTGTATTCGGCGCTGACCACCAGATATTCCTGGTTCTGGTCTTCTCTTGGGAATCCGTCCAGCTTGAACGTGCAGCCCGAATACAGGCCGCGCACGGTGCCGACTGCAGCGATGCGCTGGTGCACGGCCTGGATTTCCTCGCGCCGGATCGCGGCCAGGCTGTCGCCGCGGCCGACGTCGAGATGCGCGCCGGGCTGGCGGTAATTCTCGCCCGCGGCCAGCTTGTGACTGAACGGCTGGGCGGATTTCGCCATCAGGTCGGCGCCCGGCTTCTTGAAATCATAGTCGGTATGGACATAGGCGCCCGGCCGCACCGAGCTGCCCGGAATCCATTCGGTGATGTATTCGACATCGCGCCGGGAGCCCTGCCCTTCAAAGTGATACGGCACCTTCTCATAGCCCGGCGCAGGCTTGAGCTTGCTCATGGCGTCTGCAAGGACAAGCGTGTGCTTGCCCTCGTCATGCTCGAAAAAGTACAGGATGCCTTCGTGCTCGAGCAGCCGCTGCACGAAATCGAGGTCGGTCTCGTCATACTGGACGCAGTACTCACGCGGCGGATAAGAGCCTTGCAGGCGCTTCTCGAATTTTGCCGTGCTGTATTTCGAGAAAACCTCCTCGACGATTTCGATGATGCTCATGTTCTGGAAAATACGGCAGTCGGTGGTATTGCCGAGAAACCAGAGCCATGGCCTGATGACGGCTTCGTAGTAAGCCAGACGGTCCTCGATCCGGGTCAGCCGAAACTCGGAGACAAGGCCGCTGAACCAGCGTTTCGGATCGGATTCACCTTCGATCGAAACAGCACCGCCCAGCATCTTCAGCGGATCGATGTCGGGGCTGCTGCTCACGAACCCGACCGTATAGGCCAAACAACGACTGATCTCATCGCGCCCGACAAGATGCGTGAAGGTCAACAGGTCAGCGCCAACCGGCGTCTGCACAACCGTGGCACGTTCGTTCGGCATGGGTCGTGCCCCCTCCCGCCGCTCGTTTCTGCTTCAGCCTAGCACATGTCTTCCGGCGACCAAAGGGGACGCTCGGCGGCTGCGGCCTGGTCGCCTTCGGAATCATCGACTTGAGCGCTTCTGTGCCGCCGCTCACAAATTGCTGGTATAATGGGGTGTTCTAGGCGAGTTTCCCGGCAGGCGATCGACGGCGATTTGAATGTTCATCAGGCTGCAGATCAACAATGTCGATTCCCTGCCCGCCGGTATGTCGACCGGCTACTCAGCACGTGATCGCAGTTTCGAAATCGGGCGTGAGGCCTGCGACTGGACCTTGCCCGACCCCGACAAGTTCATCTCCGGCCGACACTGCGACGTTCGATACGAGGCAGGCGCGTTTTGGCTGCACGATGTCTCGCGTAACGGAACCTTCATCAACGGGTCGACCCATCGCATGGCCGGCCCGCATCGGCTTGACCATGGAGACCGGTTGTTGATCGGCCGCTACGTCATCTTGGTATCGATTGACGACGAGCGCACCACGGAGGGTCATCCTCAAAGCAGGCACGGTTCGACGCAACGAGAAATGCCGGTCGCGTCAGGTCGGCCGCTGGACTTCGGAGGCGAGCCCTTCTTCAATCCGGTAGAGCAACGGCCCGGACAGCGAGCACCGGTGTCGACGTCTTCGCCGCCCGCGCCTCTCGCTTCGACGAGAGACGAGGTGCTGCGGGACATCGCGATCGCAGCCGGCATCTCGCCGGAATTGCTTCAATCGCGTGATCCGCATGAAGTTGCTGCCGAAATCGGCGCGGTGCTTCGAACGGTTGTCGAGGAACTGGCCTTGCTGCTGAAAGCACGTGCGGCTGCGAAAATACTGGCCAAGAGCACACACCGGACGATGATCAGCGCTGCCGATAACAATCCCTTGAAGTTCGTCCCGCGAACCGATGACATCCTCGAAATCATGTTTGCGCGGCGCAGAGCCGGCTACCTTGATGCCAGGCACAGTGTCGAAGACGCATTCCGCGATCTCAAGACGCACGAATTTGCCACCTATGCAGCCATGCAAGCTGCGCTCTCCCGGCTGCTTGACGATCTGTCGCCTGAGGCGATCGGCAAGAAACTCCCACCCACGTCATTCACATCGAAGAAGAGCCTGGCTTGGGACGCCTTTGTCGCCAAATGGCGGACCATGGAGGAAGCACACGAAAACGGAATGCTCGACATATTCCTGGCCTATTTCAGCGAAGCCTATGCCAAAGCCGACAAGCAAAAATAAGCCAGGGAGAATGGGCCTGGCCCATGCCCCGGAAATCGGATTGGTTTGCTGCGCTGACCTTCGGCCGCGGTACGGATCACGCGCCAGGTGGAAAGTTTTAGAGCGTCCTTTGCGAGCCCAAAGATGCGGGCTGTAGTTGGCGAAGAAAAATCCTTTCGCAGCGCTGCATCTGGTTCCAATCGACCGTTTCTAAGCTTACGATCACTTACGACAGTTCGCCAGCGGGTAAAGCTGATTGACCTGGGGGTCTGCGGCACATGTCATGTTACGGCGGGATAGAAAGATATAGCCGAGCTTCCTCCAGACACTGCCCTCGCCAGCAGCGCCCGCATTTCCTGCGCCTGACCAGGGACCGTTTTGCCCCCCTGTGGCGCACACGCAGCAACCACGCGTGGACGGAGGTTTGGCGATGAGCTCGAAGGACGATCCTTTCGGCCCAGCGGGCAAGACCGTCATTCGCGCACCGCGCCGCGCTGAAAAATCAGCGCCGGCTCCTCACGGCCCTGTTCCCGACAGCGGGCAGCCCGGTCCCTCGCGGGTTAAGGATTCAACGGTTTTCGATCCGGGTGTCGCTCGGCATGCACCGCCGGGCTGGACATCCGGAACCGTGATTTATCAAGGTGCCGATCCAGGCGCAGCGGCGGCAACCGGCTCCTTTGCGGTGACGCCGGGCATTGAGCAGGACATCCTGCTGAATGCCACGGACAGTATCAGATATTCAGCAGCAAATCAGATCCTCGCTGCGGCCGTTCCTTTGCTGATGCTATTTGGCCAGCTCAGACTTATGCCTGTCGAAAGACAGGCGGAACAACTGGCGGAACACGTTGCCGAGGCGATCGAAACATTCGACCGGACAATGGAAAAAGCCGGTGTTCCCGAAGAAGATGCACGGATCTCAAAATTTGCTCTCTGCGAAACCGCTGACGACCTCATCGGCAACCTGCCTTGGCCCAAGAAAGACCCCTGGGCGCAGCACAGCATGCTGTCACAGTTCTTTCACGTCGTGCCCACCGGCTCGGGCTTCTACGAAGCGCTGAACAAGATACTGGCTGCGCCGGAGGCACACTACGACCTGCTTGAATTGATGCATGCCTGCCTGTCGCTGGGGTTCGAAGGCCAGTATCGAGGCCTTTCGCGCGAGGATAACAATCTCGAACGCGTTCGACGCGACGTCTACGAGACGCTTCGCTACTTCAGGGCGCGCGCCGGCGACGACATCTCGCCCCACTGGCAAAGCATGGCGGTGTCAAGCGCACAGTCGTCGCCCCGGTTGCCGCTCTGGGTGGTTGCGGCCGCAGCGTCGGCGCTGCTGACGGCGGCATTCTTCGCATTGCGGGTCTTCATCACCAACGAGGGCGAGGCCCTTGCCGGCAGGTTGCTGGCGCTCGATCCATCGACGCCGATCGCCATCGAACGCGCCAGCGTGGTGCCGTCGGCTGCGCCGGTGAAAGTCGCTCCGCCTGTCGCCGCTATCCCCTCTCAAATCGATCGCATCCATGCTGCACTGGCCAAGACTATCGCGCGCGGCGGACTGACCGTCGGCACGCAGGGCAAGTTCATCGTCGTGGAGATCAACAATATCCTGTTGTTCCCGTCCGGCAGGGCCGAGATAAAGCCGGAGTTTGGACCGATCGCCGCGGACATCGCCGCCGCACTGGAACCGGAGCCTGGACCGATCATGATCGTCGGCCACACAGACAATGTGACGCCGCGAAAATCGAGCCCGTTCAAATCCAACTTCGATCTTTCCATCGCCCGGGCGAAGGCCGTCGCAGCGATGATGGCGCCGCGATTCAGCGATCCCTCGCGAATAACGATCGATGGCAAGGGCGAAGACGAGCCGATCGCCGACAATGCGACGCCGGAAGGCCGCGCCCAGAATCGCCGTGTCGACGTGATGATCCCCAAGGAGGAAACACTGTGAGCACGGCCATTTGGAAGTGCCTATGACGCGTTGGCTCCTGCGGATATTCAGCGCGATAGCGTTGGCCGGTTTCGCGGCAGCCGTCTGGTTTGCCGGACCATTGATCCGCTTTGCCGACATCCGCCCGCTAGCACCCGTCTGGCTGCGCGTGACGATCATCGGCATGATCGTTGCGATCGTGACGCTCTTCTATGGACTACGTCTCTGGCAAAAGCGAAAGGCGCAAAAAGCGATCGAGACGATAGTCGCCCGCAACGACGACAGGGATGACGACTCGCAGGTACTCGAGGCGCGTATGAGTGAAGCCATCGCTGCGCTCAAGCGGTCGAGCGGCAGGGGCAATTTCCTCTATGAGGTGCCCTGGTACGTCGTCATCGGCCCGCCCGGTGTCGGCAAGACAACGGCGTTGGTCAATTCGGGTTTGAATTTTCCGCTTGCCGGTTCGGGCGACGCCCAGCCGGTGGCCGGCATTGGCGGGACACGATCCTGCGACTGGTGGTTCACCGACCAGGCGGTGCTGATCGATACCGCCGGACGCTACACGACGCAGGATTCCAATGCGCAGAGCGACAAGAAGAGCTGGCTCGCCTTCTTGTCGCTGCTTAAGAGATACCGCACCAGGCAACCGATAAACGGGGTTATCCTGGCTATCAGCCTTGCCGATCTCATGAGCCTCGATGATCGGCAGCTTGATGTCCATGTCGTTGAAATACGCAGCCGCCTGCGCGAAATCCACGAAACACTGAAAATCCAGTTCCCGGTGTACCTGCTCTTCACCAAGGCCGACCTTGTCGCCGGTTTCATGGATTATTTTGGCCGTTTCGACGAGCAGCGCCGCCGCAAAGTATGGGGCGCGACATTCCAGACCGCCGATCGCAGCAAGAACATGGTCGGCGAGGCACCGGCCGAATTCGACGCATTGGCAAAACGCCTGGCGCAGGAGATGGCCGACCGCCTGCAGGAAGAGACCGATCCGGTCGCACGCATATCCATCTTTGGCTTTCCAGCCCAGTTTGGTGCGCTGAAGGGCCGTATTGCCAGTTTCATCGCCAGCATATTCGATCCGGCCCGCAGCCAGGTGAACGTCAGCTTGCGTGGACTCTATTTTTCATCGGGCACGCAGGAGGGGACGCCGATCGACCAGGTGCTGGGCGCAATCGGTCGGAGTTTCGGCAGCGCTTCTCGCGCCCATCTTTCCGGCACTGGCAAAAGCTTCTTTTTGCACGATCTTCTGACCGGCGTCATTTTCGCGGAATCCGGCTGGGTTTCATACGACAAATCGGCTGAACGACGTGCAGCGATTGCCAGATATGGCGGTCTTGGCGCAATAGCGTTGATCGCTGCCGCGGCTCTGGGCACTTTGGCCCTGAGCTTTACGGCCAACAGGTCGCTGATCGCCTCTACAGCGCAAGCTGTAAGCCGCTATCGCGAGACGGCGGACCCGCTCCTCAAAAGCACGACAGTCGCCGATGTCGACCTCGAAAACGTCATAGGCCCGCTCGACCAGTTGCGCGAACTGCCGGCTGGGTTCGACACCAGTGACTTGCCGACTCCGATCGAGGCGACGTTCGGGCTCAGTCAGCGGGAAAGACTTCTTTCGGCATCAAAAACAGCTTACCGGCAAGCGCTGGAGCGCATGTTCCGTTCGCGCCTGCTGCTTCAGGCCGAACGGTCGATCCAGGCCAAGATGGCTGATCCCGCCGCGCTTTACGAACCGCTGAAGATCTACCTGATGCTTGGCGGCAAGGCGCCGAAGGTCGACGACGAGTTGATCGTTTCCTGGATGAGGCAGGATTGGGAGCAGAACCGGTATCCGGGCGAAAACAACCGCGAGGGACGGGCGCAGCTCGAAAAGCATCTGCGGGCCATGCTTGCGTTGGACGACGCCTACGATCCGGTTTTCGAACTCAACCAGCCACTTGTCGAAGCCGCTCAACGCTCGCTCGGACGCATGAGCCTTGCCGATCGTGCCTCTGCCTTGGTGAAATCGGCGGTATACGCGGCAGCGCTGGATGAATTTTCCGTCTCCGTGAAAGGCGGCCCGGAAGCACGGCTGTTGTTCGAGCGTGTCGATGGTGGCGATCTGTCAGGCCTTCGCGTTCCCGGTATCTACACCTATAGCGGCTTCAACAACTTCTATCTCGGACAGCTCTCGCGCATTGCGCAGATGCTTGTCGATGACCAGTGGGTTCTCGGTGGCGGGGGCGAGCAAGGTGGCATCGACCAGGAGTTGCTTAAGCTCGGTCCCGAACTTCTCGAGCGCTATGGGAGGGAGTTCGCGGCGGCGTGGAACGGCGTTCTCGACAAGTTGAAGTTCAAGCCGATGCTGAAGGACAAGCCACACTACATCGCACTGTCCGCTGCCGCGTCACCAACGTCGCCAATCGACCAGCTCTTTACGGCGATCGCTGACGAAACGGCTCTGACGCGAGAAGCTGGTTCCGGCAAAGACTCCGGCTCCGAGGCCGAAGCCGACATGCTTCAAAACCAGCCGCAGAAGGCTGCAGATGTCGGCGGGGGATTGGCCCGCATCGGCGTTCAAGTAGCCAGCGGCAAATCGCAAAGCCGGGCCGGTACGGGGTCGGCTAGCGTGCAAAACGGGAATCCTGGGGCGAACATCGAAGCGCAATTCAGATCATTCCAGGCTTTGGTGAACGGTCCCGCCGGACGCCGCCCAATCGATGCGTTGACCCAGAATTTCCGCGACATCTATCAAAGCCTGCAACTGGCGGCCGACGTCCCTTCGCAAATGGAACGCGCCAACATGAATCTGCAGCTGCAGATATCCACACTTCGCGCCAATGTCTCGCGGCTGCCCAAGCAACTCGCCCGAATGGTCACGGCGACCGCCGACGAGCTTGACGGCAACGTCGCGGAAACCTCGGTAGCGAATTTGAACCAGATGCTCGACCAGACGGTCACCCGCGCCTGCGAGGAGGTGGTCGACGGCCGTTATCCTTTCGCCAGCGATGGCTCAGAGGATATTGCAATGGCGGATTTCGCGAAACTATTCGCTCCAGGCGGGCTGATGGACCGGTTCTTCGCACAGAATCTCGCGTCGCTGACCGACATGACCGGCCAGGACTGGAACTGGAAACAGGATGCGCGCTTCGGGCGCGACCTGTCGAAGTCGACCTTGAAAAACTTCCAGCTGGCCGCGGAAATCCGCAACGCCTTCTTTCCTTCAGGTGGTTCGGTGCCGTCGGTCAGTGTCACCTTTACCCCGTTTTCACTGCATGGCGAGGCCGATACGGCGGTACTCGACGTCGATGGCCAGATTGTCCAAAGCAACCAGGCGGGCAACGCGCCAAGCACGGTGAGCTGGCCAAGCGGCATGGCGTCCGCGTCCGCGGGCCTGAGCCTCATTCCGGAAATGCCGGGCCGTGAGTCCGCGATCAAGTTCGACGGTCCGTGGGCACTAAAGCGTCTGCTGGACAAGGCTGATATCAGCAGCACCGGCGGCAACACGAAAGCCCGCTTCGTGATCGGCGGACGCGATGTCGCCTATACGATCCAGACCAATTCGGAGCCCAACCCTCTGTTCCTGCCTGCGCTTTCTGGCTTCAGCTGTCCAAAGGCGTTTTGAGATGAGCTTTGAGCTTGCCAATACGGTGCGGCTGTCCATCGGCAACAGATGCGCCGGCGTTGATTTCGATACTTTAATATTCGAGCCTGTGGCAAACTGGCGTGAGCGAGCGCCTGACGGGTGCGCCGCAGAGGACGCTTGAGAAGCGCTTGGTGGCAAAGTGAACAATGTCGCCCTTCCCTTTGAAAGCTTCGGCGTTAGCCACAGAGGCTGTGTCCGTGAGCTCAATGAAGACAGCTATCTGGTCGAGCCGGAAACTGGCCTGTGGGTGGTGGCCGACGGAATGGGTGGACATGATGCCGGGGAAGTCGCTTCGGCCAGTATCGTCGATCATCTGGCAACGATCGGCATTGCAAGCTCTGCACCGGATCTTCGCGCCCGCTTCGAGGACCGGCTGAGCCGGGCTAACGCCGAAATCCGCAGGATATCGGAATCCCGCGGAGTAACCATTGGCTCCACCGTCGCCGCCCTGCTGGCGATGGATGGGCGGTTTGCCTGCCTGTGGGCGGGTGACAGCCGCGTCTATCTGATCCGTAACGCCTCGATCTCGCAGATTTCGAAGGACCATACCGAAGTTCAGGAACTTCTCGACAGCGGCATGATCAGCGCAGCCGAAGCGCTTACCTGGCCGCGCCGCAACGTCATCACGCATGCGGTCGGTGTCCGTGACGAGATCGTCATTGACTTCCAGCAAGGCGAAATCATGCCGGGCGACATATTTGTGTTGAGCACCGACGGGCTGACAGCGCATGTCACAGACGCCGAGATCGAGGCGGCGGCGGTGTCGGCGACGCCTCAGGCGGCATGCGAAAACCTGCTGCATACGGTGCTGGCGCGCGGGGGAACAGACAATGTCACGATCGTGCTGGTGAAGATCGGAGACGGGCGTAACGGTGCCCATCCTGATCCTTCCAGAGCGGAAGGTTGAGGCTGATGAGCGCCGACGACAAGACGCGGATATCGCCTAACGTGGCCACCACAGCCGTGGGCACACAACTCAGCGGCATCTATGAACTAGACGAGCGGATCGCATTCGGTGGCATGGGCGAAGTCTATCGTGGCCACAACATCCAGACTGGCGATCAAGTCGCGATCAAGATTGTCTTGCCCGAGTTCGCCCGGGATCAGACGATCCTGTCCCTGTTTCGCAAGGAAGCGTCGATCCTGAATCACCTCTCGCACGACGCGGTCGTGCGATATCACGTCTTCACGATCGACCCCGGTATCGGTCGCCCCTACCTTGCCATGGAATTCGTCGACGGCCAGTCGCTGTTCGATGTCATGCGACGTGGCCCGATGCCGACGGACGACGTGCGCAAGCTCTGCCATCGCCTGGCTTCCGGCCTGAGCGCCGTGCACCAGGCGGGCGCAATACACCGCGACCTCTCTCCGGATAATATCATCCTGCCAGGAGGCCGGGTCGAACGCGCAAAGATCGTCGATTTTGGCATCGCGCGGTCGGCGACCGTCGGCGGAGAGACGCTGATCGGCGGAAAGTTCGCTGGAAAGTACAACTACGTTTCTCCCGAACAACTCGGGCTGTACAGCGGCGACGTCAGCGAGCAATCCGACATCTACAGCCTGGGGTTGGTGCTGGCCGCTGCTCTGCGCGGGAAACCGATCGACATGGGCGGCTCCCAGTTCGAGATCGTCGAAAAACGCCGAACCGTTCCGGACCTATCCGACATCGATGCCGATTTTCGTGGAATTGTTGAAGCCATGCTGCAGCCGGATCCACAAGACCGGCCGATCAGCATGGCGGGCATCGCCAGGGCGACACGTGACGACACGGACGAGGAGACAAAGCCGCCAACGTCGATCACACCGCGCGATCGGACGCTGCGAACGGGGGGAACCGCCGCGCCTGGCCCCAAGCTCCCAAGTCAGCCTCCGGCGGCTCCCGGTGAACAGCGCTTCGTTCCGCATGTCCGGCCGGCGCATCTGTCCGAACCAAGGCCTTCGCCAGCTGCCGGTCCTGCTCGGGCGATCTTGCCAAAGGCCCCTGCAAAGTCCGCCAGGACCCGATCGATCGCGATCGCTGCCTTGGCGACATTAGCTGTCGCGTCGGGTGCAGGCGTTTATCTCAGCGGCCTGATGACGCCTTCCACGCCGACCGCCGGCGACACAGCGTTTTTGTCGCCAAACGCATCAAAACCGACCCCGACGGACATTGCTGCAAATTCGCCGGGCGATGAGCCGGCAAAGGCAGTTCTACCTGAGCAGTCACAAACAGAAGCCACTGCGCCGCCAGCTGAAAGTCAGGCAGGTGCCGCGGCGGATCAAAAGTTGGAGCCGACACGGCCCGCCGAAATCCTCTCACCATCCGAAGAAACCTCGGAGCCGGCGGCATCCGCGGAAACCTCGGAGCCGGCGGCATCCGCGGAAACCTCGGAGCCGGCGGCAGCCGAAGCGCAGCCGCCGGCTGAAAATTGGCCGGATGCCGCGGCGGATCAAAGGTTGGAGCCGACGCGGCCCGCCGAAGTCCTCTCGCCAACCGAGGAAACCCCGGAGCGGGCGGCATCCGAGGAGACCTCGGAGCCGGCGGCAGCCGAGGCGCCATCGCCAGCTGAAAATCGGGCAGATACCGCGGCGGATCAAAAGTTGGAGCCGACACGGCCCGCCGAAGTCCTTTCGCCAACCGAGGAACCCCCGGAGCCGGTTGCGCCGCGCATCCAGGTCGCGCCCAAGCCGCCGGCCGACAAGGCACCGCCGCCCGCAGCGGTCCAGCCCGAAATGATGGAGAGCCGGAAGCCCGATCAGCCGGCCAGCCAGCACGCGCGGGCCGCAGAGCAGACGGATGACGCGAGCGCAAAACGGCAGCGGTACGAGCCGGCGCCAGGCAAACAGCCGGGCGAAGCCACTGTTGCCTTGAACGTGCCGAAACCGGACCTGAAACTGCCGCCGAAAAATGCCCTTGACCACGCTGCGCAACGGGTCTCCTGGGTGCGCGACTTCAACGGCGGCGACTGTTTCTATGCGACGTTGACGTCGGCAACCGAGACCGCCGTCGCGATCGAAGGATTGGGCACAGAGGTCCAGCCGTTCGAACGAATGTTGTCCGATTTCCAGGCAAGGTTCCATGTCGAACCGGACATCAGTGTCCGCCTCATTGAACCGGCTCAATGCGAAGTCACCAATTTTCTGCGCTTTCTGGACCAGATGCCGGCTGACAAGCCGCGGCTTGTTCTCGATCGAACGACGGTGCCGAGCGGTTCGCCGATCGGCGGCACGCTGGTGACGCGTGGCGGCCTCATTTCCAGCGTGCTGCTGATCGACCACAGGGGCATGGCATTCAGCCTCGACAATCGTATCTTGGCGCAAGCGGACAAGGCCACCTTCAACATTCCGATCGATCTCGGCGCAGCCGACAAGGCGGCCGGTAAGGTCGTGCCGCAGATCATAATGGTCATCACGGGTCCACAGGATATTCAGGCTGCGGCGTTCTCCGCGCCGACACCAGCCGCGCTGCTGCTGCCCAGGATTCTCGAAGAGATCGACACCAACCGATCTGAGTTCTCCGCCACGGCAAAGTACTTCCGGCTCGGCGGGTAGCATGGACGCCGATGGACCACCGCCGCTCGCGTTTTTCCTTCCTGACCGCTGTCCCGCCCAACAATCAGCGTGACTGGCTTCGCGGCCTGCTTGCCCCGAGAGGCCGTATTAGACTTACGGTGATGTTGGGCGCGACATTGCTGGCTTTCCTGTCGCCCCACGAAGCGCGCGCCGAATTCACCGTCTGCAATCAGACGCTCGACGTCGTCAATCTCGCTGTCGGCCAAAAGGTCGACAATGCGGACCAGACCGATGGCTGGTGGACCATCGGCGCAAATCAGTGCGTGAACGTCATCCGCGAGGAACTCACCAACCGCTACATTTACATCTATGCGACGGACGTTTTTGGCCATGCGACCCTGACCGGGTCGACCGAAATGTGCATCGCCCGGCGGCGTTTCTCGATACGCGGCATCGATGAATGCTGGCAGCGCGGCCATATCGCCGCACGATTTCTCGAAGTCGATACGCTTGAACAGGTGCGGTGGACCTTTTTTCTGACCGGAAGCAATCCGTGACGCACAGTATCGACACAAGCTTCAGGTTGAAAAAGCAGGCGCGCGCCGCCCTGCGCAGACGCAGGCTCTGGCGCAGGCTCCTTGCCGGGTTTGCCCTGGTTGTCCTGTCGTCGATCGCCGCCGGCTTCTTTCTCACCGCCGATTATTGGTCGTTTGGCGATGAGGATGAGGAGTTGCAAGCCGTCGAGGGAACCGACGATGTGCCGGCCGACGCATCTGTCTATGTGCCTGCCATCATCGATCTCGCAGGCGACCCGATGTGGATCACCCTTGCGCCCGACACCGGCGGCGCAACAAAAAGCCAGGTGATCCCGCGCCCGGCAGAACTCGATCAGGCCGGCGTTTCTCCGCAGATCGAAATTCTGTCCGACGTGATGCTTAGCGCCAGCGAAAAGTTCATGACAACGATACCATCCACGCAAGAAGATTTCGCATTCTTCCAGGCGCAGCGACAGACCGCGCCGGCGCCGTCCAACGAGTTGCAAAACGATGTTCAGCCACCGCCCGTTCCAAACGAGGCTCCGGTTGCTTCGGACCCGCATGCCGATGATGCCGAAGCAGGTTGGGGCGAAACAATCGATTCAGGCGAGGCAGCCCTTCCCGCGTTCCAGAAAACCCAGATCGAAAACAACACAAGCGTTGCAAATGTCGTCAGTGAACATCAACGATTCGAGGCTACCGAGGACATTTTCGTAAAGATCCTCAACGACCGCAGCCTGGACAGCGTTGCGCTCGATGCGCATTTCTCCGCCGAGGACGCCAAGCTGGCGGGCGAAGCCCTGAAAGCGCTTTTCAATCGGGAGAGCCTTGAGCCAGGTCATGTCGTCGCCATGCGCGGTTTCAGGCCGACGCGCGAGACGACAACCATGTCCCTCATGCAGGTTTCGATCTACGCCAGGAACGTATTTGTCGGCACGCTGACGCGCAATGCCGCTGGGGTGTTTGTGTCTGGTGTCGACCCCTGGGTCCGCGAAGACCTGTTCAACTACTCGGGCGCACAGGCGCAAGGCACGCACAAAAGGCAATACCGGCTGCTCGACGCAATCTACTCGACAGCAGCACGCAACAAAGTTCCGACCGGCGTGATCGGAGAAGCGATCATGTATCTGTCGCGAGGACAGGATCTGGATGCCTTCGCCAGCGAAGACCAGCGTCTGGTCCTGATCTATTCGCAAAAGCCACGAGGCAAGGAAGAGACGGCCGGACGGGTGCTGTATGTTGGCGTCCAGGGTAGCGAAAAAAGCCTTGACTGTTTCGTGTTCCAGCAGACCGACGGCCAGTTTGCATGCGTTAGCGGCGACGATCAGGTTCGCTCGCTGACAGTCGCCAACGGCATGGTCACCCCGGTCAACGGGGTCATGACCTCCACTTTCGGCCCACGCAAGCACCCAATCCTCGGAACCGTTCGTATCCACAAGGGCGTGGATTGGGCGGCGCCTCTGGGCACACCGATAGCCGCCGCCTTCGACGGCGAAATCGTCTTTCAGGGTGATGGAAGTGGTTACGGCAATCTGATGAAGATTTCGCACGGGGACGGCAGCGAGACGCGCTATGCGCATATGCAGAAATTCGCGGTCAAGGCCGGTGTCGGCGCGAAGGTGAAGGCAGGCGATATCATTGGCTATATCGGCACCACCGGTCTTTCGACTGGGCCGCACCTGCATTTCGAGCTCTATCGCAATGGGCAGGCGATCGATCCGCTGGGTACGGTCACGGCAATCGCAACAGACGTTTCCGCTGTCGAAACGCTAACCGACCGTATCGTTCAAGTCGAAAGTGGCGGCAAAGCCCGCGCCAAAAACCCACTTTCTTCGGCGACCGGCGCCGGTCAGTTCATAACCAAGACCTGGATCAGGATGATGAACACATACCGCCCGGAACTGGCGCGGACACTGTCAACCGCCGACCTGCTCGCTTTGCGTTACGACGCCACCATCTCGCGCGAGATGGTCAGCAATCTGGCGCGCGAAGGCGAAGCTTATCTTCGAGCGCGCGGCCACCAGATCACAGCCGGCCGGCTTTATCTCTGTCATTTCCTGGGAATGGAAGGCGCCCATCAAGTGCTGTCGTCGCCGGGTTCGGCGCAATTGAGCGCCGTGCTCGGATCGGCCGTCATTCAAGCCAACCCGTTTCTCACCGGTAAGTCCGCCAGCTATGTCGTGAGCTGGGCCGAAAGGAAAATGGGGCGGAAGCTGAGCCCGAAGACGACTGAGGTGAGCCAACAGACGACGACAACGACGGAAGTCCGGCAGACATCGCCCGAGTTCGAAAAATACAAGCAGGCGATCACGGCTATGGTGAGTTCCGTTCAGAATGCGCTGTGAGCCAGCACGTGGTCCTATCGGAAGCGGTTTTGCTGCGCCGACCCCTTGGTTCGCGTCGAACCCGCTCCAGCTACTCAGTCCTTATCCGCATTTCCACCCGGCGGTTTACCGGATCGAATGGGTTGGGGTTGCGCGGGTTGGCTTCGCCCAGGCCTGTCGCTTTGATGCGGGCAGGATCGATGCCGTTAGAGGTGAGGAAGGTTGTTACCGACCTGGCTCTTCGTTCCGAAAGTCCCTCGTTGTAATCAGCCGAGCCGGATGCATCGGTGTGACCCTCAACAACGAAGTTCAGAGCGCTCAGTCGGCTGTCCTTCAGTGCTTTGGCGAACTCGTCCAGTTCAGCGCGGGCAGTCGCATCGAGTTCCGCAGAATCCAGGCCGAAATTGATCAGCATGTCGAGGCTGGGTTTTTCGGCCGGCGCTGCTTTGTTCTTGCTGTTGCACTCGTCTTCGGTGCCGACGCAAATTCCACGTGTCGGGCCGAACTCGGTCGCCCTGTCAAAAAACTTCACGATGTCTTCTGATTTCTGAAGCGGATCAGCAAAAGCGTGGGTCGAAAAAAGCGCGACCGTAAACACGAAGGCTAAACTGCCCAACTGCATAGCGGTTACTCCTGTCTTGAGCATCCGATTTCGGCGGTTGTGGACTATACCAAAATCCGAAGCGATTGTCTGTGAATAAACGCCAACCATACGAGTAGTGGAAGGCAGTTGCATCTTGCTATGACTGAGACTTGACCCGCGCGCTGTCGAGGGCTTCAGTGTCGATTGTTCCCCAGTGAAAGCGTGGCGCCATGGCCAATGAGCTTCGATTCAAAACGGCACGGGACCTTTTCATGGCCTGCCCCGCTGTTTCCAGGGACATGGTAGCACTTCCGACCGAACAGCCTTCAATCGAATTTTGCCGTACGCTTCTTGCCGGGCGGGTGCCCGAGGAGGCGATTACGTTCTGTGCATATCTGCTTCCCGAGCGGGCTGCGGTGTGGTGGGCACATGAATGCCTGAGCCACCTCACCGTTCTGCTCGACAGCAGGGATCAGGAATTGCTCGCGCTTGTTCGTGACTGGGTCAGCGAACCGGATAGCCCTCAGCATCGCCCAGAAGTGAGCGAGGCTGCGGCAGGAATGCCGCCAACAACGCCTGCCGCCTGGATTGCCCTGGCTGCAGGATGGCATGGCAATGGTGCAGCTATGGAGACGTCAGCGGTATCGGCCTTGCAGCCAGCCGCCCGCGCTGTGAGTGCGGGGGTTCTGGCCGGACTGGCACGCGTTGCATTGGAGGACCGTTTTTCAGTTCTTTCGGCGTTTGTCGAAATGGGCATTCAGATGGCGGAGATCGAGGCGCTGCGCCAATCAGCGGATGCATACTAGACTGCGGTCTGGATTCAGATTGCTTGCCCTAATTTCCGGCTGCCGCTCAATGTTCGTCGGTCAACCGCCCCAGCCGCCTCCGCCGCTCCCACCGCCGCCCCCACCGCCGCCCCCACCGCCCCCACCGCCCGAAGCAGGAATGATCACGACAGGCGCGGCAGGCTCTTCCTCAACCGACTTGATGATTTTTTTGTTGACCACCCGTTTGGGAGCGGCCTTGACGACCTTCTGCTCTACAGGTGTCCTGCGAACGACCTTCGGCGGTGACGTCTCCACCAGCGGCGTCGGTTCGGGTGGCATCAAGGACGTGCAGCCTGTGAGCCCCGCCAGGATGCCGGACAGGGTTGTTCCGACGATTGCTTGCTTGAATGTCCTGTGCACCATTTGCCTCCTGATCGATTAAAACACATCCCGACGCGGGTTGGCTTCTTCCCAGACCCTCCTGGCCGCGCCGACCAGTTGACTGTCCAGCGAACCGGACGCGGGGACCTTCGACCTGAGCTCCCGGCGCAATTGCTTTAATGCTGCCGTTTTCACCTTCGTGCCGAAATTTGCGAGGTTCGTCCGGGCTTCCGGCAGCTGGTCGCGGGTGTCCAGTGCGGCCGCAAATGCAAGAAAACGGACCGCGGTGGCCTGATCGGCCTTTTCACCCTTTTCCATTTCGAGAACCGCGCGATCGAAGGCACCGGACGGGTCGCCCCGCCTGGCAGCCATCTCGAACAGTCTTTGCGCTTCTGCCGGGTTTCGCTCCACCCCGACGCCGTCGCGATACATGCGCGCAAGGCTGCTTGGAGCGTAAGGCTGGCCGAGTTCGGTGGCTTTCTGAAACAGGGCAAGCGCCGTTTTCGGATTTTTTTCGACGCCCGCGCCGGACAGATAGTTCCGCCCGAGCAGGTTCATCGAATACATGTCCTGCCGCTCGACGCCAGCCTCCAGGAAGGCAACGGCACGGGCCTGATCGGCGGGCACGCCGTTGCGGCCTTCGGTGAAGATCGCGCCGAGATCGTTCATGGCATAGGTGTGCCCCATCGCCGCCGCCTTGAGCAGCAGGTCCAGCCCCTTGCTGGTGTCGCGCTCGACGCCGTAGCCATGGAACAAGGCACGGCCCCACGACGTCATCCCGTAGGGATCACCCTTGTCGGCTGCAGCCGCGTAGAAGGTGTTGGCCTGCTTGCGGTCGACAGCCAGGCCCGTTCCCGTCGCGTAGAGGTAGCCGAGCTCGAACACCGCGCGCACGTGTCCTCTGTCGGCGGCCTGCTGGATGGCTTTCCTGGCCTGGTCGACCTTGCCGGCTGCAAGCAGCGCGCGCCCCAGTTCGTAGCGGAAGCGGCCGACATCGGGGTACGCCTTCACAGCAGCCTCGCAGAGCTTCACCGCGTCGGCGCCGATTTCATTTGGCAGCAGGCCGGGGACAACGCCTTGAAGGTCAAGAGGTTCGCCGGCAGCCAAGTCGCACGGATCAACGCTCGGCGACAGTTTCATTTTGGCGGGTTTGGATGCTGCGCTGTCCGCCCGAATTTCGAAGGCGATCTCGACCGGTGCACTGGCTCCGATCTGGGGTTCATAGCGCAGTCCCTCTACTTCACCGACCGTCAAGCTCGATTCGGGCGACAGGGTCCGATCCGGCAGGGAGAGCGTTCCCGTTGCCGGATAGTTTGTGACTTTCAGGCTGACCGCCGCATCGTCTGTCGGGACGTCCAGGTTCAGAGCAACGGCGCCGACGCCGACCGGAACGTCGACGTCCCGGTTCTCGATCGCCTCGGCCGCACCGGTGACATGAATGCCGCGCTGCAGCACCTGCTGCTTCTGCTCGGCTTCGAGCGCGGCCATCACCTGTTCGCCCTCGGCTCCTTCGCCGCTCTTGACCCGGAACACCAGCATGCCCTTGGCTTCGCCCCCCCAATTGTCGCGTGCGGCGTAGGCCAGCATATCCATCTCTTCTGGCTCGCCAACTCCCTTGGGGACATCCATCTGCAAATGCGGCAGATCCTTGCCCTGGATCAGATCCCCCGCTTCGACAACCTTGCCATTCAGCATCAGGCGTCCCAAGGCGGGCGGTCTTTCGATGCTGACGGTGATTGATCCGCCATCGACCTCCACCGGTTCCGGGAGGTTCAGATCGACGGGCCCGACCCCCGACAGCACGACCTTCTCCAGCACCGGCGGTAGAGAGGGGCGGCTGCTGCGACGCATCAGAACGACTTCGTCGATCAGCGAAGAGTTCTCCCAGGGAACCTGCAGGCCCTTGGTAGCCTCAACCACATCCCGGCGGACGGCCGACATGACCGTGCGGATCTCCTGGTTCGGGGCCAAGGCGCGGCGAGAAAACGCCAACGAAAATGGGCTGAGGTCGCCTGCGCCGTCATAGGCAACTGCGCCGGGTTCGGTGGCGAACGCAATCAGCGTGTTCAGTGAGCTTCTTATTTGCGCAAGGCCGGTGCCGCTGGCGGTAAGAAGCTGGTCCCTGAGCCAATAGTCCTTGCGAGGAAATGGATTGTTGCGACAGGCATCGAGGATAATCACCTGGATCTTCGATTTCGAACGCATCTGCTGCAGCACGTCGTTCAGCTTGATTGCCTGGACCTCGACGTCCGCCGCATCTTTCAACGAGGCATCGACAGGGATCAGGAAATTTTCGCCGCCGATCTGAAAGCCGTGACCGGAATAGTAGACGACAGCCACTTCCGCGCCGTCCACGGCGGCAAGATAGTTGCGGAACTGATCTTCAAATTGCAGCTTTGTAAGATTGCTGGCGACGAAAACATCAAAACCAGCCGCTCGAAACGTGTTGGACACGTCCACCACATCTTTGGCCGGGTTCTTAAGGGCCGAGATTTCCTTGTAATCGGAGTTACCGATTACAAAGGCGACCCTTCGTTCGACTGCAGAAGCCTCGAAAGTCGTGAAGCTTGCGAGCATCAATGCCGCAACGAATCCGCAACGTCGGAGCATGGCAAATCCCTTAACCGCTGTTACCTCGACCACAAGAACACAGCTTGCAGTGCCAAGGTCCGTTAGAGAGCATGCTATCTGCCGAGACAGAAAAGAGAGAAAAGCCGTCGCGACAGCGGTAAATTCCTCACTTGATCAGACCCTAAATTACATCAGAGGCCGAGTGTCCGCAATGATTGTCAGACGGTTTCTCGACCTCGCTGCTTGATCCCCTCGGACCACGCGCGGCCGGCATTTTGATCGTAGCAAGTTGCAGCTCGGTTGTGGTCGGCGATGCCCGGAGAAAATACAGCTCGTGCTGGCGCACCTATGTTTCGTCCCAGCGACGAACGTGCACTGCCGCCTGCCAGGCCTGACCGCCGCCCTGCACTCTTGACCTCCGTACACGCGCAACGCGTCAGAGAGCGCCCGAGTTTTCCACTACTAATATCGGTCTACCCCTGATTTTCTCTACCCAACATTTCCAAGACTCAATTAGCGTCTTCTTATGGAGCATCGGCACGCCATTCGAAGAAACAAGGAAGGGCTTTGGGAGGTCTACGACATAGACGACGATAGGGTTGTCTTCGCAGACGGGGTGGCGCTGACAAATTTGCTGGATGACGAGGCACTCGACGCCCTAGAGTTGCTGAAGGGTGGATTCCTTGTTCCGAGCAGCGCTCCCAAGCCAGCCGACAGTTCCTTGAGGGATACGCTGAGGTCGACTATCCGCAAGATGAAGCACTGAAGGCGGATAGCTGACGCGCAAAAGCCCCGCCGCTTGGCGGGCTCCCGGCAGGTTTCGGAATTGCGATTTTAGAAAGCCGGTGAACTACATCAGCCGGTGCGTTCGCTCGTCGATATCTGCCACCCTATATCGGCGACGTCGCAGCCGCGATGCAGAAGGTATGGACCAATTTGCCCGCCCGAGGCTCAACCCGCCGCACGTGTCAAAACGAAAACTCTCCTTCGTTTGGTTGATGCCGGAACAATGCTCCGTCCGTAAGTTTGTACTGCATATTAGCAGGTGCTGTTATGAGGTTTTTGCCCGTTCAGGAACCGACCAACACATGGGCCGTGTTCGATACCACCGTGGATGTGCCTGCGGACTTCGCTGGCACTTGCCTTATCGGCTTGACGCGGGAGCGGGCGGAGTGGCTCGCAGCGAAAGCCAATCAAGATGCATCGCTGAGAAGTAATTGGATCGGCCGGTTATCATCCATGGAGCCTGAGCACAGCGTGGTTCCATACGCAAATATCAAAAATGGCTTACACTCGCAGGGAAGATTTCAGTGACGGACGAAGAGGCCGCTGCGTTGGCAGCCAGGAATCAGCGGTCTGGGTAAGTCTGACATCACCTGCAAAACCGATCCAGCGATTGATTCCCGGCGTTGGGTGGAGGCTATCCAGCTTGTCGCCAATCCGCTCCCCGGTTTGTATTCCTGCCCGAAGGATCGCGGTTATTGCAGATCCGGCATCTCGGTATTCTCTTTGGGGTTCTTCTTGATCCCCGCGGCAGGCGAGGTGTCGGCCGGGGCGTTCCCGCCTTGGTTTTGCTCAGGGGCTCTTTTGAGCGGCGCGGTACGCCAGCCCATATCGGCATACAGAAAACCAATGAGAAAGCCGACGATAATGACCGCTGCTATCACCAGCGAAAGTATAGCGTTACGTCGCTCCATGTCCGGCTCCTTCCTGCGAGCCGAACAGCCAGTAGCGAAAATGGTTCCCATCCACCCTGGATGAGCAGGAGCAATGCCTCGCAGCATGTTGCGCCGAAGCAGACGTCTCAAGCTGCAGGTCGTGGAACTTCGCACCGTGGCGGCGGTTGACAGGTAAGAGCTGTGAACGGCGAACGAACCCATCCGTTCTTTCCCTCGCAGCAGGAAGGAGACGCCATGGCCAACAAGAGTACCACATCAAAGCCGGCAATTCGGCAGGCGAATGCCGACGGCTTGCGACATCCTAGGCGGGACGCCAACGATACGGATGCGCGAGAGCGCCGACGCCAAAGACTGCGGGAACATCGAAACCCTCGACTTCTCCGCTGGACAATCCGGTGGCGAATCGCAATGCCGGCCGGCCGCGCCAGAAAGGCACCACACCGCGGCCGACCGAAAAGCCCCTGGACTGAAGGGCGATGGCGGAGGTCGAACGGGACGGCGGATGCCAGTGCGGCGCTGTTCGCTTCAAGGTAAGCGGCGCTCCGTTGTGCGTGGGAATCTGCCACTGTCAGGATTGCCGCCGCGCCAGCGGCAGCTTTTTCATGCCGTTCGGCGTCTGGCCCATCTCAGCCTATGAAGGACATGAAGACGTTCGCCAAACGCAGCTTCTGTCCGCAATGCGGGTCGCATATCGCCTGCGGGACAATGAGGCGGAGATCATGCTTGGTTCGCTTGACATGGCTCCGAGCGACCTCATTCCCGAGTATGAGCTGTGGGTACCGCGCCGCGAGAAATGGCTCATGGTATTGCCTTGGGCGGAGCAATTTGCCGGCGATCGCTTTCGGCCTTCCGATCCATGACGAGGCTGCTGAAACAAGCTAGGACGCCGGGACCAATTCAGCCAAGGCACTCAAAATGGCAGTCTGATCTGCCGGCTTGCGAACAAATTTGAAGTTGGCGAAGGCCGATGGAACATCGCGCGGCCCAAATCCGGTCAGACACGCGAACGGAATGTGGCGGGTTTGTAATTCTTCTGCGATCGCCAGGCTCGTTTCGCCATGCAGTTGAACATCCAGCAGCGCCACGTCGACATGATTTTCGCCGATAAGGCCAAGGGCCGCCGCCACCGAAGGGGCTGGGCCGATCACCTGATGTCCCGAAGCGCGCAAACAAGTAGCTATGTCCTCGGCGATGAGCCATTCATCCTCGACCACCAGAACGCGCAGCGGGTCACTCACGGCGTCTCCTTGCGCATCATCGGAAATGTTACCTGGACCTCAAGACCATCCCGATTGAAGGCGGTCTCGACGTTTCCGCCCAGCCGGTAGCCGATCTCGCCCTGCAACAGCGAAAGCCCGAAGCCGTTAACTTCGGGCTTTCTGACCGGCGGCCCATCTCTCTCGCGCCAGGCAAGCCCGAAAACGTCGCCATCTACCGACCACTTCAACGCCACCCTGCCTTGCGGCTTCGCCAGCGCGCCATATTTAGCGGCGTTGGTCGCCAGTTCATGAATGGCCATGCTAAGGGAAAGGCCCTGTTGCGGGCTAAGCTTCACTTCGGCGCCGTCGAGCTCGAACCGGTCAATGCTGAAAGGTTCGAGTTCCTGATGCAGCAGTTCGTTGATCGAAGCTTCTTTCCAGCGTTCCTTCGACAGCAGACCGTAAGCCCGCGACATGGCGTGCAAGCGACCGATCAGCGCTTCGGCGAACTCTTCCTTCGATTCCGAACTTTCACGGGTGCGGTTGGCGATGCTGGTGACCACCGCCAGCATGTTCTTGACGCGGTGGTTCAGCTCCGAAATGAGCACCTGGTTTTGCTCTTCCGTCTCGGCCAAGGTGGTGACATCGACCAGTGTGACCACGACGCCCTGGATCCCGTTGTCCTTATCGCGATACGGATTGATACGAACCATATAGAACCGGCCCTGGTCGTCGCGCGCCAGATGATGGTTCAGGGTCTCTCCGGTTTCGAAGACGGCATCGATATGCTGTTTCAGCTCGGGATAGTCGAGCTGGCCTGAAAGCTCGGTCAGCGGCCGGCCGACGTCGGAGGGACGCAGGCTGAAGAAAGACGAGGCCGCCGGGGTAAAGGTCCGCACCACCAGATTGCGGTCGAGGAAAATGGTTGCGATCTGGGTGCTCTCGAACAGATTCCGCAAATCGCTGTTGGCGCGGTCGAGCTCCTCTATCTTGTTGGTCAGTTCCGAATTGATGGTGTTGAGCTCCTCGTTGAGCGACTGCATCTCCTCCTTCGAGGCCTCAAGCTCCTCATTGCTCGACTGCGCCTCCTCATTTACCGAGACGAGTTCCTCGTTCGCCGATTTCACTTCTTCCAGTGCGGTTTCGTACTCCTCGATCGTCGATTGCAGTCGCTCCCGGGTTTCGCGCAGCTCCCGCTCGAGATCGGCAGTGCCTTCGCCGTCACGATTCTCGCGTTCCACATCGGTCCGCGCCTGCACCGGCCCCGACGGTTCGAACAGGACAAGATAAAGCCGCTCGCCCTTGCCGCGTTCCGCCAAGGGCTCGACAGTGAGTTTGATCAACTGGACCCGTTCTTCTTCCTCATCGACGACGACGTTTTCCCGCACGATGGTGCGGCGCGTCGTGGCGGCTTCCCGCAACGCCGCACGCAGGTCGAGCCTTAGCCCGTGACGGGCCAAAGTCAGCACTTGCCGGCTCGGAATGCCTTGCGGCGCTTCGAGATATCTGCCGGTCCGGGCCGAATAGTAGACTACGTCACCATCACCATTCACCACAACATGCGGAGGCGCGAAACGCTCCAGCACCTGCGCCTCGACCGCCTGCCGAAGCGGATAGCTGGAAGTCCCTTTCTTCGACCCCGTGCCTTCGGCCATGAAGGCCCCCGAACGGCTATCGCCGATCAGCATCGGCAGCCTTATATGTGGCGAGGCATGTTCCCGCGCCTGAAAAATCCGCTGCTTCTTGTCGACGGTGGCGAAGAGGTTGTCGTGCTGGCCGACACTTTCGGACGTGCCGAGGAAAAGATACCCGCCCGGCTTCAGCGCGTAATGGAAGATCGGAATGACCCGGTTCTGGATGTCCGAGCCGAAATAGATCAGCAGGTTGCGGCATGAAACCATGTCCATGCGTGAAAAAGGTGGGTCGCGGACGACGCTGTGGGGGGAAAAGACGCACAGCTCCCGTACCTCGTTGGTGAGCACGTAACTCTCGCCGTCGCTGCTGAAAAAACGCTGCTTGCGTTCGGGCGAGAGCCCCTGCAGCAATGCCGCCGGGTAGCGCGCCGCGCGCGCCACCGCAAGCGCCGGCTCATCGATATCAGTCGCAAATATCTGGACGCGCGGCACAACCGGAAGCGTCTCAAGGTGTTCGCGCAACAGCATGCCGATGGAGAAAACCTCCTCGCCGGTGGCGCAGCCAGGCCCCCAGATCCTGACGGAGTCGCTGGCGGTCTTGCCCTCGAACAGCTGCGGTATGACCTTCTCCTCGAGCAGCTTGAACGCGTCCGGATCACGGAAAAAATCGGTGACATTGATCAAAAGATCGCGGAAGAGGTTCATCACCTCGCGAGGGTCTTTCTTCAGCCATTCGACATAGGCTGCAATCGAATCAAGCTGTGCAATCTGCATGCGCCGCTTTATGCGACGCAGGAATGTCTTGGTCTTGTAGCCGGAGAAATCATGGCCGGACTGGCCCTGCAGAATGCCGTAGATCTCATCGCGGAGCCGAGCCATTTCCGATGTCTCTTGGCGGCCGTCCTCGGCGACTCCGTTCAGCAGATCGAAGCTACGGGCGAACCCCTCGAGCTTCGCACCAATCTCTTCGGCCGGCGCCGCAATGTCGACCAGCCCGCTGGAGATCGCACTTTTCGGCATGTCCGGATTGCGCGGACCGTAGCCGTCCGGGGCCTGGGCGACCGTCAGGCCGCCACGCTCCTTGATTGCCTTCGCGCCAAGCGTGCCGTCGGAATCGCCGCCTGATAAAATGATCCCGACCGCATATTCGCCCTGATCCTCGGCCAGCGCGCTAAAGAAAATATCGATAGGCTTGCGCTCACGGCTGAGCACGTTGGATTGCCGCAGGTGCAGCACTCCCTTCTCAATCGTGAGAACGACGTTTTGCGGCATCACATAGACGTGGTCGGAGAGAACAGTGGTGCCGTCCTCGACGACGGCAACCGGCATTTGCGTGTAACGTCCGACGACCTCGTGAAGCAGGCTTTCGCGCTCGGGACTGAGATGGGTGACGATGACGAACGCCATGCCGGGCTGCCCGCTCATGCCTTTGAACAGCCCTTCCATTGCAGGGATGCCGCCGGCTGACGCGCCAACTCCCACAATGGGAAATTTCTTCATCTGGGATGTCACCGCAAGCCCTCGGTTAACAGCCTAGACGACAAGGCCGCCAAATCGACCCAAACCCACGACCGGGCTGAACGCAACGCCATCATATAACGCGCAAGGGGGCCGGAACAAGTCCGTGCAGACGGCGTTAAGGTTGGGACCTTTGTGGAAACCCCAATGTCAAAACGCGCACCTGACCTAAAGCTGACAAAAAAAGCGTTTTTGCCGGCTTCGGATTTGCTGGGCTTGCCGGGAAACGAACCCATTCCGCCCCGGATGCTGGTTTTGGCGAAACGATTGCAGGCAGCCTTGCAGGAACATTCTGAACAAGTCCGCGCGGACAATTGGAAATCTCGCTCCAAGAAAGGACGATGAGGTGCGCGATCTCCGAGGGGTGCACATCCTGATCGTCGAAGACGACTGGGGATTGGCCGGCGATCTTGCAAGATACTTCCGAAATATGGGCGCCGTGGTCCTCGGCCCTGCGGCGACAGTCGAACACGCGTCTATGCATACCGAGGTAGCTGAGGCAGCGATCCTCGACATCAATCTCAATGGCCGGCCTGTGTTTCCGATCGCAGACGAACTGATGCGCCGCGACGTTCCCTTCGTCTTTTTCAGCGGTGACGAGGACATCATCATTCCCGAACGTCTCCGCCACGCCAGCAATCTTCGAAAATCGTCGGATAGCTACGCCGTCTTTGATGCCTTGTTTCCTCCGGAAAGATCGGGCTTGGCTGGTGACCCTCGCGTGAACTTGTCCGACAATGTCTTTTCACTGCTGCCGAAGCTCAGGCTTGCGGCGCGTCTGCTTCTCGGCGACGTTGGTGCTTCCGACCGGCTGGTCGAACGAACGCTGGAGCGCGCCATCGGCGAGATCGACAGGAGGCGGGCCGGTCTGTCGACCGAAGATTGGCTGAACGGCATCATGCGAAACATTGCCAAATCGGGCGGAACGAGCCTGTTGCATTAACGCTGCAACCGTTCGGCACCACCGCTAAACCTATGGTTGAGGCTGGAAAGACTGGAAAGACCTCTATCGTAATGCGAGGCGCGCCTTAAGAGCTACCCCAACGTCGTGACAAAAGCAGCCTCCTTACCCGTTCTTGCGGTCGACGAATTTGTTGAATCGGCTGGTTTTCCCGCCACCGGTTTCGTCCTGGTAGAGGAAGGCCAAACCGTTCTCGTCGAAAATCCGGAAGAACTCATCCCATTCAATGGGTTCGAGCTTCTCCTCGGGCTCGCCAAAATCGATCCGCAAGATGCCGCCCTCGCCCTTGGTTCGTACAACCGCAGGTCGGCCATCACGATCTTCGGCCCATTGGCGGATCTCGTCATGATTGGTGGTTGTCTTCGATTCAGACATTGAAATCTCCTATTGATCCAGGCTTTGCAGGCGTGTGAGCCTCATGATCAGGCTGGCTTGCTACGCGATACAGCTTCGATGATAGCTGCCAGCCACTCCTTCCGGCCCACGGCCGGATGAGCGCCCCTAACCCCAAAGAAGCTGCAATGTTCCAGCGCATGGCCCAAAGCTCGTTCGCTATTCGTTCACCTCAGGTTGCAGCCTCCCTAAAACCATCTTTGTTGAAGCAGAGGGAACAAACCTTTTGTCAAACAGTTCGGGGCGCCAAGGCCATCTGCGTAAGGAGTTGTCGTGAAACGCATACTGGTTACAGGAGGGTGCGGTTTCATCGGCCGCCACGTCGTCCAGGAACTCGTTGAAAATGGTTATACTGTCTGCATTCTCGATGCGCTGCTGGAACAGGTGCACAGCGGCGAGGCGATCAGCCTGCCGGCAGGAGCCGAACTGATCAAAGGCGACGTTCGCGATCGCGACGCTGTCGCCGAGGCGCTCCAAGGCGTCGACGCCGTCATCCATCTGGCCGCCGAGGTCGGCGTCGGCCAGTCCATGTACGAGATCGCCCGCTATGTCGGCGCGAACGACCTCGGCACCGCCACTTTGCTTGAAGCGTTGATCAAACGTCACGTCGAGCGGATCGTGGTCGCTTCATCGATGAGCGTCTACGGCGAGGGTCTCTATGCCACGCCAGGCGGTCGGCGTGTCGATAATGCACGCCGGCAGGCGAACGACATCAAGAGCGGGCAATGGAATCCGCTGTCGGCGGCCGATGAAACCCTGTCGCCGCTGCCGACGGACGAGGAAAAGCCGGTTGATCTCGCCTCTATCTACGCACTGACGAAATACGCCCAGGAACGCGCCGTTCTGATCTTTGGGGAAGCCTATGGCGTCGACGCAGTGGCGCTGCGCCTGTTCAACGTCATCGGCGCCGGACAGGCGCTGTCAAACCCGTACACCGGCGTTCTGGCGAATTTCGCTTCACGCCTCGCCAACGGCCAGCGGCCGATGATTTTCGAAGATGGCGAGCAGAAGCGCGACTTCGTGCATGTGCGCGACGTCGCCCGTGCCTTCCGCCTGGCGCTGGAACAACGCCAGGCGCGCGGCCACGTTATCAACATAGGCAGTGGACGGGCCTATGCGATCAGCGAGGTCGCTCGGCTGCTCGCCGATGCTATGGGTGTGCCGGAACGCCTGCCTGAAATCCTCGGCAAGGCGCGTGCCGGCGATATCCGCAATTGCTTCGCCGACATCTCGAAGGCGCGCGAACTGCTCGGTTTCGAGCCTCAGCACCGGCTGGAGGATTCACTCGGCGAGTTCGTCGCATGGGTTCGCAACACGGTCGCCATCGACCGCGGCGCTGACATGAAACGGGAGCTCGAAGAGCGAGGACTGGTATCATGAGGCCGGACGGTTTTTCTGAAGCGCCGGTTACCATCGTCGGCGGCAGTGGCTTCATCGGCTCGAACCTCGCCGACAGCCTGTTGTCGGATGGAGTGCCGGTGCTGGTCATCGACAATCTCAGCCGTCCGGGCGTCGATCAGAACCTGGCCTGGCTGGCGCAGAAGCACGGCAATCAACTTGCCGTGGAAACCGCGGATGTTCGGGACGGAGACGTGCTGGCGCCGCTTTTGGCGCATTCCAAGGCGATATTCCATCTCGCCGCGCAGACCGCCGTCACCACGAGCCTCGTCCAGCCAAGCGAAGATTTCGACATCAATCTTCGCGGAACCTTCAACGTCCTGGAAGCGGCTCGCCGGAGCGGCAGACGCATTCCCGTGATCTTCGCCAGCACGAACAAGGTCTATGGCGGCCTGCCCCATGTCACAGTCCGCGAAGAGGACGATCGGTGCGTACCCTGCGACGCCGGCATCCGCGCCAACGGCATAGACGAGACCTGCGGTCTGGATTTCTGCACGCCCTATGGCTGCTCCAAAGGCGCGGCGGATCAATACGTGCTCGATTATGCCAAGTCGTACGATCTGCCGACCGCGGTCCTGCGCATGAGCTGCATCTATGGGCCGCGCCAGTTCGGCACGGAGGACCAGGGCTGGGTCGCCCATTTTCTGCTTAGCGCGCTTTCCGGCCGGCCGATCACGATCTACGGCAACGGCAAGCAGGTGCGCGATATCCTTCATGTCTCCGACGCCGTTGCGGCCTATCGCGAGGTACTTGCCAGGATCGACGACATCAAGGGGCAGGCATTCAATCTCGGCGGCGGACCGGGCAACGCCATCAGCCTGCGCATGCTGCTCGAGGAGATCGGCGAGCTCGCTGAGCGGAAGCTCTCGATCCGCTACGACCGGGAACGCACCGGCGACCAACCTTTCTTTGTCGCCGACACCCGTAAGATAGAAGTGACGCTCGGCTGGAACGCGCATGTCTCCTGGCGCGACGGCGTCCGCGATCTCGCCGACTGGCTCCAGCGTCATCGCCTCGAGCCTGAACCAGCGAGGTACGTGGCATGAAAGTCGCCCTGGTCAACCCGTTCTGGACCTATGAGGACAGTATCTATTTCGGCTGCCGCCAGCCGCATCTGCCGCTGGAACTGGGCTACTCGAAAGCCCTGCTGGAGGCCGACGGCCATCAGGTGCTGATGCTGGACGGGCAAATCCAGAAGCTGGACAACGCAGCACTTGCCGATCGCGTCGCCGCTTTCTCACCAGCCATGACCGTCGTCAGCACGGCGCCGACCTATTTGTTCTGGCGCTGCGCGCCACCCGAGCTGCGCGTGCCTGCCGACTTCCTCAACCGCCTCGCCGGGCGCGGCGGCCGCACAGTGGCTGTCGGACCGCATGGCTCGGCGACGCCGGCGCCGACGCTGCGCAAACTGGGCGTCGATGTCGTCGTGCGCGGCGAATGCGAAGAGGTCGTCGCCGAACTCGCCCGCCGTGACGATTGGAGAGCCGTGCCCCACACGGCTCATCTCTACGAGGGAAAACTTGTCGGCAATGGCGGCGTCCACGCCAGTTCGTTTGTCGATCATCCGCCTCTCAGCTGGCCGTCCGATTGGATTGCCGCGCATTCGCACCATCACCACCGGTTCGACGACGATCAGGTGGGTTTCGGAGCGGAAGTCGAGGCGTCCCGCGGCTGCCCCTACAATTGCAGCTTCTGCGCCAAAATCGATTTCCGCGACGCCTACCGCCGCAGGAACCATGATGCGATCATCGCCGAAATCGATCGGCTGATCGGGCAAGGCGTCGGCTATGTCTACTTTATCGACGAGATCTTCCTGCCGCAGAAGGCGCTGCTGGAGGCACTGGTCGTTCGTGACGTCAAGTTCGGCGTGCAGACCCGGATCGATCTTTGGAAACCGGATCTCCTCGAATTGCTCGGTGCGGCCGGCTGCGTTTCCATTGAAGCCGGCCTTGAAAGCCTGACCGTGGAAGGCCGGGCCATGCTGGCAAAGCGTTGCCGGCTGGGCACCGAGGAACTGGCCGCTTTGCTGGTCGATGCACGACGTCACGTTCCGTTCGTCCAGGCCAATTTGATCGGCGTGGTCGAGGACGATCCCGCTCTGGTGGATCATTGGCGCAAGCACCTCATCGACCGCGGTGTGTGGGCCAACGAACCGGTGCCGCTCTATCCCTACCCCAGTTCGCCCAGCTATCGCGAGCTTTGGGGCGAGCCCGACGATCTCGCCTGGGAGCGCGCCCACGAGCATTATTTGGCCTCGTTCCGGACATTCAGCGACATCCAGGAGAAGCGTCCGCGTGCGCTGGCCGAATTGGAGGCGACATGTTGCAGTCACTGATCCGGCGCTCGCGGCGAATCCTGATGACCGTCGATGCCGTCGGCGGGGTCTGGCGCTACGCGCTTGATCTGGCGCGGGAACTGGCTCGCGGCGGCAACAGCATCGTCCTCGCCGGGTTAGGGCCGGAACCGTCTGAGGAACAGGTGAAGGAGGCGGAGCCTTTCGCGGCCTTGGCGTGGCTCAAGACACCGCCGGACTGGATGACCCGCAATGAGGGCGATCTGGAAAGATTGCCGCAGGAACTGCGCGCACTTGTTCGCGACTACGCGATCGACCTCGTCCATCTCAATGCACCGACTCAGGCCGTGGGACTTGATGTGCCGTGCCCGGTCGTGGCGGTTTCGCATTCATGCGTTGTGACGTGGCTCCACGCCGTCAGAGGACAGGCTGTGGACGGCGAATGGGGCTGGCAGAAGGACCGCAACAGACGCGGTTTCGATTGGGCAAATGCGGTAATCGCGCCCAGCCGCAGCCATGCCGACATGCTCGAGGCCTGCTACGGGCCGATCGCTCGCCTGAGCGTTGTCAGCAACGGCACCCAACCGGGTCCAAAGGCCGACAGACGGGAAGCAGTGGTTCTCGCCGCCGCGCGCTGGTGGGATGAAGGAAAGAATGCAGCTACGCTGGACCAGGCAGCATCGCTGACGAAATGGCCGGTCTTCGCTGCCGGGCCGCTGCAGGGTGCCGATGGGCAACGCGCCAATTTCAGCAACGTCGTCCCTCTGGGTTCTGTCTGCCACGATGAGGTGCGTCTGTTGATGGCGCGGGCCGGCATCTTCGTATCGCCGTCCGTCTACGAGCCCTTCGGCCTTGCCGTGCTGGAGGCAGCCACATCCGCAACACCATTGGTGCTTGCCGACATCACGACCTATCGCGAATTGTGGAACGGCGCGGCTATGTTCTACGACGTCCATGATCCACGCGATCTCGCCAGATGTGTCGATTGTCTCTCCGGCGACGCCCAATATAGGCGCCGTCTCGGCGATGCCGCCGCACGCCGAGCGCGCAAGTTTTCACCGGCAAGGCAAGCGGCGGCCATGCACGACATCTATGATCGGGCCGCCCTGGCCGTTGCGGAACGCTGATGATGCGGTTCCTGTTCTATACCCATTCGGTCGTTTCCGACTGGAATCACGGCAACGCACATTTCCTGCGCGGCATCATGCGGGAGCTCGTTGCACGTGGGCACCAGGCGATCGCGCTGGAGCCCGCAGACGGCTGGAGCCGTTCGAACCTGCTGGCCGAGAAAGGACCCTTCGCGGTCGAGCGCTTCAGAAAGGACTTTCCGGAGCTGATGCCGGTGACCTACGACGCCTCCTTCGATCACGAAGGCTGGGTTGCCGACGCCGATGTGGTGATCGTTCACGAATGGACTGACCCCGACCTTGTCGCGCGCATCGGCAGGGCAAAGGCGAACAGAGGCGGTTTCACGCTTCTGTTCCATGACACCCATCATCGCGCCGTCTCGGCGACGCAGGCGATCTCGGCTCTGCGGTTGGAGCATTATGACGGGGTGCTCGCCTTCGGCGAAGCGTTGCGGGAAAGTTATCTGCGCGCTGGCTGGGGCAAACGTGCTTTCACTTGGCACGAGGCGGCGGATGAGCGCATGTTCAAGCCGCACCCAGAGATCGACCCTACATCCGACGTGATCTGGATCGGCAACTGGGGCGACGACGAGCGCAGTGCCGAAATCAAGGAATTCCTGATCGATCCGGTGGAAGAACTTGGCCTGAGCGGCACTGTTCATGGCGTGCGCTATCCACGCGAAGCGCTCGCCGATCTTGCCGCCGCCGGCCTCGATCACGAAGGCTGGATTGCCAATGCCGACGTGCCCAAGGCCTTCGCGGTCCACCGCGTTACCGTCCACATCCCGCGGCGCCCCTATCGGGAGAGCCTACCCGGAATCCCGACGATCCGCATGTTCGAGGCGCTCGCCTGTGGCATCCCGCTCATTTCGGCGCCTTGGGCCGATGTCGAGCAACTCTTCAGGCCAGGCATCGACTTCCTTTTCGCGCGCGACGGATCCGAGATGGGTCGTCATCTTCGCAACGTCCTGGACGATACTGACCTGGCCGCTTCTCTGGTGAAATCCGGCCTCGAAACCATCGGGAGGCGGCACACTTGCCGGCACCGGGCGGACGAGTTGTTCGGCGTGCTCGCCGAATGCGACAATCGCCCAGCCATCCATACCACCGCCACAGAGGAGACAGTCGCATGAAGATTGCATTTTATGGATCGAGCCTGCTGTCGTCCTATTGGAACGGCGCGGCGACCTATTACCGCGGCTTGCTGAAGGCTCTTTCTCAGCTCGGCTACGAGATCACTTTCTATGAACCGGACGTCTACGATAGGCAGAAGAACCGCGATATCGAGGCACCGGACTGGTGCAACGTCGTCGTCTACGAGGCGACCCCACATGCGCTGATGCAGGTGGCAGCAAGCGCTGTTGAAGCCGACATCGTCGTCAAGGCGAGCGGAGTAGGCTTCGAGGACGAGGCGTTGCTGCGTGCGGTGCTCGATCACGCCCGCACCGATGCGCTGACAGTGTTCTGGGATGTCGATGCACCGGCAACTCTGGGCCAGTTGCGCGACGAGCCGGACCACCCCATGCACCGCGCGTTGCGGGAGATCGACCTTGTCCTCACCTATGGCGGCGGCGATCCGGTCGTCTGGGCCTACCGTGCGCTGGGGGCGGCCGAGTGCGTGCCGATCTATAATGCGCTCGATCCCGAAACGCATCATCCGGTCGCGAAGGATAAGCGTTTCGCTTGCGATCTCGCCTTTCTCGGCAACCGCCTGCCGGACCGTGAAGCACGCGTCGAAGCCTTCTTCCTGGATCCGGCCAGCCGTTCGGGCGATCAGCGCTTCCTACTCGGCGGATCGGGTTGGGGTGACAAGCAGCTTCCGGCGAATGTCGCATGGCTCGGCCACGTCGGGACGCGCGATCATAATGCGTTCAATGTCACACCCAAGGCGGTGCTCAACATCAGCCGCGACAGCATGGCCGCCAACGGCTTTTCACCTGCCACGCGCGTCTTCGAGGCTGCGGGTGCCGGCGCATGCCTCATCACCGACGCCTGGCTCGGCGTCGAATTGTTCCTGGTCCCCGGGGAAGAGATCCTGGTGGCGCGCGACGGCGACGATGTCGCCGAAATCATGCGGACCCTCACACCCCAGCGGGCAAAGGCGATCGGCGCATCTGCGCTTCGACGTGTTCTCGCGGAGCATACCTATGCGTTAAGAGCAGCTGTGGCCGACGCTGTCTTCAGGCGTCATTTCGAGCGCCCCACCGTGGAGGCAGCGGAATGACCAAGCGGCTCGATATCGTCTTTCTTGGCCTGTCTTTGTCCTCTTCATGGGGAAACGGCCACGCCACGACCTTTCGCGGGTTGCTGAAGGGCCTTCACGAACTCGGCCATCGCGTCACCTTCCTCGAGCGCGACGTGCCATGGTATGCAAACCATCGCGATCTGCGCGACCCGGATTTCTGCACATTGCGCTACTATGAAACGACGAACGATCTTCGTCGGACGTATGCCCGCTGCCTGCAGCGGGCCGATGTCGTGGTGGTTGGGTCCTTCGTCCCGGAGGGGCGAGCCGTCATCGACATTGTCGCGTCCCTGTGCACGGGCCAGTTCTGCTTCTACGACATCGACACGCCGGTCACGCTGGCAAAGCTCGCCGCGAATGATTGCGACTACATATGCCAACGGCAGATTCCGTATTTCGATGTCTATTTCTCATTCACCGGCGGGCCGACGCTCGCCCGTTTGGCGGCGGACTTCGGTGCACGGCGCGCCGAGCCGCTCTACTGCTCCGTCGACCCTGAGCGGCACCGCCAAACGACCGATCCGATCTGCTGGGACCTTGGCTATCTCGGTACCTACAGCTCGGACCGGCAGGCGACGCTGGATGCTCTCCTGCTCGAGCCGGCAAGACGCATGCCGGACCGTCGCTTCGTCGTGGCCGGCTCGCAATTCCCGTCCGAGACCGTCTGGCCGAGCAACGTCGATCGCATCGAGCATTTGCCGCCGGCGGATCACGCCGCTTTTTACAGCCGCCAGCGCTACACATTGAACGTCACACGCAGTTCCATGATAGCGGCTGGATGGTCTCCCAGCGTACGCCTCTTCGAGGCGGCTGCCTGTGGCACGGCGATCATCAGCGATCGCTGGACCGGTCTGGATAGCTTCTTTCCGACAGCCACGATCAATACGGCCGGCCAAGCCGAAGACGTGATCGATATCCTGTCCAGGCAATCCGACCGCGTCAGGCTGGCTATGGCCAAGCGAGCACGCGAAACGATACTGGCAGCACATACGGGCGCCGCGAGAGCCCGCGAATTCGTTTCGCTGCTGGCGCGGCCAAGATCGGCACGTCCAGCTCTCGATCTGGACATCGAAAGTGCAGCATGACCGGCAGACAGGAGAAAGTAGAGATGCGGCAATCAAGAAGGACGCAACGGACCAAAACGGCGCTTGTCGCCGGCGGCGCGGGTTTCCTCGGTTCGCATCTTTGCGAAACACTGCTTCAGGCTGGGTACCGTGTGATCTGTGTCGACAATTTTCTTACCGGCCGGATGGAAAACATCGTCTCGATGATGGACCGTCCTCGTTTCCGGTTGATCGAGCAGGATATTTGCCGACCATTGGACCTTGCTGAGCCGGTGGACCGAATTTTCAACCTGGCGTGCGCCGCATCGCCGCCGCGCTACCAAGCCGATCCGGTTCACACCACGCGAACCTGCGTGATCGGAACGCTCAATCTGCTTGAGCTCGCCGCCCGAAACAATGCGCGCTTCCTGCAGGCATCGACAAGCGAAGTGTATGGCGATCCCGAACAGCACCCGCAAAGGGAAGACTATGTCGGTCACGTGAACTGCACCGGTCCTCGTGCCTGCTACGACGAAGGCAAGCGGACCGCAGAGACCTTGTGCTTCGATTATTTGAGAACCGAGATGGGCGACATCCGGGTCGCACGCATCTTCAACACCTATGGTCCGAGGATGGATCCTGCCGACGGCCGGATTGTCTCGAACCTGGTGATGCAGGCCCTCGAGAAGAGACCACTGACGATATTCGGCGACGGGCTGCAGACCAGGTCGTTCTGCTACGTTTCCGATCTGGTTGACGGTCTGATTCGCCTTATGGATGTCGATCCCAATCCGCGCCAACCGGTCAATTTGGGCAATCCCGGGGAATTCACCGTTCTTCAACTGGCCGGATTGGTGAGAGACATGACCCACAGCAACTCGGTCTTCAAATTCCTGCCACTGCCGCAAGACGACCCTCGCCGGCGGCAACCGGACATTTCCCGAGCAAAAACCCTTCTCGATTGGTCGCCAAAGGTGCCACTCAGGCAAGGTCTGATGCAGACGATCAGCTATTTTATGGAACTCGAAGCCGGCCGTAACGAGGATCGAATTTCCCCAATTGCGACAAGCGTGAAGTCCGCTTCAGGCCGACTGCAAAACCTGCCGGCTTGAAGTCAGGGAGAGCTATGCGCCCGGGATGGTCGTGGTGAGACCGCGACCATCCCAACACGGGCTTTCATTTTTTCTCATTGTGGGAACATCCAGCCGAGCTCGCCGTTGGGCCATGATACCGCATGGAGGACGGAGCCCGTGCATCGAAAGCGAGCCGCCAAGGACATCGAGCAAATGGCCGCAAGGGAAACGGCTGCCTTTCTGAGACGTGCCTCGATCACCTACCTTGAATGCTGCGTGAGCCTGATGATGACGCATCTTGAGCGCGAGGAAGTGGCCACTATCCTAGAAAAAGAAGCGGATATGCTGCGAAGCCTCGACTGAGGCTTGCGGCGCTCAGGCCCAGGCAGCCTGAAACAGCGCGCAGCTTTGATCCGCCATGGAATTCGTGATTTTTCCAGGTCGCAAGGAACATTCCCGGCAGCTGGCAGTTCGGCGCGAGGAACTTACCTTCAACAGCGATGGCGGCAGTTTCGTGGGATCAAAAAAGGTACGGATTGGAATAGCCGGCGTCGGCAATTGCGCGTCTTCCCTTGTCCAGGGCCTCTCATATTATCAGGACGCCAGAGGTAATGAGCCGATACCGGGCCTGATGCATGCCGATCTCGGCGGTTATCATGTCGATGACATCGAGGTCGTCTGTGCTTTCGACGTCGCCAAGGGCAAAGTTGGGCGTGATGTGGCGGAAGCTATATACAATGCACCCAACAACACCTTCCGCTTTGCCGATGTCGCAGCAGCCGGCGTTCGCGTCGAGCGCGGACCAACGCTCGACGGTATCGGCAAATATCTGCGCGATGAAATCGAAGAGGCAGAAGAGCCGGTCGCGAATGTCAGCGCGCTGCTGCGGGAAAGCGGCGCTGACGTATTGGTCTCATATCTGCCGGTCGGCTCGGAAGAGGCTACGCGTTTTTACGCCGAGTGCGCGCTCGAGGCCGGCTGCGCCTTCGTCAACTGCATACCGGTTTTTATCGCGTCGCGGCCGGAATGGCGCCGGCGCTTCGAACAGCGCGGTCTGCCGCTGGTCGGCGACGATATCAAAAGCCAGGTCGGCGCGACGATCGTGCACCGGCTGCTCGCCAATCTGTTCCGCGAGCGCGGCGTCCGCATCGACCGCACCTACCAGCTGAATTTCGGCGGCAACACCGATTTCCTCAACATGCTGGAACGCGAGCGGCTGGAATCAAAGAAAATTTCTAAAACACAATCCGTAACCAGCCAGCTCGACGTTCCCCTGGAGGCCGGTAACATCCACGTCGGCCCCAGCGACCATGTGCCTTGGCTTACCGATCGAAAATGGGCCTACATCCGGGTCGAAGGCACGACGTTCGGCGGCGTACCGCTGAATGCAGAGCTCAAACTGGAAGTGTGGGATTCGCCCAACTCGGCCGGGGTCGTTATCGATGCTGTCCGCTGCGCCAAGCTGGCGCTCGACCGCGGCATCGCGGGGGCGCTGACCGGCCCTTGCAGCTATTTCATGAAGTCGCCGCCCGAGCAATTCACCGATGCCGAGGCGCGCCTGCGCACGCTGTCTTTCATCGCCGGGAAGGACGAGCCGATGCTCGATGCGGCGGAATGACGACGACATTCTTTTTGATCCGCCATGCGGCGCACGACAATGTCGGCGACTATCTTGCCGGACGCATGGCCGGAGTTTGCCTTGGCGACACCGGCAGGGCACAAGCCTTGCGCCTGGCCGGCCACATGGCACCGAAGCCGCTAGCAGTCATCTGTTGCAGCCCGCGCGAACGAACACTGGAAACCGCGAAACCGATCGCAGTCGCCTGCAGTCCCGATAAGGTTACGATCTGCCAAGAGCTCGATGAGATCGACTTCGGCGCGTGGTCGGGAAAGACCTTCGAAGAGTTGAACCAGGACGCCGACTGGCGGGTGTGGAACAGCAGGCGTCAGCAGGCGAGGACGCCGGGCGGCGAGACCATGCTGGACGTGCAGCAACGTGTCACCTCGCTGATGCAGCAGCTTCGCAAACGCTACCAGAACCAGTCAGTGGCACTGGTCAGCCATGCCGACGTGATCAAAGCCGCCGTCTGCAAGGTGCTCGGCTTGCCGCTGGGAGACTGTTTTCGCTTCGATATCGATCCCGCTTCGATCACCACGGTCGTCTCGGGTGATTGGGGCTCCAAGCTGATCCGATTGAACGAAGCCGCCTGACGAGGATTGCCGGATGCGAATGGTCATTTTCGGTCTCACCGTCACCTCCTCGTGGGGAAACGGACACGCGACGCTGTGGCGCGGCCTGATCCGGGCGCTGGGCGGGCTGGGCTGGTCCGTCACCTTCTTTGAACGCAACACGCCATACTATGCCGGCGCGCGCGACCTTGACCATCTCGATGGCGGCAATGTCGTTCTCTATCCGGACTGGGAGGACATTCGCCATGTCGCGGAACAGGCTATCGGGGAATCGGACGTCGTCATCGTCACGTCCTATTGCCCCGACGCCGTGGAGGCATCGCGCCTGGCGCAGCAGGCCTGTCGCGGGCTGAAAGCTTTCTACGATCTGGACACCCCGGTCACGCTCGCCCGGATCGAACAAGGTCTTCGACCGGCGTATTACGGGCCTGAAGGCCTTCGCAATTTCGACCTCGTCCTAAGTTATACGGGCGGAACTGCAATCGACGCGCTTAAAACACTGCTGGGTGCCCGTCTTGTCTTGCCTCTCTACGGCCATGTCGATCCCGAGCGACACCGGCCGGCAGAGCCCCGGCCCGAATTTGCCGGGGATCTATCCTATCTCGGAACCTATGCCGCGGATCGCCAGGCCGGAGTCGAAAAGCTGCTGGTCCGCACGGCAGCGCGCCTGCCGGACCACCGCTTCGTCATCGGCGGCGCCCAATATCCGCACGAATTTCCGTGGGGCGAAAACATCTTTTTTGTCAGGCACCTTCCGCCTGCGGATCATCCGGCCTTCTTCTGCTCATCGCGTCTGACGCTGAACGTGACCCGCGAGGCGATGGCCAAGAGGGGCTGGTGTCCTTCGGGCAGGCTGTTCGAGGCGGCAGCCTGCGGTGCGGCTATCGTGAGCGACACCTGGCCCGGGCTGAGCAGTTTTTTCCAACCCGGCAGCGAGATCATCCTTGCGGATACCACCGACGACGTCGTTGCGGCAGTCTGCTTGTCCGACAGCGAAGTTGACGCAATCCGGCGCCGTGCGCGCGAGCGGGTGTTGGACGAACACACCTCTGCGCAGCGCGCCAGGGAACTGGACCGCCTCCTGTCCGATGCATTGCAAGGCTCGACGGCGAGCGAGCCGTTGAAGGAAGCAATCTGATGTTGGGCATCGTGCCCGCCGCTGGCCGCGGCAGCCGCATTCAACCGCTCGGCTTCTCGAAGGAGCTCCTGCCGGTCGGTAGCCGCATCGACGGCCAGACCGAGCGCCCGTGCGCGGTGAGCGAATATCTGGTGCGTCGCATGGTGCGCAACGGTGTCGACAAAATCTGCTTCGTCATCGGATCGGGCAAATCGGACATCCTCGAATACTACGCCGCCGGCTACGGCAACGCCGCCGCACTGTTCGTCGTACAGCCGACCCCCGTCGGCCTTTGCGATGCGATCTTCCGCGCCGCACCGCTCGTCGCACCGGACGAGACGGTTCTGATCGGCCTGCCCGATACGATCTGGTTTCCGGAAGATGGATTTTGCCGCCTGCCGGACGACCGGCTGTCGTTTCTACTCTTCCCGGTGGATCACCCCGAACTCTTCGATGCCGTCGTTCTCGACCAGGGCGACCGCGTGACGGAAATCCAGGTCAAGCAACAAGACGCCGCATCGAACTGGATTTGGGGCGCGTTCAAGATGCCGGGCCGGATACTTCACCAGCTTGCCGCACTTTGGCGCGAGCGGGATCAAAGCGACGAGTACGTCGGTACGCTCATCAACGCCTATTTGGCGGCCGGCGGTGAGGCTTACGGCGTCAAGGCAGGCGCCGCCTATGTCGACGTCGGCACTTTCAACGGCTACCGCACGGCACTTCGGCTGCTTGAGAACAACGAAACTGTGTTGGAGGACCCGAAAAACCTCATGTTCGTGCTGCGAGGCCAGTCGCAGATACCAAGCCATCCAGGTGAAGGAGGCTAGCCATGCTGCATTCGAACGCCGAAATCCGTCGCCGCATCGATGCCCTTGGCCCGTGGTTCCACAATATGGAGCTGGCAGGCGTCGAAACCGCCCCCGACCATTTCCTCGGCAACTACCCGCTGATCAAATGGCGCAAGTTCGCCGAGGCGATTCCTGCCGATCTGTCCGGCAAGGCCGTGCTCGACATAGGCTGCAACGCCGGCTTCTACTCGATCGAGATGAAGCGACGCGGCGCCGGCCGCGTCCTCGGCATCGATTTCGATGAAGCGTATCTGGCGCAGGCGCGCTTCGCCGCCGAAATCGCGGACTGCGACATCGAATTCCAGCAGCTGTCGGTCTACGACGTCGGCGCGCTGCAGGAGAAATTCGACATCGTCCTGTTCATGGGTGTGCTGTATCACCTGCGCCACCCTCTGCTCGCTCTCGATCTGATCCGGGAGCACGTCGCCGGCGACCTGATGATCTTCCAGTCCATGCAGCGCGGCAGCACCGAACTGCCTGCACTCGATGAGAATTATCCTTTCTGGACACACGATCTGTTCGATCGGCCGGAGTTTCCGAAGCTGCATTTCGTCGAACATCGCTATGCCGATGACCCGACCAACTGGTGGATTCCCAATCGCGCCTGCACCGAAGCGATGCTGCGCAGCGCCGGCTTCGAGATCGTGCTGCACCCGGAACAAGAGGTTTATTTCTGCCGCGCCGCCGATGAGCCGGCCGGCGGCGGCGCCGTCTACCCGTCGAAAGGACAACTTCATGATTGAAGCCGCGATGATCTGGAACGAGCCGAACAACAAGTCCCACTGGGATCCCGAACTCGACCCCGACTGGAGCCGCTTCGCCAATATGGCAATACTGGCAGCCGATGCGATCGCATCGGAAAACCCCGCCGTGACCAAGATCCTGGGCGGCATTTCGCCGATCGATGCCGATTTCATGGCGCTCATGAAGGGGTACGGGGTGCTCGATCATGTCGATGCCGTCGCCGTGCATGGCTTCCCGCTTGACTGGAATCTCTGGCAGCTTCAGGAATGGCCCCAGAAGATCGGCGAGATTTCGAGCGTCACCGAGCTTCCCGTATGGGTCAGCGAAGTTGGTGTGTCGAGTTTCGGGGCCGAGGAGGTACAGCTGTGGGGTTTGCGCAGGAGCGCCGAACTGCTGCTCGGCAATGCCTCGCGTGTACAATGGTACAGCCTCTATGATCTTCCGCGCGAATGGGGGGCAACGACGCGTCATCGCGAGGCGGAAGGCTCCTCCTACTATCGCCACTTCTACATGGGCCTGCTACGCGAAGACGGAACGCCCAAACCCGCGCTCGAGGAATTCCTGCGTTACACGCCCGAAATGGGACTGGTGCAATGGTTCCACTTTGAAGATCCCCGGCTGGACGACGCCGTCGCCTGGATGAAACGGCTGGGCGTCACCAATCTGCGCACCGGGCTTTCCTGGGCCGACAGCTTCAGGCCCAATGCGCTGGACTGGTACGACCGGCAGATGGAAGCACTTGCCGATTTCGACGTGACCATCACCTTCTGCTTCACTCCAGAGCACCGCGGAGTGATGCCGCATCACACCAGTCCGCCGCTAGTGCCGGAGGAATTTGCCGAGTTTTGCGCGATGATGACCCGCCGCTACGCTCCCGCCATGGCTGCCTCGCCGGTCAGAGCCGTGCGGGCTTCGGCAGCATGAGTGAGCCATGCAACACGCACCTGACAGATCCGGAACGCTTGCCGAATTCGCGGCCCTGTTGACAGGCGCTGCCCCGCACGGCTCTGACGGTGCTGAAATCATGATCGTTGTCGCGCATCCAGACGACGAGACCATCGGCATCGGCGGGCATCTTGCCGGATTGCGCGGATCTCGCATCGTTCATGTCACTGATGGTGCGCCGCGAGACCTTGACGACGCGCGAGCATACGGCTTCGAGACGTGGCAGGGCTACGCCAACGCCCGCCATAGCGAGTTGGAGGCGGCGGTGGCGGCAGCGGGTTTGCCGTCGACGGCCCTGATCAGCCTCGGCTATCCCGACAAGCAAGCCGCCGGAGATCTTAGATCGCTCGTACGGGAGCTGACCGGCCTCTTGGCCGATCGTGATGTCAGCTTCGTCTGTACGCATCCTTATGAAGGTGGTCACCCTGATCATGACGCGACCGCCTTTGCCGTCCATGCTGCCTGCCAATTGCTCCGCCGCGACGGACGCCATGCGCCGGCCATCGTTGAAATGGCATTCTATTCGGCCGGACCTGAGGGTGCGATCCTTCAGGATTTCAGCACCGATTCCGGCAGTGAGTGCATCGAACTGCATCTTACGGAAGCGGCTTTCCAACGGAAGCGGTGCATGCTGGCCTGCCACCGGACACAGCAACGGACCTTGGAGCCGTTTACGGCGCGCGTCGAACGCTTCCGGGTGGCGCCCGACTATGATTTCCTGGCGCTGCCGAACAACGGCAAGCTTTATTACGAGGCGTTGCCGCTCGGCTTCGGGCCGGCGGTTTGGCTTCACGCCGCGGCCGCTGCACATGAGGAGCTTGGGCTCGACCGGCCATGACCCTCACCGTCCTGAACGTCGCCTACCCTCTCGCGCCAGTCGGCCCGGATGCGGTCGGCGGTGCCGAGCAGGTGCTGTCGATGCTCGACCAGGCACTCGTGCGCGCGGGACACGGCTCCATCGTGATCGGTTGCCAGGGCTCCAAAGCAGCGGGCGTCCTCATCGAGACACCTGCTGAACCAGGCGTGCTCGACGATGCGGCGAAAAAACGGGCACAGCGCTCCCACCGCGAAGCGATAGAATCCGCACGCGCCCGTTGGCCGATCGACGTGGTTCATCTTCACGGCATCGATTTTGATGCCTATCTGCCTGATGATGGCCCGACGCTTGTAAGCCTGCACCTGCCGCTCGATTGGTATCCTGCCGAAGCCTTGCGCACGGTCCGTGACGATCTATGGCTTCACGCCGTCTCGGTGGCCCAACAGAGGACCGCGCCGCCGGGCGCCAGACTGGTTGCGCCCATTCCAAACGGCGTCGATATCGACGCGCTGAGCGCCCGGCAGTCCAAGCGCAACTTCGCGCTGGTGCTCAGCCGCATTTGCCCGGAAAAGGGCATCCACCTGGCACTGGACGCGGCCAAAAAGGCTGGTGTGCCGCTGGTCATCGGCGGCATGGTCTACCCCTATGAAACGCACACTGTGTACTTTCGTGACGAAGTCCAGCCGCGCCTCGACAAGCGGCGCCGCTTCCTCGGTCCGCTCGGCTTCACGGCAAAACGGCGCTTTCTCAACGCCGCCCGCTGCCTGGTCATCCCCAGCCTTGCCGCGGAAACCAGCTCGCTTGTCGCGATGGAGGCGCTGGCCTGCGGCACGCCGGTCGTGGCCTTTCCCAACGGCGCGCTGCCGGACGTGGTCGAACACGGCAAGACCGGCTTTCTGGTCAATGACGTCCACGAGATGGCGCAGGCCATCGTCGCAGCATCCAGCCTGGATGCCGAGATATGCCGGGCCGAGGCGCGGCGCCGCTTTTCGCTCGACCAAATGATTTCGTCTTACATGGATGCCTACCAAGCGCTGGCAGGGCTTGGTGCCGGCCGCAGGCGCCTCGCGGCAGTGCAGTGAGCGGTTTTCATGCTCCGCTCAGAGATCATCGACGATCCGGCCGCTCTTGAGGCCCTGGCGCCGCGCTGGCGGGAGCTCTGGGCGCACAGCCGGACGGCGACGCCGTTTCAATCCCCCGCTTGGCTCGTGCCCTGGTGGCGCACATTCGCGCCCGGAGAACTGGCGACGATCGCTGTCTGGCGCGGCGACGATCTGGTGGGATTGGCGCCACTTTACCTGGAACACACAACTTCCGGTTCGAAACTGCTTCCGGTCGGGATTTCGTTGAGCGACTATCTCGAGGTCCTGTGTTTCCCCGGGATCGAAGCGGCTGTCGGGGCCGCCATCGCCGACCGGGTTCTTGCGATCGCGTGGTCGCAATGGATCTTATCGGACCTACCGGCGGGTGGTGCGGGTCTCACTATTACGCACCCTGCGCTGGAGGCGGGTCAACTAGCCGACCACGCCGCTTGTCCCGTGCTCCCGATCGCTGGTGACAATGCGCTTGCGGTCTGTATTCCAGCGCGGCGAAGACGCCAGTTGCGCCGCGCACACAAAGCCGCATGCAGGCGCGGCTGCGTCTCCATCATACCGGCGCAAGCCGATCCCAAAACATTCCTCGATCACCTGATCCGCCTTCACGGCGCGCGTTGGGCCGGGCGTGGCGACGGAGTTCTGGCCGATCCGGCTGCGGAAGAATTCCATCGGCAGGCGCTTCCCCTGCTTGCCGCACAGGGTCTTGTCCGATGCTGGCTTGTTGCTATCGATGATGCAATCGTCGGCGCCTACTACGGATTTCATCATCGCCACCGCGCCTACGCCTACCTTGGCGGTTTTGATCCGGCCTATGCCGAGGAAAGCCCCGGCGCAATCCTGATCGGTCACGCGATTGCCGAGGCGGCTCGTGAAGGGGCGCGGGAGTTCGACTTCCTGCGCGGCCAGGAGACCTACAAATATGGCTGGGGCGCGGTCGACCAATGGACAATGCGAAAGGTCTGGACGCGGAGCATGGCTCGATGAGCACGACTGGACGAAAACCATCGTCACAGGCGTCGACCGCAAGAATGGTGATCGAGGAGTGCATGGCCGACAATGCCTGCGTCGAAGCTATCATTGCTAGGCTGGCGCTTCGCTTCGAGACGGGGATCGATGCCGCAGAACTGGCCGAAGTGGCGCTGGATATGTGCGCAGCCGCCCTTCGCAACCGAGACAGGCTGGAGCGGATTGCCGAGCTGCTTCATCACAGGCCTGATATCTTTGCCATGCTGCGCGAAACAGGTGCGGCCGTTCGCCATGAGCGTAATGAGGAGGAAACGGATGCCGCGGTCGTCCGGCGGCTGGCCTCCGGCTTCGATGCCGCGGCGATGATTTCCTTGGCGGCGAGCGTTCAGCTGTCTTCGTTAGGAGACGAGGAGAGACTCACCGCCGCCACCGACGAGATCGTCGTATGGTTGGGAAGGCAAGGCTTCATCGGCGCCGGCCGGGACATACTGGACATTGGTTGCGGCATCGGGCGTTTCGAAAGCGCGCTCTCCGATGCAGCGCACCGGATCGTCGGCATCGACATATCCCTAGAGATGATTTCGGTCGCTCGCCGGCGATGTGCCGGGCTGCGCAATGTGGAGCTGCGACTGACCTCTGGTCTCGATCTTGCCGATTTCAGCAACGCAAGCTTCGATTGCGTGCTGGCTGTCGACAGTTTCCCCTATCTGGTGCTGGCTGGCCTGGCGGAGCGGCATTTCAAGGAAATTGCGCGTGTTCTGAAAACGTCAGGCATGGCAGCACTTCTGAACTACTCCTATCGCGGATCGCCGGCGTTGGATCGTGCTGATGTTCACCGCCTCGCCGAAGCCCACGGCATGCAAGTCGTGGTTGACGGCGAGAATCCGTTCCGCCTGTGGGATGGCAATGCCTTTCTTCTTATGGCATCCGACGGAACATTACGGCCCAATAATTGTTCGGGCCTCAAAGAGAAAAGGCACCTGTGGGTGCCCACAATCCGAAGGAGGACTAGATGGCATTCGGCGGCGAGATAGACATCATCTCTGCCGCCAGGGTAAAGGCTCTGGCGCCGGCGCGATGACCGGTTGGCCAAAAGCACAAGGTCGAGGAAACGCGGCTTTGTCCAACAGAGGCCAAAAGTACCGAGCGACGCCGGCTCGATGGCAATCGGATCAATTCCGATCAGTATCACGCCGCAGATCGGCTCTCTTAAGACTGCTGCTGCAACCGCAGACGCCAATCATGACCAGTGGCCAGCTGAGGTCGCCGGAGTCGAGTTGTCGAGCGCACCCGTTAATATTGCCCGAAGGAACCGAGGGGAACGCATAGGCTTTCCCGACGAGACCAGCGGCTTCGAAACAATGCTGTGCAAGGGACGGCGCTGGCTGTGAGGACGGCGCGGCAATCGTTGCAAACTCTGATTGGTGTCACCACACTGGTGAAGGGATCAATTCATTAAGAGAACACTATGTCTCGCTCGAGCGACGATACAATCAGCCCGCAACTCCGGCTGGCAATAGACCGGAAGATTGCATCTCTGCTGACCGCCATCGAGCAGGAAAAGGTCCCCGACCGGTTGACCAACCTCGCGGTTCAATTGCAGAACGCGCTTGTCGAGAAGCGTCGGTGCAACGCAAAGAAAGAAGACTAGCTATCGACGCCTGTCGACTGCGAAGTTTCCCTGTGCTTCGGACAGATGATTGCGTCTTTCCACCAATGTCTGCAACGAACTTTCGCCGAGGTATTCCAGCACGCTGGCGCGCGCTCGGTTAAGGCGGCTTTTTACCGTTCCCACCGCGCAACCGCATATTTCGGCGGTTTCTTCGTAGCTGACACCAAGAACCCCGATCAGCATCAGGACCTCGCGCTGATGTTCCGGCAGCTTCTGGACCGCGCTATGGACTTCCTTGCTCTGAACGGACCACTCTTGCGTCGCTTCCGAAATCGGGATCAGAGAGGCACAGTCAAGCAGGCCGGGTTTTTCCCTGTCGGCCGCCTTGATGTGGGTATAGTAGGTGTTGCGCATGATGGTGAAGAGCCACGACTTCATACGCGTTCCCGGCTCGAACTTATCGATGTTGGCGAGTCCTTTGGTCAACGTCTCCTGGACCAGGTCATCGGCGTCGTCAGGAACACGGCAGAAGGTGCGGGCGAAGGCTCGCAAGGCAGGTATCAGGTCAACGATGGAAACTTCATCCGTTTCCTGGTTGGCCAAGGGGTAGCCCCTCGAGGACAATGGTCCAGCTCCCAGCAAGAATGAGTTGATAAACGCAGACCTAGCTAAATGCATGAAGGTTTGGATCGTTCCGGAGATCGAAATAAGTTGCTAGAAAATCTCGAATGGGCGAACGCGTACCCCGTACGTGCGGCTGAGTTCCTTTTGCGGCGCGTCCCGCACGCTTAGAACACGGCCAGTGTCCGCCTCATTGGGCAGGCAGCGATGGCAATTCGCCATTGTCCGCAAGCAAAAGGCGCCAGTCCTTTTGCTGGAACAAAGCTGCGCACCGGCAGTTCGACGGGCTTGAGCCGGTATCCCCGGCTTTCATCCATCGAGGAGCGATACATCATGGCCCAGTCCCGGCAGCGTTCAGAAACTCGAACCGCAAGCAGTCTCGACCAAAATGTCGAGCGCGGAAACGGCGGTGAGCTTCACCAAAGGGCGGGAGGTGAGACGCCTGGCCTGACCACTGCGCTCGGAACGCCTGTCTCGGACGATCAGAACACTCTCAAGATCGGCCAGCGTGGGCCGTCGCTGATCGAGGATTTCCACTTTCGTGACAAGATCTTCCATTTCGATCACGAGCGGATTCCTGAGCGGGTCGTTCATGCTCGCGGCTACGGCGCACACGGCTATTTCGAAACCTATGAATCGCTCGCCAAATACACGCGCGCCGACATTTTCCAGCGTGCTGGCGAAAAGACGCCGGTTTTCGTGCGCTTCTCGACAGTCGCCGGCAACAAAGGCTCGTTCGACCTGGCCCGCGATGTGCGCGGTTTCGCCGTCAAGCTTTACACCAAGGAAGGCAATTGGGATCTAGTCGGCAACAACATCCCGGTTTTCTTCATCCAGGACGCTATCAAGTTCCCCGACCTAATCCATGCCGCCAAGCAGGAACCCGACAGCGATTTCCCGCAGGCCCAGACAGCGCATGACAACTTCTGGGACTTCATCAGCCTGATGCCGGAATCGATGCACATGATCATGTGGATCATGTCGGATCGTGCGATCCCGCGCTCCTTCCGCTTCATGCAGGGCTTCGGCGTCCACACCTTTCGCTTCGTCAACGCGAACGACGAATCCACCTTTGTCAAATTCATCTGGAAACCAAAGCTTGGCATGCAGTCGGTGGTCTGGAACGAAGCCGTCAAGATCAATGGCGCCGATCCGGATTTCCATCGCCGCGACCTGTGGGAGGCGATCCAGTCCGGAAATTTCCCGGAATGGGAACTTACCGTACAGCTCTTCGATCAGGACTTCGCGGACAGCTTCGATTTCGACGTCCTCGACGCCACCAAGATCATTCCCGAAGAGATCCTCGAGCCGATCCCCGTGGGACGACTGGTGCTGGATCGCATGCCGGACAACTTCTTCGCCGAGACCGAACAGGTTGCGTTCATGACGCAAAACGTGCCGCCCGGTATTGATTTTTCCAATGACCCGCTGTTGCAGGGGCGCAACTTTTCCTATCTCGATACCCAACTGAAGCGGCTCGGCAGCCCGAACTTTACCCACCTTCCGATCAATGCACCGAAATGCCCGTTTGCACATTTTCAGCAGGACGGGCACATGGCCATGCGCAACCCGGCAGGCCGTGCCAATTATGAGCCGAATTCGTAGGGCATGGGTCCGCGCGAAGATCCCCAGCACGGCTTCCGTTCCTTTGCCGATGCAGAACAGGGCCAGAAAGTGCGGCTGCGGGCGGAAAGCTTTGCCGACCACTACAGTCAGGCGCGGCTGTTTTTCAACAGCCAGACGCCTCCGGAACAACGTCACATCGCCATGGCGTTGACATTCGAGCTGAGCAAGGTCCAGACGCCGGCAATCCGCGAACGAATGGTCTCCCATCTGCTCAACATCGATGAGGCGCTGGCGGCCACCGTCGCTGACAAGCTTGGCATTCGAAAGATGCCAAGTCCGGCGGCCGCTGCCGTGCCGCCGCGAGACGACCTGGAGCCCTCGCCGGCGCTCAGCATCATCGAAAACGGACCGGAGAGCTTCAGAGGCCGCAAGGTCGGCGTACTGGTCAGCGACGGCGTGGATACTGCACTGTTCGAGCATCTCAGATCGTCGATCGAAACGGAAGGCGCGGTGATGGAGGTTGTCGCCGCAAAGATCGGCGGCGCCAGTGCGGCCGATGGCAGGCACATCGAAGCGAAGCACATGATTGACGGCGGACCATCGGTCCTGTTCGACGCGGTCGTGCTTATGCTGTCAGAACCGGGCGCCGAACTCCTTGCCAAGGAAGCCGCCGCGAAGGATTTCGTTTCCGACGCCTTCGCGCATTGCAAATTCATCGGGTTCACGTCGCAAGCCGAGCCACTCCTGACCAGGGCAGGTGTCGATGCGGATGCCGATGAAGGACTGAAAAGGCTGGATTCACAAGAGGCGGCTGAGGAATTTGTCCAGGCATGCCGGAAATTGCGGCTGTGGGCGCGAGAGGCGGCCGTCAAGCTCTGACGCCGGCGCATGCTGAGCACCGGTTCGCATGGTTGACCGCAACCTTGCGAACCGGAAGCAGCCGCGTCGCTCGGGCCAGGCCGTCTATGACCGGTCGTTGTTCTTAGCCGCTTCCTGTCGCTGCTTTTTCAGGACTTCGTCAGTCCCGACCAGCTTTTTCGCCCCGCCGGTGATCGCTGTGGACACCACGGCAGGCGGGTCGCTCGCGGGAAAGGAATCCTCAAGCCCGGCCTGCAACTGGTCTTCCAAGGTTTTCGGCTCTTCCGACCGACCAGGCGTCCTTCGGGTTTGCGCTTCCTCCAGCGGCTGTTTCATTTTGGGCGAACAACTGACTTCGCGAACGCAGGCGTAAAGCTGTTCGATGGCAAATTCCTTCATGGTCTCGAAATCCGCCCTCTCATCATGCATTGCCTCGATCTGATCGACCATGGCCTTCTCGAACCGGTCAAGGCTATCGCTTCCGCAGGCCTGGCAAAGACGCAATAATGCTTCGTGGAGCAGTTTCGGACCAAAATATCCAGCCGCTTCGAGCTTGAGCCGCTGCAAATGCTCTGGAGTTACCGCCTGAAGTTTTGACATATGCAGCCCTTTTCGCCTGACGAGCATATCAACGGCAATGGTCGGCAGATGTTCCATTCACCCGGCACTGATGCCTAGCTCTTGTTTAGTCAGCCGCCTCGCTTCCAATTTCAGGCGTAACGGCAAAATCGCGTCATGACCGGAATTCTCGTGCTTCGCGTCCTCTAACGGCGGCGCGGTCATTTCGCGTCGAAATTGAACAGCATTGTTCCGTCGGCAGGCCATGCCGAGATAATGGCGGCGGCCGAAGGTAGGTGAACTCGACATCGCGATTGTAGAAAGCATTGTAGAAAGCACCGATCAAGCGCCCTGCCAGCAAGTGAGAAAGGAACCTTTTCTGAAACACGCCGTTTGCCAGTAGGTCGTTGCATTAGCGACCAGTTAACAACGGAAGGGTCTTGTCATGAGCTACAAGATGATCTGTCTAGGCGCGATGGCGCTTTCTATGGTAAGCGGCGTTTCTCTTGCGGCAGGCACCGAAACGGGCACCTCTGCCTTGGATGACCCCGCAAAGATGGAGCCGTTCTACACGGATTCCAACATGACGACTCTGCGGTCCGACGACGAGTTCACGGCAGCTTGGAAAGCGCTAACGGACGAGGACCGCATGGCAATGACAAAAGTCTGCGATGAGGAAATGGCAAACGCCAACGCCGCCAATAGCCACCCTGAATTCTGCAGCAATGTCAAAAAGCTCGGCGGCGAGACACAGAACTGAACCATGGGAAGGCGGCAGCGGCCCGCCTTTTGGTTAGCGACTGTGAGGAAGAGAGGCAGCCGCGTGAGGTCGGCTCAACGGGCCGCTCCGCCACTCACGGCCACGCGAATACCAAGGCCAATGATGAAACAGCCGGCGATGCGCTGCTGCCAGAGCCGTATCTTTGGTTGCTTCAGGATCCACTCGCCAAGCGTACCAGACGTGAGCGCATATGCGCCTAGCACCAATACACCGGTGATCTTTTGCGTGCCACCCAGCAACAGCAATTGCAGGGTCACCGATCCTCGAGCCGGGTCAACGAATTGCGGAAGGAACGCAACCATGAATGTGATGGGCCAGGGATTTATGAGATTGGCGATCATTCCTTCTCGTGCGGCAGCCAGCGGACGAAGATTTCGATGCTCTTCGACGGCAACTTCCGTGGCTGGCGAGCGCAACAGGCTTAATCCGAGCCAACACAGATAAGCGGCGCCAGACCATCGGAGCAGATTGAATGCCAGCGGCGAGGCCGCGACCAATGAAGGCACGCCGAATGCGAGGAGAGGCAATTGAACAAGCCCCGCCCCCACAGTCATGCCCAGCACTGTGAAAAAAGCCGTGCTGCGCCCGTGAGAGATCCCGCGTGCCGTCACAAGCAGGCTGTCGGGACCGGGCGGTGCCTGCATGAAGATAACTGTCCCCAGGAAAGCCATCCACAAGACGGGATCCATGATCCTGCTCTCTTCGCCTGACACCTGCGCAGTGTCTTTGAGGGATTCCAATTCTTACCCAGAGGCCCGTTGCCGTTGCGCTCTGAATTGGCAGTTGCAGGTGAATTCCTGCAACTGCCAGTCAGTTAGGCCGGTTCAAGAATTTCGGACACAATGCCCGATCCCTTGCATCTTCGGGGCAGAGCTCCTGGCTATCGCTTGCCGGGCTCCGCAAGTCGGCATAAGGAATTACGCGGCCGCTTGAAGGGCACGTTCGTTCACACCACCCTCGCCTAGACCTGTCAGCGCTTCGTCTGTCGCGACCTCTTCCTTGAGCGTCTCTTTGAGAAGAGCGACGACATCGGCCTTTCCCATCTGCTCTGCCCAGGCGATAAGAGTACCGTACCGGGCGATCTCGTAATGCTCGACGGCTTGCGCCGCTGCGACCAGTCCGGCATCGAGCGCAGGGGCACCTTCATATTCTTCGAGGATCTCCGAGCCTTCTTCAATGATGCCGTCGATCGCCGGACAGGTCTTGCCGCGCGCTGCCTTGCCAAATTTCTCGAACACTTCCTCAAGACGATCGACGTGAGCTTCCGTTTCCATACGGTGCTTTTCGAAGGCGGCAGTCACTTTTTCCGACTCCGCACCTTTCGCCATTTTCGGCAGGGCCCGCAGTATTTTCTTTTCGGCGTAGTAAAGATCTTTGAGCCCGTCGAGGAACAGGTCCTCAAGACCCTTGGTTGTCGCTTTCGCAGCTTTCTTCGCAGTTGGCATGGTTGTCTCCCGCTGGGGTTGGAGCTAGCCTCCCAAACTAGGAAGGCGTCCGATAACCCCGCCGGCCGGCAACAAGTTCCCTGACGATTCGAGCCGCTGGAAATTTTCCGACGCTTCGGGGTCGAATGGTCAGGTGCTGCAAAGGGTTAGCTGATGAGCGGATGCGCAAGGCGATGCCTCACGGGGTGGCCGCTCCCGCGCCCCCGGTTGGCCCGGGCGGCGCAATCGGCTCAATCGATCCGCCTGATACGGCCCTTGTCGAGACGGAATACTCCATCCTGTCCGCCCTGCCTCTCAAAATCGGTAAGCAGATCGTCCCATGTACCCAGGAACTCGCCGCAGTCGTCGCAAAAGATCCGGTCGTCAGGACCGGCGTCGCCCGGAATCCTCAGCCTTATTGTCAGGCAATAAGGGCACTCCAACTGGTGGTTGAGATATTCTTTAGTCATGGACGACAGCGAGAATGCACTGGAAATGCGGCCCCTGCAACCTCGCTCGCGCTGGTCTGGCGAGTTCGGTCAGAAATGTACAACGATAGGGCATCACGGCGATTGTTGCGATCCGGGAATAACGAGCGCGCCTTCGTTAGGGGCCGAGTATTCAAAGCCGATGAAAAACGCAGCAAGAATTAGCGCGCAAATAATTGCAATTGCTGCCAGTGCGGTTCTGGACAACAGCTCACGCGGTTCGCGGTTTTGCAACACTGAATCGGTCGGCTCTCTGTTCGAAGACGACGGAGGATCGAGACACCTCAAACTCATTATACGTCGTTTTTGGTCGGAGGCCAGCCAGACTGGGCCGTCGGGGGAATGTTGTCGGATGTCAACTCACCCCGCCTGAGTTTTCTAATGGCTTCGTTGGCTTCGATTTCATCCAGGCCGGAAAGCGGCAAACCGTCAACGATGACGGCTTCCTCGCTCTCCTCGTCATAGACTTCCCACAGGCCCTCCGAATCCTGTCGTTTGTTGTAGATGGTTGGCATGGCCGCTCTCCTAGATACCGCTATTGAATACGTGTTACCCACTCCAGAGCCTCCGTCTTTTCGTCCGCCTGGAGCACCCGTGTTTCGATTTGCGGGAAAAGCGCGCCCCTCATCTCCGTAGCTGCCTTGATCCACTGTTTTCGGACACTACTGCGGCACGCTGGAAGCGGTGGAATTCGCCAAGTTTGCTCGAGCCGTACTGCAGATCGCGGCGCAAGGCGCCGCCCGTCATGTCCTCCAACTCAGTAAGGTCGGCCAGGATGCCGATCTATTGATATTCGCTCAGTTTCTCTTCGACGGCCGGGATGACTTTATCGTAGTCCTCCGCCGTCACGGTTCCGGCAACGCGAAATGCGGCGACATTCTCAGGAGCAGAAAATAATCTCGATCACTTTTTCCTCCTTCGAATTGGGTTCAGGGTTATGCCGAACAACTCAAGCCGCCCACGGATGTTCCCTGGTCCTAAGCGTTTTGCGATCCTAATTTGACGCTCATAAGCGGGCGCAAATGGCACAGAGTTGTGCAGCGACCATCGACGGCGCAGGGCAGATCCAACAGTGCAAGACGATCGCACCGAGCATAAGACCTTAATCGGCCGCTTTCCTTGGCGGCTCCCGGGTCGCATGTGTGACGACCGTATAGCGCGTAACCGGCCCCTCATCGGGGTCTTCTCCTTGAAAGTGAACGTCCGCGTTCACTGGTAGCCGGCTGGTCTTGCCGAATTCCTTGACTGCGGACGCACGGACGAGTTGGATGGCCGGGTCCTGCTTCATAATTTTTATTGCCGCAAGCTCGGCAGTACTGCTGCCGCCAATGCGCCAGCTGGCTTCGAGCACACCGGATCGCCAGGTACCCGACGAATCGACGCCCTGGCCGATATCGTAATTGCGCCGCGAGGCGAAAAAACCAGGGTATTCAGCCATCGCCGCGTCATAGGCCCTCGCCTGCGCCGTTGCCAAAGCTAGTGCGCGAGGAAGCTGAAGATCGTCGAGAGCTTCCCATCCGCCGCGCACTACAATGAGATCGGATCCGCCATAAACGGATTGTCCCGCATTATCGGTCGCCGTCCTTTGCGTGCCGTAGTAGGCGACCATGAGTTCATCGATCTCAGTTCTGCCAACACTTACCGTGACGATGTCACGAAGGTCCGCTTCTAACACCAGACCGCACTCGTCCAGGTCGGGGGAGCGGTATCGCTCGAGCAGTCTCTCGACGTCAGCAACCGTGCGAACGATGTGCTGGTCCTGGCCTCGCGAAGAAAGCGGTGGTTTAATTCGGGCCGGCCCGAGGCTCAGCAGACGTTCTGCTGCTCGCAGCGCATCGTGCCGCGAAAACACGGTGTAGCCAGGCAATACTGCTGCGCTGACAGTTCTGCCGAAGTCGGTTGACCATTCTTTCGGTCGCTTGGCCAAGTCGTCGACCAGTTCATGGGTTATCGCCTTGGTCATTGCGAAGCGCCAGGGCACCACGCCGCCGAAGAGATCCTGCGGCCCGTTGATACCCAGCCGTGCCGCATCAGTGGCAAGCAAGCTGTCGTCCGGCACGAAATACAAGCACCCGCCATTGCCGCCGCTGTTGCCTAGGCCCTGCCGGAAGGCAAATCCCTTGAGGCCCGCAATCGTGCGGGCAACGGCAGCCATGGCTTCCCGTTCGTGAGCGTAGAGGGGCTCGCAGCCCGGCGCGGAGAATGCGATCACGGTCCCTTTTGCCTCGCTCGGCTTACTGGCTCTGTGCTCGGTCATGTTGCTCGTTCTGGTTCTAGCTCGTTATGGCCGCGGGTTACCGATGTTGCGCGCCCGCTATTCGCTCCGACTCAAGAGAACGCGCAAGATGGCAGAAACGTTCAGCCTGGCTTGGCCGGCTCGCCGTCTTTTGCGCCCTTTTCGAACGATATCCGTCGGGAACCGCTACCCAGAGCGCGCGATTAGGGGATAGACGTCAGGTTCAGATCGTGTCTGAAGGTGAGCGCCTAGTGGCGAGATTCGGAAACAGTATCGGGTGGATTCGGTGACGTTGCTGGTTCAGCCGCGCCTGGTCAACGACCCCTTCTCGGATGCGGGCTTCTTCTGGATTTCCGATTCGGCAACCGGGCGATGCTCTTCGACATTGGTGATCTGTCGCCACTTTGGCCGCGCGAAATCCTGCGCGTCAGCCACGTATTCGTTTCACACATGCACATGGACCATTTCGCCGGGTTTGATCGGCTCCTGCGGCTATTTCTATACAGGAATAGAACGGTGCATTTCTTCGGCCCGCCTGGGTTGACCGAGGCCGTTCAGGCCAAACTCAACGCATACACGCGGAACCTCCTCGACGAACATTCCCACGACTTCATGATAGCGGCCTGTGACTGGACGCCGGCCGGATTTCGTCATTCCCGCCTCTTTCGGGCGCGGTCGGGCTTTGCTCGGCAAGACACGGCATCAAACCCAGCCGAGGGAAATATGCCCGATTTCCGTGTCGAAGCAGCAATGCTCGACCACGGCGTTCCATGCCTTGCATTTGCGTTTCAGGAAAAGATCCGGGTCAATGTACAAAAACCGCAACTGGAAGCATTGGGTTTGCGCGTCGGACCTTGGTTGAGCGAAGCCAAGCGTGCGGTCCGGCGCGGCGCTGATCCGGGCACAATGCTCGCCCCAACCGCGGATCGGCATATCTCGGTCGGCGAGCTGCTCGGTGCCGGAGCCCTGAGAACCGGCCCCGGACAGAGGATCGTCTATGCGACCGATCTCGCATTCAACGAGGCAAATCTTGCGCGTGTCGTTGCGCTTGCGCACGGCGCTAACCAGCTGTTTATCGAAGCGGGTTTCCTGCAGGAAGATCGCGAGCTGGCCGCCGCGAAGCGCCATCTCACGGCAGCCGAAGCCGGCACGATCGCCCAGGCTTGCCGATGTTGATCATGCCGTGCCGATGCACTTTTCGCCCCGCTGTCTCGGGCACGAGGACAAACTGCATGCAGAGTTCGCGGCAAATCTAGGCGTCGGAAGCCCTTCTCAACCGGGACGATGAACACCAACATCTAGGCAATAGCCGGGATCACCCGCGCTTTTCGATCACTTGCGTTGAGGATCCCGGCGGGCGGACCGTCGACGTCGGCCTGCAAGGATGGCGGAAAGGGTGACCGGACGAAATTCCCAGCTGTCGACGCCTGTGTCGTACTGGCGCGTGACCGGGCTTAGTCTGCCGTGGGAATGGCCATGCAGATTGATCGATTTCTTGCCGATCTGGTTCCAGGTGCGAAAAGGATAGTGGCAAAGGATCAGCAACCTGCCGTCTATCGTCAGCTCGTTATAATGCTGTGTGCTGGCCCAACCAGCGGCGCCGATAGTTGCTGCGCCGTCATTGTTGCCGATAATCAAATGCTTCCGGCCATGAAGCGAGGACAGGAGCGATGAAACGAATTCGGCCGACCCCTTCGCAAAATCGCCGAGGTGCCAGATCTCGTCATCTGGGTTGACGGTTTCGTTCCACAGCGAAATCAGCGTTCGATCGTGTTCTGCCAGCGAGCCGAACGGGCGACGATCGATCCGCAGGATGCGGGGATCGCTGAAATGTGTGTCGGCCGTGAAATAGATCATTGGTCGTTCACAGCCTTTGCGGGCGACGAGCCCGATCCTCGGCATGCAGCGTCGAGCCTGGAGCGGGATGAGCTAGCGCGCCATCACGCGCTGGCCACCTTGCTTGTTTTGTCTGTCTCCGACGCGGCTGAGGTGCTGCTTAGGACGCGACTCGCTACAATCGAAGCCTGCCTTGCTGTTGTCCGCGGCGAAAAACCGCCAAGGGTGGCGCGCCAAGCGTTCATCGTCGCGGCCAAGGACGCGAGGATCCTGCTCGGCGAACAAATCTAGACCGGCGCCGTCAGGCAGAGCCTCGTTCAGGGAACTCGATCTCTTCCTTGACCTGCTCTTGCAGATCGTCACGCGCGCGCTTCGCCTCGTCGCGAGGCGCCTCCGAACCCGACTGTTTCTGTCTATCCAGTTCGTGTTCGACCGTATCGCGCGAACCTTCTGCCGGATCCTCTTGCGGACGGTTCTTGTCCGGCTCGGCGGCTTGGTCCTGTCGCTTGTCCTTTCTGCTCTGATGACTATCGGGACTGCGCTCGTCGGCGTGGTCGGTATTGTCTCGGCTTGAGAAGGCCCGATCTCCGCCAATCACTTCGTCTGGCATGTTGGTCATACTCCGGTTCCCCGATCTTCGCTGCGCGAAAGCTTGCGAAATGCGTCTCGCCTTTGGCACATGTTCGTTGATGAGGCCAACGGCAGATTTGCAGCTTAGTTCCATCCAACCTGCGGCAGACTGGCCGCCACCGGAAAAACTCGGTAGCGGCGCCGGTATCGGCTGAAGCAAGCACGTCCAAGTCCGCGATTAACATAGCCCGCAAACTCGGGGTCAAAGCCTCGTTGTGAATGACCTGGTCACTGGATCCGTGACGATATCGGCCTAGATCGCCAGATGCCGAAGTCGAGTTGCTCAGACAATCGCTCGATCCCAACCGCCATAATGCTGGTCGCTGCGCGTGCCGCGCGGCAGGCTGAGCACGATCAGCGCCAGACCGATCGTAACGTCCGCCGCGATCGCGGTGGTCCCACCGCCGGCGAGCACGAAAGGTGAGGCCGCGATCCACGCACCGAGCACCACATTGAGGAAGCGCACCGGCCGGACAACCTCGGCCATGGCCGTGACTGCGACCATGACAATGAGACAGCCGACGACGTGATCGCTGAAGTAGAGCGGTGGTTCCGTGCCAAAGATCAATGGCGTCATCATCAGCGAGGCGCCGAGCAGCGTGCTCGCTACCAGCGTCCATGGGAAATTCACGCCGCCGGTGACAAATTCTTTCAGCAACGCGGAAGCCGGACGGTCGAGGTCGGTCGCAGGTGTCTGGTTCTCCGACAGTGCCGGTCCGCTCATCCAGAAGGTACGCCAGAACGGCTCGCCCGCCCTCGTGGCGCCCCAGAGATATTGGATGGTCGCCAGCACCTCATCGACCGAGTAAGGGATCAGCACCACCGTGACGGCGGCCTGGAGGATGCAGAGTGTGCACAGCGCGCCAATCAGCGGTGGCTGGATGATGATGAAGGAGACGCTGACCACGCCGAGCGGAACGATCAGCAAGCCGAAGAGGAGCACCATCCACGGCATGGTGCGCCAGCGCCGGCGGTCGCCGATCGCGCCGGCGAGGATATCGAGGCAATAGGCAAAGGCGCCGAGCCCGGCATCGGCGATTGGAAAACCCTTCGAGACCCATGACGTCACCACCGCCTCGCTGCCGTTGCGCACCGGCGCGCCGCCGGGGTCGAAGAACGGATCCCACAGCCCGTCTATGTGGCCCATCTGGTAGGCGGCGAGATAGCGCGAAACGAATAGGCCGACGAAGGCCAGCGCCACGATGGGTATCCGCTGCGTGAAGGTCGATGGCGAATAGGTCCAGCCCAGCGGAATGTCGTCGTCGGCCGCCAGCGCGCGGCGGCTGATGCCAGGGGTCGGCGGGATCATCACCGCAAAGGCGACGATCAGCATGCCGACGAGCATGTCGATGGCATAGGCCGCGGCGCTGGTCGTCCAGAACAGCAACGGCGCAAGCATCACCCAAAGACCGAGCGACGCCGTGATCCACTGCACCCAGCGCCAGCGCCGGAGCATGCCCATCAACGCAAAGACCGTGACGAGCAGGCCGGAAACGATCTCGCTGACACCGAGACCGGCGTTGCGCAATTGCGGCTCCGCAATAGCGTGGCCCAGAGCGGGAGGTATCGCGGCTGCGACAGGATCGAACAGGCCAATTGTCATCGGTGATGTGACCAGCCACAGTCCGAGCGCAGCGTTGGTCATCGGCGCCCAGCGCGTCCTCGACCGATGCCGTTTTATCGCTGCATCTACCTCCTCCTTGCTTCGCTCGAGCGGTCCCTTGAGGCGCCTTTCGGCCTGCTCGATCTCAGGACCCGAAGCCGCGACAACGGGCGGATCGAGCTTGTTGGCCGCGTACCAGTCTGTGGGGTCCTGTTTCAGCCGGCGGATCATCTCCGGCAATGTGTCCAGCAGGCTATGTCTGGGCGCCCAGCCTAGCAGCGCCTTGGCCCGCGATATATCGATCTCGTAGTGATCGTCCGAGTTCTCGATCATCCACGGCTTGATGTCGGTGTCCTGGTCGAGCACCTCGGTCTGGACCCACGCGCCCAGCTTCGTCAGCTGCTTCGGCAGCGCCAAGGTGCGCCAGTCCTCGCCATGGATGAGCCGGCCGATGCGCTTCTGCATCTCCTCGTATGACGGTGTGACTTCCTCGCCGATCAGAAGCACCGCCTCGGCTGGAAGTTCGGCGCGCCGGTCGACGGTGCGCACCACCGCATCGACGAGATCGTCCTTGTGCAGATAGGGCTGGCCGGCGGTGATATCGCCGGCGAACAAATACGCGGTCGGTAAGCGCTCGAAGATGCGAGCAATCTGCTGGGCAATGAAGGCCGCCCGGCAGTCTTCGTCATAGACGCCGGCGAGCCGTAGGATCACCGTCTTGATTTGCCCGCGCTCCCTCGAAATCAGCGCCTCGGTTTCGGCTTTCGATTTTGGGTAGGCCCAGGCCGGGTCGAGCGGCGAGCCCTCATTGATTTTGGTGCCCCTCTCCGGGCTTGGCGCATGGACGAGAAGCGTGCTGGAAAACACGAACTGCTCGGTCTCGATCGCCGTCAGCGCCTTCAGGAGCCGGCGCGTGCCCTGCACGGTGACGGCGTCATATTTCGGATTGTCCTGGCCGGTCGTGTCATAATAGGCCGCAAGATGGATGACCGAGGCGATGCGACCGCCGCTGCGCTCGTGTGCCGCCTCCACCGCCCTACTCACGCTCTCGTCGGAGGTGAGATCGATCTCGATCGTCTCCACGCCGGCGGCGGGATGCTTCGGTTTTGCAACATCCAGGCCGATCACACGGTAGCGGTCAATCAAGCCTCGCGCAATCGCCTGCCCCAGGAAGCCGCTGCTGCCGGTGATAAGAACCGTCGGAAGGGTCATGCCGTTATCTGCCATAAGTCAGGCCCGTTCGCGTTGGAAGAGAGACCCGATGGCGCTATGCTTGGCCCTGGTCCGCCCAGGATCATTGCCTCGGCCTTTCCGCAGGCGCGAGATGCTCGAGGAACCATCGCGTGGCGTGTCTGACCACTTCGTCCATTGTGCCCGGCTCCTCGAAGAGGTGGCCGGCACCGTCGACAATGATCAACTGTTTCTCGCCTTTCAGCGCGGCAAGAGCACGCTCGTTCATGCCGATCACCGGCCCGTCCAGGCTGCCGACCAGAAGCAGTGTCGGGGCACGCACGGCCGCCAACGCGTCCATCGCCAGATCGGGCCGGCCGCCGCGTGAGACGACAGCGGCGATACGTGCATCCGGGCGTGGGGCGGCCACCAGCGCGGCTGCCGCGCCAGTGCTTGCCCCGAAATAAAGTGGAACAAGCCTTCTGGTCCGTGCTTCCGCAGCCGCCCAATGCGTCGCCAGCGCGAGCCGCGATGCAAGCAGGTCAATGTCGAAGACGTTTCGCCTGTCGCGTTCCTCGATCGACGTCAAAAGGTCGACGAGAAGGGTCGCCAGTCCGGCCTGCCGAAGTGCTGCGGCCACATGATTGTTGCGCGGACTGAGCCGTCCACTTCCGCTGCCATGAGCGAAGATGACGATGCCTTGCGCACCGTGCGGCACGCCCAGCAGCCCAATAAGCCCCTCGGGCTCGATCCTGACCTCCTCAACCTCTGTCATGGCGGTTGCCGGCATCGTTACACTCCAAAGGGAGGATCACAGGCAGGGGAACTGCGCCTCGCGCCCACTCAGTGCGTTAAACACCGGCATGCCGGAAATGTTTCCGAGTCAGGCTAGAAAAATACGGCTATCCCATTCCGGACCGACGGATTTGTTCCCGCCCGCCTATTCGGAACTGTGATCTCCCTCGGCGCAACGCTCTCCGCGGCCGAGGCTCAAGTCGTGTTTGGCATCAAACGATCTGGAGCCGCCAAGCACGGTGCAGCGTTCGAAGCGAACTTGGTGCAGCGTCGCACTCGCCGGGCCCGCGATTTTCAGCTAGCGCCTTTTATGGGTGGCCTGTCTGTGTGGCTCCATTCCGCCTTGCGTGCCCGTGCTTCCTCGACGATCAGCTTGAACTCCCGCATCATCGCACTCTCAATGGCGAAGGCACTGCTTGGCAGGACGCCGGGGTCTTCCTGATTATTCTAGAATTGAAAACGAGCCTCTAGTTCGGCCCATATGCGTTCGGAAGTCGCGTCGAGGCCGGCAAGCAGCGCGACGACCAGCGCCAGAGTCTCTCGCTGGGCATTCAGCCGCCCCTCGATCTCTTCATTCGTCAACCCGGACATGTGGATCGCTTCCAGTTTCAGGCGAAACGGCAAAATCGCGTCCTTGTTCCGGAATTCAGCTCGTCGGCTCGTCCGGAGACGCAGCCTACTCCTCCCTGAATGCCCGTTGGATTTGGTCCGCCAAAGGTTTCACGAGATAGGAAAGCATGGTGCGGTCGCCGGTCGAAAAGAACACCTCGACAGGCATGCCTGGCGCCAAGGTCAGGCCCTTTAGCCTGGCAAGCTCTGTGCGCGGCAAAACAACATGCACGGTATAAAAGCCGGCGCCTGTTTTCTCATCGACATTGAGGTCGGCGGAAATCTTGCTGACGGCACCGTTCAGTTCCGGCGTTGTTTGCTGATTGAATGCCGACAGCCGCAGGGTCGCGCTTTGCCCTGGCGTCAATTGGTCGATGTCTTGCGGAGCCACGCGCGCCTCGACGGTCAGGTCGTCTGTCACCGGGACAATCAGCATGATGAGCTCTCCCGGAGAAATAACGCCACCGACCGTGTGCACGCCGAGCTGATGAACGACACCGTTCTGCGGACTGCGTATATCGATTCGCTTGAGCTGATCTTCGGCCGAAACCTTGCGCTCGACGTATTCAGAGATCTTTGCCTGGACGTCTCGCAGCTCGCTCGCCACCTCGCTGCGCAAATCCTGGTCGATCTGAATGATCTGCAACCGGGTTTCCGCGATACGACCCTTCGCCTGCGCAATCGATGCAGTCAGTTGCCCGTGCTCACCTTTAAGCCGCACGGCATCGCGTTCAAGCGCAGTAATGCGATCGATTGAAACCAGCTTGCGTCGCCAAAGTAAGCGCATGCCTTCGAGCTCAAACCCGATCAACTTGATTTCCTGGCTCTTGGCATCTCTTTGCTCAGTCAAGCCGGAAACTTCTTCGGCAAGCTGCGCAACACGCTCTTCCAACTGAGCCTTCTGACCGGCGCGTGCCTGTCGGCGAAATTCGAACAGAGATTGCTCGCCGGCCGTCGCCCGACCAACTTCGGGGGCATCCTGCCGTGACACAAGCGAAGCTGGAAAGATGATGCTTCCTTTGCCGTCGCGCTCGGCTTCAAGGCGAGCCAGGCGCGCCTCGAATTCGTCCAAGCTCTTCGTGACGATCGCCAAATTGGCCCGGGTGATCGTCTCATCGAGGCGGATCAAAACCTTGCCCGATTGCACGGCATCGCCTTCCCGGACGAAGATTTGACCGACCACGCCACCGGTTGGATGCTGTACTTTCTTGACATTGGAATCGACGACCAATTTTCCCGAAGCGATAACGGCCCCGGAAAGCTCGGTGACTGCAGCCAAACTCCCCGCCCCGCCAACCAGCAGGATGCAGGTTGCGACACCGCCAAGCAGATAGCGTCGAATGGTGCGATCGGCCGCGAATGTCGTGCGTTGCGCCATCAGGATGCCGTCTCTTCAAGTCCGGAAACGACCTTCAAGGGAACGCCTGCTGGGCGAGTTATCTTGTTCAAGATCTCATTCTTCGGGCCAAAGGCCTGGATCCGGCCGTTCGCCATCACAAGAACCTGATCCAGGCTGGCCAGCGCGCTCGGCCGGTGTGCGACCACGATGGCAATACCGCCTCGCGCGCGGACACCTTGAATTGCTTCCGTCAACGCGGCCTCGCCTTCCGCATCGAGGTTGGAGTTAGGCTCGTCGAGAACAACAAGAAACGGGTCACCGTAGAGAGCCCGGGCAAGCGCAACCCGCTGCCTCTGGCCGGCCGAAAGCGCCGATCCGGCCTCGCCGATCCGCGTCTCGTAGCCTTCCGGCAGGTGGATGACGAGATCATGAACGCCGGCCGCGCGCGCAGCCGCCAGTATCTTGTCCGAGGGCGCTTGCGGTTCGAAGCGCGCGATATTTTCGGCAATGGTACCATCGAACAGTTGGACATCCTGAGGCAAATAGCCGACATGGTTGCCCAGTTCTTCCGGCGACCACTGGTCGAGCGTTGCGCCATCCAGCCGGACGGTTCCACGAACTGGGAGCCAGATGCCGGCAATAGCGCGCACGAGCGATGACTTGCCAGAAGCGCTCGGCCCGACAATGCCGAGGCCGACGCCCTTTTCCAATGCAAAGGTGGCGTCTTGCACGACCAAACGGCGCTCTCCCGGTGGGGAGACAGCAATACCTTCGACCGAAAGAGCAGATCCCGGCGCAGGCAGCGAGACACTTGTGGCAGTTTCGGGCAGCAGGGCCAAAAGCTGTGTCAGCCGCGCCCAGGCCTGGCGCGCGGTGACGAAACCCCTCCAGTGCGCGATAGCCAGTTCGATTGGTGCGAGCGCCCTGCTCATCATGATCGAACTGGCGATCATGATACCGCCGGTCGCTTCCTGATGGATGACGAGATACGCGCCGATCGCCAGGATACCCGATTGCAGCATCATGCGCAGGATCTTCGAGATCGTTCCGAGCGTCCCGGCGAGGTCGCTCGCTGTTGCATTGGTGTCGAGATAGTCAGCATTGATCCCTGACCAGCGCTCGGCGATGCGTGATCCAAAGCCCATGGCCTGCAGAACCTCGACATTGCGACGTGTCGCTTCGGCAAGTGTATTGCGCGCCGCCGCTTGACTGTTTGCCTTTCTGGCGGGCTCTCTCGTGCGAATTTCGGCAAGCAATGTCAGGCTGAAGAGAATGACCACGCCGGCCAGCGCCGTCATGCCGATCCAGAAATGGAACAGGAAGCAGATTGCGAGATAGAGCGGCATCCATGGCAGGTCGAAAAGCGCGGTCGGACCGGCGCTCGACATAAACGATCGCACCTGATCAAGATCACGCAAGGATTGAAGGCCGTCGCCGGCGAGCTTGGTGCGCAGCGGCAAACGCATCAGGGCGGCATAGACCTGTCCGCTCAAGCGCGCGTCCAGCGCCATTCCGATGCGGACCAGCAAACGCGACCGGATGAGTTCGAGAACGCCCTGAAAGACGAAAAGTGTGCCGGCAAACACGGCGAGCCCGACGAGCGTCGGCACGCTGCGGCCAGGTATGACGCGATCATAGACCTGCAGCATGAAGAATGAGCCGGTCAGCGCCAAGACATTGACGACGCCGCTCATCAACGCAATTCCGGCCAACGCTCGACGGAAGGAAGCCAGAACCGCCGCGAGGGTCGTTCGCGGCTCGCATGGAGGGGGATGCGACATCACCTTCACATCAATCCTGGTTCAATCTCAGGCGGCAATGACCGCGCCCTAAATCAGGCATGATGGCGAACGTGTCCGTGCCGAGCCCACCGTCAGGTCTTACGCCTAGATAATCCAATCGTTCAACGCATAGGCATGGATGTAGTCGATCTGCATTTCTGCAGGCGTCGCAAGCCCGTCGGCAGGCGTTCCCGCGATGCCGCCAACAGCCAGATCGACCAGCATATACATTGGGTCGTGCATGTCGGCAGGCGTTGCGGCGCGAGCAACTTCGACGTCGTCGAAATACCAGACGAGTTCGTCTTCTGTCCACAGCACCCCGTATGTGTGGAACCCGTTGGTATCCGCGACATAGGCGGTCGAGGATACCGTTGTGTGGGTTCCCGTCGCGTTCGAGTGGCCTGTCAAAATGAGCTTGTTCGGATCCTGCCCGACCATCTCGACTACGTCCAGTTCCGGTGGCCAGGAGCCGTCCGCGGGGAGAAGCCAGAAGGCCGGCCATACACCTTGTTTTTCGGGCATGTCGGCCCGAATTTCGAAGTAGCCGTAGGTCTGCGCGAAGGATTCGTAAGTCGTCAGCAAACCTGACGTGTATTGGTAATTGTTTATGTATGGCCGGATCGCCTCAGGAGCCCGGGCGGCGGTAATCGTGAGAACACCGTCCTCAACGCTGAACGGATTGACGGAATTCGTCGGGGCGTAGTTGGTATCGATATACCATTGAAGCTCTTTGTTGCCCGTGAGCGAACTGCCGTTTGCGGCCCCCCACCAGAAATTCGAGTCCCAGGTGCCGCTCGAACCATTCCACAGGTCCAGCGTGTCGAACTCGTCCGAAAAGGTGAGTTCCAGAGCCGACCTGTCCACGGCCAGCTTGAACTGGCTTGCGGTGAACTCGCCGACGGTCTTGTTGGCGAAGACGAGAAACTCGCTGTCGGACAGATTGAGCCGGACGTTCGCTCCCGACTGCACCATGTTGGCGCGCACCTCCTCGAAGGAGGTAAAGCCGTAGCTCCCGACGCGAACGGTATCCGTCGCGCCAAAGTCCAGGATCAGATCACTGCCGTTGCCGGGGTTCACGACGAAAATATCCGCCCCGGATCCGCCCTTGAGCACGTCATCGCCCCGTAAGCCATCAAGCGTCTGTTGGCCTGAGCCGCCGGTAATGATGTTGTTCAGCTCGTTTCCGAAAGCATAGCGTTTGTCGCCCGTGACCGTCAGGTTCTCGAAATTGGCAGGGAGCTTGTAGTTCATCCAGGTCGAGATGGTGTCCACCCCTTCGCCGGACAGCTCGACCGCTTTGTTTTTCGCGGAATACAGATAGTAGATGTCATCGCCCTTGCCGCCACGCATTGTGACGGTGACGTTAGCGTCGCCATACATCGAGTCGTTGTATGTGCTGCCATAAAGTGTTGGGCCGGAATTCGTCGCCGAATACCACTTTACGGAGGACCCGCTGTAGGGAAGTGGAACGCCCTTGGCGTTCAGTACCGTGGCCATCCCGGTCCTTTCTCCTTTGTCTCGCCTCGATGGCAGCCCTACCATATATCGAGGGCAAAGGAGCCAGTACGTTTTCGCTTTCGACCTAGGAGAGTTACCAAAAGCCTAACACGTCGTGGGACCTGTGGGCGAAATTCGGAACCCCAGTCCCAAAGCACCAGGTTGCAATTCTCCGTGTCGACACCAGGAGCAAAACTCGGAACCAGAATACCAGCAATGCCTTGAGGTCGGTCATGGATGGACCATGACGCTGGGCGATTCCCATCACTGAAGGCGCAGGAAGATCATCCGACCAGCGCGGAGCAGGTGTGGCAGCCCAAGTCGTGATCCAGGCTCCCTTTTCGGCGCCCTGTGCCCCGAAACCAGCGGTCGCGGAGCCGGCCGCCACAGCTGCACATATCAGGATAGTCTGACGCAGACGCCGTTTCCCTGCTGCGGGAGAAAGCGCCGATGAAACCTTACCTGCAAAACTAAAACACCTATTGAGCTGCACTTTCATCTCCTCCTCAAGACATGCTGGTAATGCCGCCGCCGGCCTAATTATGACGGGCTGAACAGGAAATGAATTGAACTTCCGTTGCGATCCTGGACCAACGCCAGGAGCAAGATGTCCGACTGTGGCAGAGGGATGCCGCCCGCCTGTTTCGGCGAGCGGCGGACTGGGCAGGCCGTTCGACCGTGACCGCGGTACTATATCAAAGGTCATCGCTGCGTTCGAGTGAAGGCCCCAAAACCAGCCTTGGCGTGCGGAAGGCGTCAGCTTTGCCCCAAAAGTGCACGCGCCAACTCTTGCCATTCCTCATCAAGCGTCAAGGTCGACGGCGCGGCGCCGCAGCAATGATACCAATATTCCGCATTCGATTGATCGCCTTCCTTGCGATGGAGGTAGGCATGCACGCGCATACCCGCCGTATCGTCGCGAACCTGGGCGCGCTCGTGCGCCTTATCCCAATCGCCCTTTGCATCCCACCACAGCGCCTGCAGGGCTGGGCTCAAGCCAGCGGGCGGCTGTGATTTCGCAATCGAATCTCTGAAGGCTTGCAAATCCATTTTTCCACCGCAGTGACCTATTGTGGGCGACGCCGATGTTAACGCAGTCCCGGATTCTCCAACAGCAAAGTCGCGCGGCGTACAGCAAAAAAGGCGGTGCTCTTTTTGGGTGCCATTGTACAATCCCCAAAACTGCCCGTCGCGGCATTCCGCTGCCCGAAGCCACGCAGCAGTCGCAGCATCGCTCGGTGAAACTGGCGTCCACTACTACAACGACAACGCCCCGATCGAAATCGCCGGCCGCCCACGCATGCAGGCAATTCAGCCGTTCATCGTTCGGTCACCGCGATCTAGGACATACCGTTATGGTGACATGGCACCGGATCTCCAGGGCTGCCGCCGGTATCTACCAGACGCAACGCTAAAATTGCCTCCGGTCGCCGTGGCCACCCGCAACTGGAAACCATGACGGGCGTTGCTGTGACGAACAGGATATAAGCCTATTGGCAGCAAGCTGGTTGAGGAAAGCCCCACCGTCATGAAGCCAATGAACGAACAACATCTCGCAGTTTTACGCCGACACATGGTCGAGATGATTGCGATCCATGCCGACCTTGCAAGCGACGAACTCGGCAAGGCGGCGCTCGATGAACGGGTGATGGCAGCGATGCAGCGGGTGCCGCGCCATCTTTTCGTGCCAAGCTCAGTCGCGCCTTACGCCTATCAGGACATGCCACTGCCGATCGGCTTCGACAAAACCGTCTCGCAGCCGTTCATCGTCGCTCTCATGACTGATCTCCTTGCTCTTCAACCGCACGAGGCGGTGCTCGAGATCGGCACTGGCCTGGGCTACCAAACCGCAATCCTCGCGGAACTCGCCGGGCACGTTTGGAGCGTCGAAATCATCGAGGAATTCGCGAGCCATGCCGAGGCTCTCCTGCAGGGCCTCGGTCTGTCCAATGTCAGCATTCGTGTCGGAGACGGGTCTCGCGGCTGGCCCGAGCACGCCCCGTTCGACAAGATCCTAGTCACCGTGGCGGCTGGGCGGGCGCCGCTGGCTTTGCTTGAGCAGCTCAAGCCGGGGGGCCGCCTGGTTATGCCTGTGGGGCCCGAACAAGGGCAGTTGCTGACGGTCATCGACAAGGATTCGGTAGGGCAACTGAAGACCCGCAAACTCATCCCAGTTCGGTTCAGTCGGCTCGAAACGGTCTAATGAGGGTGCGGACATCGGGCCCGCAGGGTCAGCAACTTCGCTATGGCCATGGGATTTCACCGTCTCACGGCTGCTCCGCGTCCGCTCGTTTGAGCATCGCAAATGCGCGATTGATCCGTTGCAGCGCTGTGGCGTTTGCCAGCAGTGCGTAAAGCGCGAACCCGCCCGTGAGAATCCAGGGCGAAGTGGCGCCCATGGCGATCACGATTCCGTCGGCGACCAATAGCACGCAAATGAACACCAGGCGTTCCATCCGTTCGAAGAAATCCGGCCACGCCTGATTTTCTATGGGGATTTCGATCGCCGTCCGCGCCTTGGCGTAGCTGGTGAGGATTCCGCCGGCGAACGCGATCATTGCGATCGCCCACAGATCGGCGACCCAGCCTATTGCCGCAAACACGGCAAGTTCCTGATACCGGTCGGCCATCGCGTCGAAATAGCCACCGGCCTTGGTGCTCATATGTCTGCGACGGGCAACCGCGCCGTCCAGCGCGTCGAAGGTAAACGCCAACGCGAGGCAAAGGCCAAAGGCAAGGCTTGACTGGTGGTACACATAGGCGACGCACGACAGGGCGACGAGCAGCAGCCCGCCTGATGTAACCTGGTTCGGAGTCATGCCGATCCCGATCAGCGGAGAAGCGGCGTGCTCCCATAGCGGGTCGATACGACGTTTCATGAGACCGGCGATCATGATGACTTGGCTCCTGTGATGATGTCGTTGCGCGGAGCTTAACCGGCAAATTGCGGGTTCGTTCCAGTCCGTCGGCACCGTTCGAGTTGGTCAACGCCGGCCGAAACCCGCTCAGTGTCTTTTCCGGCTCAAGCCCAGCAGCGTTTCTTTGGCGAACGCGGCCAATGGATTAAGTAGCCAGAGGCTGTCAAGCTGGCGGCGAACGGAAAATTTCGGTTGCTGCGACAGCAGCCCGATATTGTTTCGCAGTTCTGCAATGCCCGTTGTGTCCGCTGTCGCAAATCGACTGGCGGTCTAGCGGCAGTAACTCGAAAGATGTGGTTATAACGCGTATTCGCAATTCACGGGAAGCCGTCCGAAACTCCATGCGTAAATTTCTGCCTAAGTTTGCTTACCTGCTCGCGACCTCTGCCGGCGCAGGATTATCTCCGGTATGGCCGGGCACGGCCGGCGCGGGCGTCGGAGTGGTTCTTGCCGCGGTCCTGATACCTGCATCGCCTTGGCTGATCCTACTTGCGTACATGGCCGTATTCGCCGTGGGAGTATGGGCGTCGTCGCATGTCGTCTCCCGTACCGGGACGGAGGATCCGCAGATCGTCGTCATTGACGAGACCTTCGGTACAGCCGCAACACTTTCCATGCTGCCGCTCGACCCGGTCTGGTGGGCGGCAGGTTTCCTTGCTTTCCGGTTTTTCGATGTCGTCAAGCCCTGGCCCATCGGCGTCGTGCATGACAAGGTAAGGGGTGGACTCGGCATCATGCTGGACGACGCGGCTGCAGCTGTCTTCGCCGGCGCGTTGCTGCTTTTGCTGAACGATTTGATGCAACGTTTGCCGTAAGGGAACATCTCAGTTTTCACCTGCCACTGTCGAGCTTCTTGCGGCCCACCGGGAAAACAGACCTCTCTCCACTAAAATCTGCCGCAGCAACGCTAGAGCGCAGCGTCGCGCGGCCGCGCCAAATCGTTCGTTCCCTCCGGATCCGGCGCTTGGCCATAGCTCATCTTCTTCATCTGCTCGATCACCCGCGCCATCTCCTCGTCGGAAAGAACCGGCGGCTCGCCAAGGGTAAGTGCCTGGACATACATGCGCGAGAGGGTTTCGACCTCGTTCGCCAGCCACAACGCGGCTTCCATGGTCTTGCCGAGCGAAATCTGCCCGTGTTGGCCGAGCAGGCAGGCGAGTCGATCCTTGAGTGCAACCAAGGCATTGTCGGACAAGGCCTGCGTGCCAAAGGTTGCGTATTCCGCGCAGCGGATCGTTGTACCGCCAGCCACTCCTGTCATGTAGTGGAAGCTCGGGATCGTCTTGTGATGGCAGGCCAGGGTCGTGGCGTAGAGCGAGTGGCAATGCAGGACGACATTGATCTCCTGCCGCTCCCTCAAAATATCACGGTGGAAGCGCCACTCCGAGGAGGGCCGTCGGCCGATGTAGGTCCCGTCAAAGCCCATCTCGACGATGTCTTCGGGCGTCATCGTTTCGTAGGGCAGCGACGAAGGCGTGATCAGGAAACCGTCGCTGGAGCGCACCGACAGGTTGCCGGCATTGCCCTGGTTGATACCGCTGGAGTTCATCCGGCGGCAAACATCCACCATCTCGCGGCGCAGAGCGCTGTCATCAGTCATCGATCGTTCCTTTTTCTGGTCTTGCCCTGTTGCAGTTGTTTCGCTTCACCACTTCGCGCCACCTCCGTGCATAGGCTGCGAGCGCCTCACGATCGCCGGCAAAGGCGGCCGGCAGGCTGAGTGCGATCGGAGCCGGCGTGTCACGAGTTTCATGTTCGCCAAGTAACGCCGCACCCGAAGCGGTGCCATAGGAGTCGAGGTTGTAGACCGTTTCGGCGTTTGGCCGCAGCGCGGCAACCAGCGTGGCGTAGAGCGGATCCCTCAGGAAGGTGCCATCCAATGCAACCAGCCCGTCTTCGTTCAGCGCATCGATACATTCGGTCGTCAACAGCGCGGCATAGAGCACTGCCAGCGCCTTGCGCTCAGCAGGGGTTTCTGCGGGCGGCCCTTCAAACCGACCGCGCCCAGCGCTGCCGGGAAACAGGCCGTCATCGTCGCCGAACGATGGCAATGCGAAAGTGCCCCGCTCAATCAACAAGCTGACCAGCGCAGCGTCGGCCGCACTTCCTTCTTGCCCCTGCCCTGCCACATGACTGAACTCTCGTCCGCCCATGGTCAAAACACCGCCGACCGGGCGTCCTGTCACCTCGCTGTTCAGCACCATTCCGCGATTTTCATCGAGTTGGTCGAGAGGTGTCGCCGCGCACATTCCGACAATCCAGGTTCCGGTAGAGATCACACAGGCGTCGCGCATGCCTGCCGCCTGATAGCGGTAGAGATTCAGGCTGCTGTCGTGGCCGCCGGTCAGGACAGACAGGTTTTCCGGTATGCCGTGCCGGCGCGCCAGATCCTGCCGGATTGGCCCCAATGTCTCCCAGGCCGGATGGAATGGTGGCATGAGGCGCTTCCACCCCTGCCCCGCCACAATGGGCGACCACTGCTTGCGCACGTTGTTCCACAAATGTGATTGCGCCGAGAGGATCGTCGTTTCGGCGGATGGTACGCCTGACAGCCGCCAGGCCCAATATTGGGGCAGGCCCAGATACCAACGAGCCTGAGCGACGCGCTCCGGATCGACCTGCTGCATCCAGTACAGCTGGCGCGCCTGGTGGGCGGCCTTCAGCATGATCGAGCTGCCGCGATCGAAGAAATCGCCCGAAAGCAGCGCGTAGCCATCGCGAATTGCAGGCGGCAGGTCCTGCTCATAATCAATCATCGGCAGGGCGCAAGTCTCGTCGGGATCTGCGTTCACCAGAATACCCGCAGAGCCATGTCCGGTGCCGACCACTTTTTCCAACGGATGATGACGGCACAAGGTGGCAAGCGAGCCGAACAGCCAGTCGCTAATGCCCTTGAGATTGTGCTGCCGCCAAGGTGGACCGGGCCGCACTTCGTTGTGGACAGAGAGGCTCTCCATGAGCACGCCGTCGAGCGTCATCGCGGAGAGCTTTATGTTGGTCTTGCCGACATCGAAGACCGCGATCCTCGCGCCGTCCGCCTTCTGCCCGTCACCCATCGTCTCAGATCAGACCGTATTGGCGAGCCTTGTTGCGCAGGAACGGCAAGCCATTGCCCATCACTTCGGCCTCGTCCTTGGCGACTGGCCGCCAGACTGAGAGACCGTAGGAGACTTCCGGCGGCATGTTGATGAAGCTTTCCATGGCAAGTCCGCCCTTGAAGCCGATCGCCGCCAGCGTCGCGTAGATCTCGTCCCAAGGGCAGTTGCCTGTGCCTGGTGTGCCGCGATCGCTCTCGGACAAGTGGATATATTTCAGGTGGTCGCGGGAGGCTAGAATGCCGTTGGCGGCCCCCTTCTCCTCGATGTTCATGTGGTAGGTGTCGAGATGAACAAAGATGTTGTCGGCCCCGATTTTCTCGACCATCCAGACAGCCTGCGCGCCAGTGTTGATCAAATGGTTCTCGTAGCGGTTCACCGCCTCGATTCCGAGCTCGATGCCGCGCTTTTTGGCGTGCTTGGCGGCGACGGTCAGCACATGCGCGATGTTATCGTATTCCTTTTCGGTAGGTGGCAGGCCGGTGCGTTCGCCGATACCGCCGAAAATCACGCCGGAAAGCGCCAGCGCGCCCATTTCCGCAGTCTTGTCGATGGCCACTTCGAGATGTTCGATGGCGGCATCCGGCCGCACCGAAGCCCAGGCACGCTCCGGCAGGCCGAGCGAACAAACGGCAGGAAGATTGTGCTTTTCGAGCAAGGCGCGTGTATGCGCGGCATCGACCGCCGGCGCGTTCAGAAGCGCGATCTCGATAAAGTCCATTCCGTATTTGACCGAAGCCGCGATCGCTTTCTCCGCGCCGGCCCGGTCCCAGTTCATCGTCCACATCGAGGTGTGGACCCCAAAACCATGCATCTCACTCACCCTTTGTTTGTGTTTAAGAATTTGAGGCGCCCGGCAAGCCAGCGCAGGATCATTACAGTGATCATCAAAATGCCCCACACCGCCGTGGCAAGATGCTGGTTTGCGCCCATCAGATTGAGTCCCGAGGACAGAAGCTGAAGAACGACCAGCGCAACGAAGACCGGGATCACCCGACCGAAGCCGCCGAACGGATTGACCCCGCCGAGAAAGCAGGCAAGCACGGTGATCAGCAGGTAAGACTCGCCGTGGCCGACACGCACCGAATTGAAGCGCGCCAGCATGATGATGCCGGCGACCGCGCACATCGCTCCGGACAATGTGTAGACGAGAACCTGCACCTTGCGCGTGTTGATGCCGGAATAACGCGTGGCCTCGATGTTGGAGCCGATCATGTAGGTGTTGAAGCCCAGCTTCACGCGCGTCAGCAGGACATGCCAGATCAGCACCCAAGCGATGAAGATGAGCAACGGCACCGGGATGCCAAAGATCGAACCGTAGCCGATCGCCGCGAGGAAGCCGGGAATGCCGGACACGTCGCCGCCGCGCGTCAGGAACTCGCCGAGACCGCGCAGGAAGATCATCATCGACAGCGAGACCAGGATCGGGTGAGCCTTGGTGTAGGCGATGACGAGCCCCATGATCAGCCCACTCAGTGCTCCGACCGCGATGGCAAGGACCGAGCCAAGCACAAAGGCGCCGATGCCCGCGCCGACGCCTCCTTGGCTTTGCAGCACCCAAGCTAGCGTCAGGCCGGCCATGTTGGCCGTGAAGGTGATGGCCAGGTTCAGGCCGCCGGTCAGGATCGGCAGCAGCATGGCAAGTGTGAGAAGGCCGAGTTCCGGCAGCTGGAAGGCGACCGATCCAAAGGTAGCGCGGGAAAGAAAGTTCGGCGCGGCAAAGCCGAACACGACCATGACAGCTACGAACGCGGCAAACGGACCTGCAAGTTCGGGGCCGAGCGCGTTGCGGACGCGTTCAATCAAAACCGTCATGAAGGCACCCGTCGGCTTTTCAGGAACGGCAGCAGGCGTTCGATGCTGGTATTCGAAAGTGTGATTGCGGCAAGAATGATGGCACCGACGATCATCTTGAACGCGAAAGGCGACACACCCATCAAATTAAGTCCGTTCTGCGTAATCGAGACCAACAGAACGCCCAGAATGCAGCCGAGCACGCTGCCCTTGCCGCCGCCGAGCCGCGCACCGCCAAGGACTACGGCTGCAAGGACGTCGAGTTCACGCCCATAAAGGGCATTCGGCACAACTTCCTGCGCGTAATGCGCTTGGACGAGACCGGCGATGCCCGCCATCAGGCCAAGCCAGCCGAAGGCGATAAATTGCATGGCACCGATATTGATGCCGAAGCGGCGCGCGCCTTCCGGATTGTCGCCAAATGCGTAGAGCTGGCGACCAGTGGTGGTGCGCGTGATCAACGCCCAGGTAGCGAACACGCATATGGCCATAATGAGCACAGGCAGGGTGATCTCCGCCCAGGTCCCGTCAGCCATCTCTCGCTCGAACAGCACGACGCGGGTGGTGAGCCAGTCGGGCAGATTGTAGATCGACACGCCGCCTGTGAAAAACATCAGCAAGCCGAAGAAAATGTTGAAGGTCGAAATCGTGGCGACGATCGAGATGATCCTGAACCCGTGGATCAGGAAGGCGTTGATGCAGCCCAACGCGACACCCAATGCGCCAGCGATGATGAGGCCGAGAATCCAATTGCCGCCGCCGATCCAGCCGAGGACGGTCGCCGTCAGATATTGCACAACGGAGGCGGCAACCGCGAAGGAGATGTCAATGCCGCCGGCAATCAGCACGACGAGCAGGCCGACGGCGAAGATGATGTTGACCGAGCTGGTGTTCAGAAGGTCAAACGCGTTGCCGAGGGTGAAGAACCGGTCTGTGGCAAACGAGAGGAAGACGCAGATGACGGCGATAACGGCGAGCAAAGCCAGTTCCGTTGCGTGAGAGCGGACAAACCTACGCATAGACCGCTTCCTCGATCACCTGGAGGGTCGTGGCGCCTGGCGCATATTCGCCGACAATGCGTCCTTGAGCCATGTGCAGCACACGGTCCGCGTTGAAATAGACTTCAGGCACCTCGTCCGAGATCAGAATAATGGCCAGACCGCTGTCCGCCAGCTTGGAAACGATGTCGAAAATGCCGGCGCGCGCGCCGACATCGACGCCGACTGTCGGTGCGTCGAGAATAAGCAGCTTCGGATCGGTCGCCAGCCATTTGGCAATGGCCACACGTTGCTGATTTCCCCCTGACAGGGTCGAAATCGCGTCGTCCTGCTTTCCGATCCTGACGCCGAGATCCCTTATCCAGCGATCGACCAGAGATCGCTTGCGATCGCTCGAAATGAAACCGCCCGAAAGGATCTTGTCCAGCGAGGCGATGACCATGTTGTCGGCGATTGCCTGGGGCTGAATGAGACCGAGCGACAGCCGGTCTTCCGAAAGATAGGCGACGCCGGCGGCGATCGCGTCACGGTTGGAACCGAAGCGAACGGGTTTGCCACCCAGAACGACAGAGCCCGATTTCGGGTTGCGCATGCCAAACAACGTCAGCGCCAGCTCGGTGCGCCCTGCCCCGAGCAACCCGGTGATGCCGAGCGTCTCACCGCGCCGGACCGTCAAGGACACGTCCTCGAATTCGCCGGGCCGCGACAGTCCCTTAACCTCAAGCATGACCGGGCTCGTGCTCAAATCGCGATGCAGGACGGAATAGTCGAAGGTCTTGCCAGTCATCAGCTCGGTGATGCGCGATTGGGTCAGGCCTTTGGTTGGATAGACGCCAACCAGGGCGCCGTCGCGCAGCACGGTGACGCGGCTGGAGATTTCGAGAACCTCCGCGAGGCGATGACTGACGAACACAACGGCGACGCCCGACGCCGACAGATTGCGCACAATGTCCAGCAGATAGTCGGTTTCGGATTGGGTGAGCGACGCAGTCGGCTCGTCCATGAAGACGAGCTTCGCCTCGCCGACGAGGGCACGCGCGATTGCTACGATCTGCCGCTGCGCGATGGGAAAATGGTGGAGTGCTAGATCGACATCGAGGGTAACACCAAGACGTTGCAAGGCGTTGGTCGCGACGCGGCGCATTTCGGCATAGTTCACCAGCCGCGGCCAGCGGCCGATGACGGTCTGGAACGCGATATTCTCGGCGACAGTCATCTCGGGAAACAGGGCGAGGTCCTGCCAGATGACCTGAATTCCGCCGGCCTGCGCCGTAACCGGCGACATATGGGAGTAGCTCTGGCCATCATAGTCGATCACGGCGCCCGCCTCGGGCTTGTACACCCCCGTAATGACCTTGATCAGCGTACTCTTGCCGGAGCCGTTCTCGCCGGCCAGGCAATGCACCTCGCCCGGCAGCACCTCAAAGCTGACATTCTTCAGCGCCTTCACGCCGCCGAACGTCATGTTGACGTTTCGGAGCGACAGCAGCGGCCGTGATGCGGCGCCATCGAGTGCCTGATTAGCCATCGAGTTGAAACCCTGGATCCAATCGGTTTGCAATCCTGCAGCCGGGCCGGCTCGAGGCCAGCCCGGCTGCCATAGCCTTGGGAGGCCTTACAGGCCCATCGCAGCAAGATCGTCGACGGTATCCTTGTTGATGGGGACCAGCTGATCGACAATGATGTTACGGTTCTCGAAGTCCGGCTTGACTGTCCCTAGCCCTTCGATGGTATCGCCATCCTTGATCTCGTTGCCCTTCATGAGATGGTCGGCCAGCGTGACGAAAACCTCGCCCGCCTGCTTCGGATTCCACATGAAGCCGCCGGAGATCGCGTCGCTTTTGATGAGCTTCTGGCCCTGGCCTGGCGAGAACGGCCCGAGCACGAAAATTTCGCCCACCTTCCGGCGCTCTTCGATTGCGCGGCCAGCGCCGATCGGGCCTTGGCTGCCGAAGGCAAGGAAGCCTTTCAGGCCGGGATTGGCGGAAATCAGGTCAAGTGCGGTGCTACGGCTCTTGTCGACATCCTCGGCGACGCCATAGCGTTCGCCGACAAGCTTCATGTCGGGATGGTTCTTCTTCAGATACTCGATTGCCGCATCGGCCCAGGCATTGTGGAGCGGCACCGTCAGCGAGCCGACGAACACTGCATACTCACCCTTGCCGCCCATCTTCTCCGCCAGGAGCTTGGCATGAGCTTCGCCGAAGCCCGTCGCGGAGGCGAGTTCGAAATCCCAGTCGGCGCCCTTCTGGCCAGGCGATTCATGCGTGATGACGATGATGCCGGCGTCCTTGGCCTTCTGCAGCACTGGTTCAAGCACTTTCGCATCGTTCGGCACGACGCCGATGACCTTGACGCCCTGCGCGATCAGATCCTCGATGGCGCGAACTTGCAGTGCCGGATCAGCGCTGGTCGGGCCAACCATGAAAGCGTCGACACCGAGCTTCTGGCCGCGCTCCTTGATACCCGCCTCCATTGCGTTGAACCACGGAATGCCGCCGATCTTGACGACGACGCCGACCTTGCCGGCCTGCTGTGCCATCGCAGCGAATGATCCGCCAATCATAAGGGTCGCGGCAAGCGCCGCGATCATGAGCTTTTTCATCTGTACTCCTCCCATTAACGTTCGTAGTGAGAACACACTCGAGCCGTCGAACGACGGCGGCTGTTAGACCTCCCCGAAAAAGACGGGACACTCCCCATCGATCATCCACCGGTTTTCGCTTGCACAATCGATGGTGCAGAAACTATTGTGCATCGAGAAGCTCTCGTCAAGCGGGATGTTGCTCTAAAAAGATGCGCCGGAGGCGCCAGATGGATCAGCGGGTCAAGAAGAAGGCGACGATCTATGATTTGTCCGTGCTATCGGGCAGTTCGCCGTCGACCGTGAGTGCCGTGCTGAACGGCACTTGGCGCAAGCGCCGCATCAAGGAAAGTACGGCGGAAACAATTCTCGGCCTCGCCGAACGCCACCAGTACACCACCAATCTGCAGGCGCGGGGTTTGCGACGCTCGCGATCGGGCCTGGTCGGCCTTATGCTACCCGTCCACGACAATCGCTACTTCTCCTCCATGGCGCAGACGTTTGAGGGGCATGTGCGCAGCCGCGGTCAATGCCCGGTCGTGGTCAGCGCCAGTCGCGACCCGGAAGAGGAACGGCGGACCGCGGAGACGCTGATCTCCTATTCAATCGACCAGCTCTTCATCGTCGGCGCCACCGATCCGGACGGCGTGCATGAGATCTGCGAACCGGCGGGGCTGAAGCATATCAACATCGACCTGCCGGGAGCGAAGGCGCACTCGGTGATCAGCGACAATTATGAGGGCGCGCGGATGCTGACGGAAGCAATCATCCGCCACTTCGGCAACGACGATCCTCTGCGGCCGGACGAGCTGTTTCTGTTTGGCGGCCGCAACGACCATGCGAGCCGCGAACGCATTGCCGCTTTCCATGCGACCAAGAAGGCACTGGTGGGCGCCGACCCTGACGACGGTGTGCAGTCCTCCGGATATTCGCCTGATATAACTTTGCGTGCCTTCGAGGCGCTTTACCAACGCGATGGCAAGCTGCCGCGCGCGCTGTTCATCAATTCGTCGATCAATATGGAAGGTCTGCTGCGTTTCATGGCGGGCCGGCCGGCGGAGATGTTCAGTGAGCTTGTCGTCGGTTGCTACGACTATGATCCGTTCGGCTCATTCCTGCCCTTCCCGGTAATCATGGTGCGGCAGAATGTTGAGGCGATGATTACGAAGGCGTTCGAGCTGATCGATGAACCGACGACGACGCCGCAGACCTTCCTGATTACGCCAGAGTTGATCCAGCCCAGGTCTGCGCTGAAAGGGCCGCTGGACACTCTGAAGGATGTAGCCTGAGGGTGAATCGGTGCTATAGGGCGATCGTGCCGACCCTCAAGACGATGTCGCCGTCTTCACTGTGAGCCCAATACGGGGCACGTGGGCGAAGGCAAAAGACCAACAGCAGCGAGCGTTAGAAGCGATAACGGATTCCAAGAGTGTTCGCATTAGAACCCTCTTTCATATCGCCAATTGTACCGTCGGCGCCGGATCTATGGTGGAGTTGGTAGACAAGTTCGACATTGGGAGCTTGCCTCAATCTGAAAGAAAGCTCCGCACCAACGAAGCCGAGGAATGATGCATCGCCATCGTAGCGGATTTCGCGCTCGCGCTCGATCTCGGTAGGGCCTGTAACGGCACTGAATCCAGCCGTCAATGCGGGCGCAATCGCCAAATCACCTATGACAAGGCCCTGGTGGCGAAGTCGCGCTCCGGCCCAAAGTTCGCCGGACGTATCGTCGTCTTCGCCAAATCTTATGGCCGCGCCGGTGACGCCACCAAGAACGAAACCAGCGCCTATATCGACGAGATCGCGACCGTATGCGGCCCCGACTATATAATTGTCGGTATAGTCGGCACCAAAAACGTTGATCGTATCCCCGAAGGCCCCGCTCGCAAACACGCCACCAAAGACATAGACATCATTCTTCGTCGGCAGACCCTCTGTGAAAGGATCTTGGGTCGCAAAATAGATAAAGGGAGAATTGTCATCGGCGAGTCCAGAACTGACTGAAGTGCTCAAGATCACCGCAGCCAGGGCCGCTTGCAGTCCGCGCATAGACAAGCTCCGAATCAATCCACGCCATCGTTCGCAATTGCACAGGAGAAAACAAGGTACGAATTGGTTTGTCGCCGAAATACTGGATGCGGGTCATCCTATACCTGGAGCTCTTCTGCCAATCGGCTCGCAAAGACAACGGCCTCAGTCAGCCCGATGTTGGGTGCCGGTAATCGTGGCCATAGTTGTCGCCGGGTTGCTAAGGACGGCGCTTAGAAACAAGGCGAACTAACGAAAGGCCGGCAAGGCTCAATGAAGGCAGCCCGCCGACGCGATACTCTCTCCCTTACGCACCAATTTGCTCCAGAGGCCGGCTCATTAGCCCAGTGGACGGACAGTAATTCCGCCAACTGGGGCAACAAAATCCGCTTGCCAGCGTTGCGATTGGTCGATCACGCATCGTTGTTTCGCTAGGCGCGGATACTGTGGAGCCGCCAAACGCGTTAGTTCTGTCTTGGCCGAGCGCGGGGCATCCTCATCCACGAGCGTGGTCGGCCGCGGTCCAACTGGTGCATGACCGGGGTGACCATAACGCCATGCATAACAATTGAACTCAAAACGGTGAAGCAGACCGTTACCCAAAGAATTGTCGCACCGTCGAATTCAGCCTGCCCGAGTGCAAATGCGAGGTAGTAGAACGACCCAAGGCCGCGTATTCCAAAAAAAGCAATCACAGCCTTTTCGCGTGATGACGCCGGAAATCCGATTAGCCCAACCCACGCCGCGATCGGTCGTACAACGAACAGCACCAGGGCGGTAATGACGATCACCTGCCAACTCAAGGCGCCAAAAATCGACCCTTCTGCGATGGCCGCCCCAAAGCAGACCAGCAGGACCATCATCAGCAATCGCTCAATCTGCTCCGCGAAGTCGTGCAAGCTCTCATGATACTCGTGCTGCCGCTCGACGGACCGTAGCGCCACCGCCGCGATGAACACTGCAAGGAAGCCGTAGCCGTGAAGCATTTCGGTCGAGCCGTACGCAAGGCAGGTGATACCGAGCGCAACAAAGCCGTCTCTCGTCTCTGACAAACCCGACCGTTTTGGTAGATGAAACGTAAGGTAGCCCATGACTTTTCCGCCCAGCCATCCGATACCAACGCCTGCGGCGATCTTCCATAGAACATCAACGGCGAGCCAGCGTGTGAAGTAAGGCTCGCCCGACTCACTGGACAGCGCAATTGCGATGGCGAGATAGACGAACGGAAACGCCGCTCCATCATTGAGGCCGGCCTCGGAGGTAAGAGCAAAGCGCACGTCATCCTCCTTGCCGGATTGAGGTGGACCAACCTGTATGTCGCTTGCCAGAACAGGATCAGTTGGCGCCAGAGCAGCTCCAAGCAGAAGTGCTGCGGCAAGGCCAAGCCCGAGCATCGACCAGCCGAGAAATGCAATTCCTGCGATCGTCAGAGGCATGGCGATGCCGAGGAGGCGCCATGACGACTCCCAACCCCGCCAACTCACTGGCCGGTCCAGCTTCAGGCCTGCCCCCATAAGGGCGACGATGACAACCAACTCTGTGAGGCGTTCGGTTAGTACCCGGTTCTCAAGTGGGTTCACCCCGACGAGCGGAGAGAATGGTGACCAAACCAAAAGAACCCCGATCCCGATGCAAACCATTGGCAGCGAAAGCGGAAGCTTCCTGAGAAGCATGGGTAGCCAGGCCGTAACGAGCACGATTGCTCCAAAAACCGCCAAGAGGAGGGCATCGGACTGCATGTGGGTTTAGACCGTTGAACGCATGTTCGAAGCGCCAACCTGCTTCCAACCCGACTTCACCCAATATTCGCCCGCCATGTGCTTCCCCAGCGAGTCGCTCGACCGACGCCATCGTAACACGGACATGGAACTGCTGTCCGGCCTAAGGGCAGCTCGCTTTTCTGCTGGAGAAGATCGCATCATGTCGTTGAATCATTCGCCTATTATTGGCGAGTGAGCAAATGCAAACGCTGGTTTGCAGTTTGACACCGCCGGGGATTAGCAAGATCACGCGCCGTCACCTATCGTGTCTCCACCCAGAGATATCGACAAAGCCGGTTACCGACACACTAGCCAGGCTGTTCGAATCACGCACTGAGTGCTAGGGTTTGAGTATGCATGGGGGAATCTTCGACCACGCAACGCGGTGTTGCTGGCTTGTTTTCTTCGTGCCACGGAGGGACAATGGCCGGCACTCCTTTGATCAGTATTCTGATCACTTTCCTCGTAATCGTGCTGGTGCTGTATCTTATCAACCGGCTGCCGCTTGATGGTCGTACTCGTCAGATTGCCCAGATTATCGTGATCATTATCGGCATCATTTCGCTGCTGAAGTACCTCGCGGTGTTTTAAGCCACCACGCACGCGATAGGCCGTGGGGCTGTCGTGGAACACGGCGCGAACGTCATGCAGAAAATTGATTTCCTCATCGCCGAAGCGGGCAAGCTACGCCTCAGGCTCATCATTGCCTTCCTGGATTTTTTTGGGCCTGCGGGCGCATCCCCAACTCGATCGGGGCCAACATGTCGCTGCGCGCCGACGCACTGCGGCGCGCAGCGACGAATACATCGGGTGATGGCTTGCGCCTCGCATGTTCCCGGGGGCGTTTGTAGTTTCCGGACGGCCAAACAACGATTGAAGACGGCAAATCCGGAACGTTTTCGCGCCGGCGCGGGTTGTCGATGGAGATGCATCGAAACGCATGGGACGCCGGTGAAATGGCCATTCTTTCGGGAAAACCGGGAAGCTGTTGGGTGGCGGCAGCCACCGCTACGAACTATCCCCCGCTCGAGGGCTCGATCCATGCGGAGACCGTTGTCGTGGGCGCCGGGATTGTCGGACTCACGACGGCGCTTCGCCTTTGCGAGGCCGGTCGGTCGGTGATCGTCGTCGAAGGCCTGCGGACCGGCGGCCAGGTGACCGGCCGATCGACGGCCAAGATCACGACGCAGCACGCGCTGATCTACCACCATCTCATCGACACCTTCGGCCGGGACCTGGCGCAAGCCTATGCCGATGCGAATTCCGCAGGCGCTGTCCATATCCGGGAATGGGTTCGCAACTATGCAATCCCCTGCGATCTCGAGAACAAGGACGCCTATACCTACACCTGCGATGCAAGCCGGCGCGCGGAGATCGTGGCCGAGGCAGAGGCCGCGCGCCAAGTTGGGCTGGACGCCGATGTTCTGGAGCGCGCGCCGCTGCCTTTCGAAACGGCCGCCGCTCTGCGTTTTTCCGACCAAGCTCAGTTCAATCCGGCGATGTATCTGGTTGGCCTGGCTCAAGCGGTGACGGCCCGTGGCGGACGGATTTTCGAAAACAGCCGCGCGATCTCGATTGGCGAGGCAAGCCGCTGGCGCGTCGTCACCGACAGGGGCACCGTTCACGCCGAGCATGTGGTCGTCGCCACCAACATGACAGTGAAGAGCCCCGTCGGTATGGCGAACCGGACCCAGCCGCGCTGCCACGCAGCCATGGCGTTTCGGGTCGATGACCCTCTTGCTGTCGACGGCATGTTCATCGGCATCGACGATCCGACGCATTCAATCCGCACGGGCCGCGATGGCGAAGGCCCGCTGCTGGTCGCACTCGGCCCCAAGTTCGACACGGGCCAGGACGGCGACGTGGCGAAACGGTTCGTCGAGCTGGAACAATGGGCAAGAATGAGTCTTCCAGTTGGGGACGTTGCGTGGCGCTGGTGTAACGAGGATTATGATACGGCCGACAGAGTTCCGTATGCCGGCGAACCCGATCCGGACAAAGCCTCCGGTTTTCATATTGCCACGGGATTCAACGCCTGGGGCATCACCAATGGAACGGCCGCAGGCACGATGATCGCGGATTTGATCAGCGCCCGGTCGAGCCCATGGCAAAGGCTCTATGACCCGGCACGGTCTTATCCCGAGGACTTTCACAAGAATGGCCGCAGCCAATCGATTGTCTCAAGCCTCGACGACATCGGGCCTGGCTTGGGCGGTGTGATCGTCAGGGGTGACGAAAAGATCGCAGCGTGGAGAGACAACGAAGGGGTGCTCCACCCCGTTTCGGCGACGTGCACCCACAAGGGCTGCACCGTGACCTGGAACAACGCGGACAACACCTGGGATTGTCCTTGCCATGGCTCGATTTTCGCCGCCGACGGTTCGGTCGTCCATGGCCCGGCTCGAAAACCGCTTGCCCCGGCCGCGCTGTAAAAAAGGCGGCGACTGACACGGCCCAGCGTTACCGTGCGTAGGTTCCGACCAGCTCGGTCTGCTCCAGCGCATGCTTCTGGGCTTCCTTCCAGACAAGCTGGACGCCCGCCTGTCCCGGCACACTGAGGCTCGGCACGTCAAGCGCGGCCAGCCGGAAATGATAATGATGGATGCCATGTCCCACTGGCGGCTGCGGGCCGTCGTAGTAGGCATTGCCGAAATCGTTGGTGCCTTGGCGAAGTGCCAACGGACCTGGCTTGCCATCCTGCGCCTCGGCGAGTTCGCTGGCATCGGGCGGAATATTGAACACCGCCCAATGCCCGAAAATCCCGCTCGGCGCATCGGGATCCTGCACGACAAGAACAAGGCTCTTCGCACCGTCCGGAACACCGGACCACTTCAGCGGCGGCGAGACGTTCTGGCCGTCACGGGTATATCTTTCAGGGATTTTCCCGCCAGCCGGGAACGCCGGGCTGATAAGGGTAAGTGGCATTTCTATTTCCTCAAAGAAGCATTACGGCCGAGACCACCGAGATCTGGCGGTATTCACGCCGCTTGCTGAGCTTCTGCGACGCGCCTGATTTCCGCCGGCAGGGATTCCCAAACCTTGGTCATCTGCCCCTCTCCCACATGGTGAGCGAGCACCTTGGATACGACCCCGAATGCATCCTTGGAATCGACCGGTCGCGTGAATTCCAGCTCCGCCTTGATTTTGGCTAGAAACTCGTCGAGCGATCGTAACTTCTCAGGGGTCTTGGAAGGCTGATATTGGTCGTAGTAGGCGCCGCGCACGAGGATCGGCAGCTGCGAGCCGAGGTGGGCTGCAAGGTCTGGTTGCATGCGGTCCCGCAGGGCGTGGAGCACCGCTCCAAGAACATGCCATGCGATCTGCCGATCCGGTCCGACCTCGGTCATGATCTCGTCGAGCCAGATGTTTGTGGTCTGCAGCGTCTTGTCGAATACGTCGAGTCCGGTGGCGCTCATCGAAGCCTCCTTTTTCTGCCAATTGTTCGAATGACTCATTGGACGAAACGGCCTTGGTCGGCTGTTGTTCCCGTTGCCAAGCGCCTTCGCGAAAGCGTGTGATCAACACGTTCAAGATCTGGCCGGCCGAGATTTGGCCCGTCAAGATTTGGCCGTGGCTACGGCAACGAAAAGCGATTGCCCCTGCCTGCTGATGCGGAACAATATGGGCTTGTTCTGCTGGCGCGATTTCGTCCACTCCTCTTGGATATCCGACGGCTGCGTCACATTCCGGTTGTTGGCCGAGACGATCACATCGCCGGGCTGTAAGCCGTTCTCGGCGGCGAGGCTGTTTGGAGCCACTTCTTGCACGAATACGCCTGTAATGTCCGGCTGGAGTCCGAGCTGCTGGCGCGCCTCATCCGGGATTGTGCTGAGCGATAATCCGAGACGCTTGTCGGCCGTTTCCGACTTTGGAACGGCACCGGTCTGTTGCTCCTCATCGTTGCGCTGTCCGATGGTCAGAGCTAGTTCCTGTTGGCTGCCCCCGCGGTTCCTTGTCAGCGTCGTTTTTGTGCCCGGCTGTTGGCTGGCAGCCGCGAGCGTCAAATCGTGAACGTTCTGGATGTCCTTGCCGTTAAAGCGGGTAATCACGTCTCCCGCCTGGATGCCTGCCTGCTCTGCCGGACTGCTGGGTTCAACCGAAGCGACCAGCGCTCCCTTGCTGCCGGATATTCCAAGCGCCTCGGCAATCGACGGCGTGATCTCCTGGAGACGCACCCCGATGAAGCCGCGCTCGATCCTGCCAGTGCGGATCAACTGGTCGACGATGTTGCGGGCGGTGCGGGATGGTACGGCAAAGCCAATTCCTATGCTGCCACCTGTGGGAGATACGATGGCCGTGTTAACCCCGATCACTTCGCCGCGCGCATTGAACAGGGGGCCGCCGGAATTGCCGCGATTGATTGAGGCGTCGGTCTGGAGAAAGTCGTCGTAAGGACCGGCATTGATGTCGCGCGAACGGGCCGAAAGCACGCCGACGGTGACGGTCCCCCCGAGCCCGAACGGACTGCCGATGGCGATCGTCCATGCGCCGGGTTGTACTGCATCGGAGTCACCCCAGGCGGTCGTTGTCATATTGGGCCGTGGGTCGATCTTCAGCACTGCCAGGTCGGTTGCCGGATCCCGGCCGACGAGCCGCGCAGGCAAAGTCTCCTTGTCGGAGAAAACGACATGGATTTCGCTTGCATCGGCAACGACATGGTTGTTGGTGACGATGTACCCCTCGGGGCTGATCACAAAGCCGGAACCGAGAGCCTCTCGCACCCGTGGTTGAGCCTGTCCCAGGCCTCGGCCACCGAAAGGACTAAGAAAGTCGTCCAGCGTCGCCTGGTCCTGGATAATCTGTTTGGTCGTTATTGCGACCACGGCTGGAATTTTCTCGCGCACGATCGCCGTGAAGTCGTTTGGGATTTCCTGGGCTGCGAGCGGAGCAAACCCGCCGGCCGAGAGCATCAGAGTTCCGCGATCAGGCCGGCGCAAAGTCTTTTGTTCAATACCGGAAACATGGTCTGCGACTCCTCCAGCCCTCAGTGATCAAGCATGCGACGGCTCCAGCATGAGCCAGCGGTTCACCAGCGGATTACGACAACCTTGTCGTTCCCATTGGCGAGTTCGACGGCTTCGGTGCCGTCCGGCTTGCGGCTTTCGATCCGGGCACTTTCTACTGTTTCTATGCCAGCAATGTTGGCCGCAAAGGCCTCGTCAATCTCGGCAGCACAGACCAGAGTATCCGGTGGCATATCCTTCACTTGGTCCATCAATTCGCGAAGCTTCATGGCGAACCTCCTTGGCACAATGGCGAACCTTCTTGGCACAGGCCCGAATTCTTTCGGCCGCGCATTCCAACCGTGTGCCTCCAGAAAAGTTCCCCGACGAGATCGCGGGAATGTCACGGGATGAACTCTGCGCAAGGTCTCGCATAGAGCCGAGAGGACGGTCTTTGAATGCCACGACCGACCCCGGAAATTCATCGGAACTTCCAGCCCGCAACCCGGTTAGGTGGACAAGGCTTTGAAAGCGGATTGAGTGAAGATGGTGTCCCCGGTGGTTGGTGAAATCCGCATTCGCCTGCCAAGATCGTCGGGTATCCCATTCACCCGATGCTCGTCCTGCTTTGAGCCTTGCGCTGCACCCCGAAACAGGGAGGAACTCCATGGCGACCATGAAAGCAGTCCGTGTTCATAGTTTTGGCGGACCAGAGGTTCTGTCGCTGGATGACGTTTCCATGCCTCAGCCCCGTGACGACGAGGTCACGCTCAAGGTCTGCGCAGCAAGCGTCAATCCCATCGACTACAAGACCCGCGAGGGTTCGGCGGGCGGGGATCTGCCCGTTACGCTCGGCCGCGACGTATCGGGCGTGGTGGAGCTGTGCGGCACGCGGGCGCATACTTTGAAGAAGGGCGATCCGATGTTTGCCATGCTTGGCAACGACCTCGGCGGCAACGCCGAATACGTCGTCGTCAAGGCGACGGAAGCGGCAGCAAAACCGGAACGTCTAAGCCATGTGGAAGCCGCCGCCGTGCCGCTTGCGGGGACTACAGCATGGCAAGGCCTTTTCGACCATGGCGACCTCAAATCCGGGCAGCGGGTTCTCATCCATGGCGGCGCCGGCGGCGTCGGACATCTGGCGATTCAGTTTGCCAAGGCTGCGGGCGCATTTGTCGTGACGACTGTTGCTGCCGAGGATTTCGATTTCGTCCGCGAGCTTGGCGCCGACCAGGCGCTCGACTACAAGAGCCAGCGCTTCGAGGATGAGGTCGAAGACATCGATATGGTTTTCGATCTGGTCGCCGGCGACACTCAGGACCGCTCCTGGAACGTACTGAAGCCCGGCGGGATACTTGTTTCCACTGTTTCTGAGCCCTCGGCCGAACAGGCACGCCTGCATCAGGCGCGTGGCGTTTCCTATTTGGCTGAGCCAAATGCGGCGCAGCTTGCGAGGATCAGCCGCCTCATCGACGCCGGCAAGGTAACGCCGTTCGTGCAGGCGACTTATCCTCTGGAGGAAGTCGCCAAGGCCGAGCAACGGCTGAAGAGGGAGCATACGCGCGGCAAGATCGTGCTTCAGGTGGCCGCCTGAGCCCGGATGCTCGAAGTTCCCCGGAATGTTCAAGTTCAAAGCGAACCAATTCTGCGGATAAGCCATGCTGACGGGCAACTGACTGCGGACCGCATTCAGCCATTACGAACAGAAGAACGAAGCTGCTTGGCGCTGATTCATCCGTAAGTGCCGATTAATTCCGCCTCACCCAACATGTTTTCACGGGCAGCCTGCCACACGACCAGGGCATCGGGTTCCGGGCCGATGGGAAGAGTGGCAATACCAAGGGCCGCGAGCCTGAAGCGGTAGGTGTGTGGCTTACCGCCGGGATGCTGGTCGGGTTCATCGTAGTGAAGATTGCCGAAATCATTGAAGCCGTGAGGTAGGTCCTCGGTTCGCGCTTTGGAACTCGGCCCTTCAGCCAAATGACGCCGGTCGCCGCCAATGTCGTAGACCACCCAATGCCGGGACGCCTGTGACGGTGCATCCGTATCTTCCATGACGAGCACGTAACTCTGAGTGCCCGGCGGCGGATCGCTCCATTCCAGAAACGGAGAGAGATTATCGCCGCGCCGGGCATGACGACCCGGAATCGGCTGGCCGTTCTGAAAGGCGGGACTCGTCAAAGTGAACGCCATCAATTTCTTCCTTGCTTGGCTAGACTCCTCGAAATAGAGGCGCTGGGCGCTCTCGTAGCGGCCTTCTTCCATCAGACGATCCCAACAACCACAACCGGCTATTGCTCCTCCGAGAGCGATGCACATGTGGTGGTATGGATCGTATGAGCGCGGGCCATGTTCACATCAAGTCGAGCTTCATCCTGGTCACCCTCTAGATGCGGTCCGCTCGAATTGGTGCTCGCCGACAATGAGACCCGACCGGGCGAGCATGAGGTCTTCACCCGGCCGCTCTGAAAGCACGGCATCGGCTCCACCAGCCATTGCGTTGCCGGCGATGCCATCAGCATTTGGCGGCCAGCCACTAACGAGAACGATCAAGACTTGTCGTCACCGTTCTGGGCTGGCCTCAATGCACAAACCTTGCCCTCAGCCAAGCCAGAAGTCTGTTCCCGGTAATTGTACGGCGGACCCTGGCGGCAGCCCATCGCGCTTGCATCGTAGCGCCAACGTGGCAGTGACAGACGATGTTGTGCAACTGCCAGTCGCTTAGCTCGAAGAAGCGCTTTGCCTCACCGTAGGTGTCATCTTTCAGACCCATGGCGCGCAGCACCGGATCCTCATAGGCAACGGTGATGGGCGACCCCGCGCCACGCGCTACGGCACGAGCTTCAGGACTGAGATATTCGGTGCCTGAAAGTGCTCCGAGGCAACGCCGTGGATTTTGTTCGAGAAGCTTTGCCCAACGCTCGATCCGCTGCGTCCGAGACATGGTCGGATATGTCGCCGAGGGCTCAACTTTTGCAATTGTCTGCAGTTGGTCGAGTGTTTGGTGTTTCATGGTCGGCTCCTTTCAATAGGTCGAAGCGCCCACGCCCTAACAGAAGATTATTGCGCTGCGGCGCGCCGACAAGGCCGGAATTGGCAATGTTAGGAGTTTGCTCCTCGCACGATTCCTATCAGGAACCTTCTCGGGGGCCTGCTTGTTTTGGCTAATGAAAGGAGACCGTCATGAGCACAAAACCACCACCCGTCCCGGCAGAGAACCAGAGCCCTAAGGGTCCCGGCGACAAGAAGTCGGTTCCCGTCGACCAAACGCAGCACAGCCATTCCGCCCCAAATCCCGACAAACAGGGCCAGCAGGGCAACACAAAGGTCAATACGACCCATCAAGGCTACCAGCAGGACCGTTAGGTGATTTCATGTCCACGTCGAAGAAGACCCGCGCCAGCATCCGCCATGGCGGTCCTGGCGCATCGCACGAAAATGCCAAGGAGCCGCCAGCCGATTCCGATCTGCGCAGCCGCAGCAACATCTCAGGCGGCGGAGGCGAACGCGACAGCCACCATACTCACGACTCGGAAAAGAAGGGCGGCGGCACCCGACCGGCACGCCAAGGAAGGTGAATTGTAATCACGTCGCGGCGAAGCCTGCGGCCTGGACCTCGCATTTCCGCTGAAAATTGCGAGGGTGCCAAACGTCATCGGCCGTCTGACTGTGAGCACTGCCTGTCGCGCATTTTTGCTGTGATCGCCCGTTCCTTCAGCCGGTCCGAGGCTGAAAGAACCTGTTGCCCGCTGGCTTCCCGCCGGCGGGCTTTCTCGTGAGCCTAGCGGCTTTTCCCGCTAAACGAGCTACACGATACTACTTCCGGTGGAACAGGAAGCCCCCTCTGGGAGTTCATACCGTCATCAACAGGCGCATGGACGTGCCCTTGCATGGCGCGGCAGCGCAAGAATGGGAGAACCTCCATGACCCTCGGAACGATACTCATCATCATTTTGATCCTTATCTTGCTTGGCGGGTTCAGCGGTTTAGGTGGTGGACCGTTCTACGGCACCGGCTATTATGGTGGCGGCGGCCTTGGTCTCGTGCTGCTCGTCGTCATTATCCTGGTCCTTCTCGGGCGCATTTAGTGCCCGCACGATCAGGCTGGCAACTTCAGCGGGATTCTGTGTCGCGTCCGGAATGTCGCTGCGGCTTCAAAGGGGCGCAGTGATTGTCCCAACGGAACCCAAATCGCGCAAGTGCATTGTAGCCGCTGCAGAATCCACGAGAATGGTGCCATACGTGAACTTCGTTGAACAAGCCGATGTCGGCCTCGGAGTTCCGGGCATTTCCTCTGCCGATCTAATGCAGGCACTGCCGGTCGCCGTCTACACCGTCGACGAGCAGGGACGCATCACCTTCTTCAATGAAGCCGCAGCTGATCTCTGGGGCCATCGTCCTGTTATCGGTCGGGACCTATGGTGCGGCTCGTGGAAGCTTCGTCATCTGGACGGTCGGGATATGGCGCATGGCGAGTGTCCAATGGCCGTGGCGCTGCGTGAAGGACGGGATGTATCATGGGACCAGGCGGTTGCGGAGCGGCCCGATGGCGAACTCGTCCCGTTCAGGGCTCACCCACGCCTGCTTCGCGACGAAGCGGGCAATGTTGTCGGTGCCATCAACACGCTGCTCGACCTGCGCACCCAGACGCTGGGCGATGAAGCCCGCATGCGTCTTGCCGCCATTGTCGAATCGTCAATGGACGCCATCGTCTCGAAGGACATAAACGGCATTATCACCAGCTGGAACGATGCGGCAGAACGCCTGTTCGGCTACACCCCTGCCGAGGCGATCGGTCGGCCAGTGACGATGCTCATCCCGCCCGATCGTCTCGACGAGGAGGTCTCGATCATCAGCCGCATCCGCGCCGGCGAACGCGTCCCCTCCTATGAGACGATGCGCCTGCGCAAGGACGGCACGCTCGTTTCGGTCTCGCTCACCATCTCGCCGATTCGCGACACCATCGGGAGGGTCGTCGGCGCCTCCAAGATCGCGCGCGACATAAGTTCCCACAAGGAGAGCGAACGGCGCATCCGTCTGCTCATGCGCGAGGTCAACCACAGGGTGAAGAACCAGTTCTCGGTCATCATCTCGATGATCCGCGAGACCAGCAAGCTGACGAGCACACCTGAGGCTTTCCTCGGGCAGGTCCGGGAACGCATCACGGCGCTTTCGGAATCCCACGATCTCCTGGTCAATGCCGAGTGGCGCGGCGCCACCGTCGGCGAGCTCATCCAGGCACAGCTCAAGGCCTTTGCAGCGCAGTCCCGCGTGTCGACGGCCGGGCCAATGCTGATGCTGCAGCCGAATGCCGTGCAGTATCTCGGTATCGCCTTCCACGAACTCGCCACCAATTCGGCAAAACATGGAGCGCTGTCCTGTAGCGGTGGACGCGTCGAAATCGATTGGAATGTGATCCCTGCCGGCGACGGCGCCGACACCTTTCGACTGGTCTGGCGTGAGTTGGACGGGCCGATCCTGGACGCTGTCAGGGGGCGCGGTTTCGGAGTGGTCGTCCTCGAACGAGTGGCACCCCAGGCTCTCAGCGGCAGCGGGCGGCTGGAGTTCCACGAGCAAGGCGTCACCTGGACGCTCGAGGCGCCGCTGCACTTCGTCCAGGCGTCAGTGGCGGATAACGCGGTCGATTGAAAGCGCCCGGGAAGCTGAACGCTTCCCCTCCGACCGACTGTGCTGACGCTCGGCCTAGTGCGTTCGGTCAGGCTGGCGAAGGTAGAGCGAAACTGCCCTTGCCCTCCAGAACATCGACGTTGCCTTTCCCAGGCAAAGCATCGCAATGAACTGGGAGCCGATAAACGTTGCCTAGTTCGAAGACGGTCAGGCTGTCGAATTCCATGGCCGCCCCGTAGAACTGGGCCGCTTGCAACACCAGGCATTCGAGGTCTTCAAGCGCAACGTTTTCGCCGAGGTTTCGCAGCCGCACGGTCTCAGCCACCGCAGTGACATTGACTATCCCTTTACACCGGGCGGCTGCCCACACTTGCCGGTCAACGTCGTGACACAAACGAAACGAATAACCGTCTCTCATGGAGAACTCTCTTGTCAGGAGCGGTTTGTCCCTCGGGATCAGCATGTGCCATATCGGCTTGAATAACAAGGTGAATCCATAAAATTACCAGCAAAACCAATTAGTTAGTATATCACGCAGGCTACGCAAAAGACGCCTCACATTAGCTCTGAGCCTTTCACGCTAACGGCTTCTTGACCGACCTTGACGCTCACTCAGCCTTTCCCTAACTCTTAGCTAAATACTAACTTTGAGCGGCAGGAGGCAAAAATGGCCGAACTGGAAAGACCCGAACGACTGCAGATCATGCTGACTGCTGATGAATTGGCTGCATTGGAAAACTGGCGCTTCGAAAGGCGCATGCCAAGCCGATCGGCGGCCGTGAGAGAGTTGCTGCGGCGCGGTCTCCATGCCGACGGATTTTTGACCGCGGCACAAGGTGCCAAGTCACAGGACTTTGGAATTCTGCCCAATTCCGGGATTGTTAATGGGCCGTCTCGCTAGCTGTCTCGCCAGATATGGTCGATCTCAAGCGGCTAAAGGCAGCCCGACGGAGGAGCCGGCAGCCGATATAATCGTCCTTGGCTCGCCGATGTGGCTGGGCCAGCATTCGAGCGTGGCCAAGAGTCCTGGAGTGGATGGACGCCTTGTACCGGAGCCTTGCCCCACTCTGGAACTTCAGCCAATCGGCGCGCGTTCGGTGACACGGGCTACCGCCACACGCAAAGGCCGGTTGCATCAATACACAGGCCAGCAAGGATCGAAGCAGTGAGCGTGCTTCACCGCGCGGCAAAAATCGCCGAACAGGCTCATGCCGGGCAGACGGACAAGACCGGACGGCCCTATATCGAACATTGCCGCCGGGTCGTCGACGCTGTCGAAACTCTCGACCAAAAGGCCGTTGCCTACCTTCACGACGTTCTTGAGAAAAGCGACGGTTGGGACCGCGATCGGCTCGAGGCGGCCGGTTTCGGAACATCCATCGTGTCGGCAGTCGATGCCATGACACGCAGGCCGGACGAGGACGACCTCGCCTTCGTGCGCAGAGCGGCAGCCAACCCATTGGCGCTACCGGTCAAGCGCGCAGATCTCGCTGACAATCTGTGGCAGGCACAGCAGATTGGCACCTCGACATCGAAATATGAAGACGGCCTGCGGATCATCGACCAAGAACTCTCCGAATGACGAAAAGATTGCCGCCTGCGGTGTTACCGGCCGATGTGGAAATTCAAGCGCCGCTCTATTCGGGGATGTGAGGCGTGTGTCGCTTGTCCTCGGCAGGATCGGCATCGATCCGCGCTTTGTCGGGATCGAAGGCGCCATGGCGGGCGATGGCCAATGCCGGGGTGTCTGGCGTCTCGTAGGCCCACATGAAGTCATCAGCCGCTCCGCCGACCGCATGAACCCGCCAGTAACTCGCCGTGCCCTTCAACGGGGAACGCTTTGTGGTGTTCGTCTTCTCCAGCAGGTCGAAATAGATATCCTCGAAAGGGATATAGAAAACGGGATCATCTCCTTCTTCGTGAAGCACTTTTGCCCGCTCGGTTGAGGCGACGATCGCGTCGGAGAACCTGACCGTCACGGTTCCATTGAACGGGGTGATTGTAAGCGCGCCGGGGTGGCGGGCGGAATTTGCGGCTAGGGGCTGCATTCGACTTCTCCGTTGGCTGGAGTTGTCTCCTGGAACGTCGTATCGCCCATCGGGGTTCCAGTTTGGCCGGTCATTGGCGTTTGTCGCTGCCGCGGCAGTTTTAGCGACGGGCGCGGTGGAGCGCGGCCGTAGGGTGGTTCGACTTCGCGTCAAAGACCTACCGCAAGCTTCCCGCAACGCAGGCTTTCCCAGCCTTCCGGCTGCAGGTGAACAACCTCCTGCGGGGCATTCAGATTCGAGGGAACGTTACCGCCGAAGAGTTCGTTTCCTAGGTCAACACCAAAACCGGCGGCGGGGCTTCGCAAGTTAAAGGGAGATTGCCATGAAAGTCGGCAACCGTATGACGAGGAATGTCCAGATTGCGAACCCCGAACAGTCCATCCGCGAAGTAGCAGAGATCATGGGCAAGCTCAGGCCGGAGTGATGCCCGTGGGCAACCACGACCGGCTGGTCGGGATGATCACCGATCGTGATATCGCGATCCGCGGCGTAGCATTGGGTAAGGGACCTGACACGAAGGTGCGTGATGTCATGAGCGCGGAGGTCAAATATTGCTTCGATGACGAAGACGTCGAGCATGTGCTTGAGAACATGGGCGACCTGCAGGTACGTCGGCTTCCGGTTCTGAACCGCGACAAGAGGCTCGTCGGCATCATCTCTCTTGGCGATCTCGCGACGAATGGCGAAGCGGCAGAAGCGGGCGAGGCCTTAAGCGACATCTCGAAGCCGGGCGGCGAGCATTCGCAGTCTGCTCACTGAGTCGAGGCGGCGACACGTCAGCGCCAGGTCAACATATCTTGCTTCGCGGTGCGTCGGCCAATGTCGACGCGCCGCTTGGCGCCTTCTGCATTGCGATGTTCTTCGGCACAGGTTCAGGAACAATCCATGGATGACTATCCGAATCCGAAGCACCGTGTCCGCCAGCGCCGAAAAAGCGCGACAGGGCGACATGACCGTGCAGCCGCGGATGCATCGGATCACGGCGGCCAAGACGTTCACCGGGATGTCATGTCGTGATAAACTCTTTTGCGACGGGACCGCGCGGCACCTAGGCAGGGTATCTCGCAGCCGGGTGGCCCTCGTCGCAGCCGATGAGCTTGAGCGCCTGATGTTCTCGATTTGCAAGCGTCCTGCCAAAGCCTGCGGTGAAGGTAGGGCCTCTCGGAGTGGACAGATTTGGGTTGGTCGCTGAACCTCGGGACGATCGCCGGCACCACCGTGCGCGTTCACTTTACCTTCCTGCTTCTGCTCGTCTGGATTTGGCTGACGCACTACCAAATCGGCGGCACGCCAGCGGCCTGGGAAGGCGTTGCCTTCATCATTGCCGTCTTTGCCTGCGTGGTCCTGCATGAGTTCGGCCACATCGCTGCCGCACGGTATTTCGACATCAGCACGCCGGATATTACGCTTTTCCCGATCGGCGGCGTCGCCAGGCTGGAGCGCATGCCCGAAGAGCCGGGGCAGGAGTTCGTGATCGCGGTCGCGGGGCCGCTGGTCAATGTCGCGATCGCCGCGCTGATCTTCGTCTTGCTCGGCGGGTCGGCGGGTGTCGAACAGATGGCCGGGATCGAGGACCCGCGTACGAATTTTCTCGCCAGGCTTGCCGGGGTCAATGTCTTCCTGGTCCTTTTCAACATGATCCCGGCCTTCCCGATGGATGGCGGCCGTATCCTGCGCGCCGCCCTCGCCGCCCGCCTTTCCTGGTCGCGCGCGACCCAGATCGCCGCCACGATCGGGCAAGGGTTGGCCTTCGTCTTCGGTTTCCTTGGCCTGTTCTACAACCCGCTGCTGATCTTCATCGGCATCTTCGTCTATCTCGCCGCGGCAGCGGAAGCGCAGAACGCACAGATCCGGGAGGTAGCCACAAGCGTCCTTGTCGGAGACGTGATGATCACCGAGTTCGCACGGCTGGAACGGTCGGCGACGCTCGACGAGGCAATCGAGATGCTGCTCGCGACCACGCAGCACGACTTCCCTGTCATCGACTCCGCCGGCCATCTTGAAGGATTAGTGACACGCAACGACATGATCCGGACATTGAAGGAAAAGGGGCCCGCTGAACCGGTCGCGAGTGCAATGCGGAGCGATATTCCGAAAATACATTACCGCAAAAGTCTCGAGGAAAGCCTGCGGCTCATGCAGCAGGCAGATGTGCCTGCTATCGCCGTCGTGGACAATTCCGACCGGCTGGTCGGGCTCATGACACACGAAACCATAGGCGAGATGCTTATGGTCCGCTCGGCGGTTTCAGATGCGTTCCGATTTGGTCGTTTGCGTCGGGGCAAACCGCGACTCACACGGATCTGAGCACGAGGATGTTCTTTCTACCGCCGGATCGGGTGAGTGCGCTCAAAATCGTAAGGGAACGAGGAGCAGAAATCGGCCGGAACGAGGTCGTTCCGGCCGGCCTGCCTTCTGTGTCTCAAGCGCCTGCGACGTGAGGCAGAAGTTCAAGCGCACCGCGATAGATCATGTCGCCAGCTACGTAGAGGATCACCACCAGGCCGACATAGGCAATCCAACGGTGCTTCTGAAGCAGATTGGCGATGAGGTTTGCAGCAATGCCCATCAGCGCGACGGAGAGGACAAGGCCGAAGATCAATACGTTCGGATGTTCGCGCGCAGCACCCGCTACCGCCAGAACATTGTCGAGCGACATCGAGACGTCGGCGATGATGATCTGCCAGGTTGCCTGCGCCAGGGTCTTGCGTGGAGCTTTGCCAGCTACGATGCCATCGTAGTCGACGTCACTTCCCGAAAGCGCTTCGATCGCCTGTGTCTCCTGCGCATGGTTTTGCCGGAGTTCGCGCCACATCTTCCAGCATACCCACAACAGCAATATACCGCCGGCGAACAGCAATCCGACGATCTGCAGCAGCTGGGTTGTCGCGGCCGCAAAGCCGATGCGCAGAACGGCCGCTGCGATTATACCAACGACGATTGCATTTCTGCGCTGCTCTTTGGGTAGTCCGGCCGCGGCAAGGCCGATAACGATGGCGTTGTCACCGGCCAGCACCAGGTCGATCATGATGACCTGCAACAGAGCGGTCATTGCTTCAGGACTAAAAAATTCTGTCATACGGCACCCTTACGTTCAGCTAGGGGTGACGCGGCTTGCGAGCATAACCGTAGAGCAACGCGGACACCGCGTATGACAAGAGAAATGCCGCTACAGCTGAAGAAATCTCAAAGCCAGGCCACCCGGATTGAATTCCAGTCCGACATCACAGTCCTGATGGACTGCCAGAGGGGCCCGGCCTGGTAGCACCTAGCTATTGCGGTAAGCGCAAAAACTCAAGGCTTAATTGGGATTCGGCACATGCGGCATCGAGCTCGGCAGTTTCGTTACGCCAAGTCGATTGAGCACGCGGCCATTGAACGGACAGGCAGCCGCAAGTACACTGATACCGTGGGCCTCGTTCCGTTTCTGTAACACCGATCTGCGGCCGTCGATGGCGATGGGGGAAATCCGTCTTGGCTGTTCATCGACGACCGATCGGCCAATATCTGTTCCCAATCGGCTCCTTGGGCCTGGCCGCGCTAATTAATTTCGGCGGCGCGTCGATGGAGCCTTCGCTGCTTTCGATCAAGATTCTTGCGTTGATCGTGGTCGCTATCTTCATCTTCGCGACCGTGTTTGTGGTTTTGCATCATGCCGAAGCCGTCGCACGGCGGCTCGGTGAACCTTATGGCACGCTGCTGTTGACATTTTCGGTGACGGCCATCGAAGCATCGGTCATCGTTTCGATGATGCTGCATGGCGAGAACAACCCGACGCTGGCACGCGAGTCCGTGTTTTCGACGGTCATGATCGTGTGCACTGGTGTGGTCGGGGTCTGCCTCACCCTGGGTGGGCTGAAGCATCGATATCAGGACATCAAACGACAGGGCACTAGCGCCTCGCTTGCCGTCATTATGGCGCTGACGGTTCTTACGCTGATCCTTCCAAACTACACTCTTGCAACAAGCCCCGGTGCGTTCTCCGCATCGCAACTCGCATTCGTGAGCGTCCTTTCAGTTCTCCTCTATGGCGCGTTCGTCTTTGCCCAGATGGTGCGCCAACGGGGCGATTTTATCGAGGATCTGACGTCCAGCGCGGAACATGAGGCGCATGTATCTGAGCGTGGGAGCGTGACCACCAGCGTGCTTCTTTTATTTGTCGGACTGGCAGGGATCGTTCTTCTGACCGAGCAGGTAGCCGGCAGCATCGAGAATGGGCTCGAGTTTCTTCAAGTGACCCAGGCGGACGCAATCGTGGGCTTCTTCGTCGCTGCGCTTGTGCTTATGCCGGAGGCGGTATCGGCAGTTCGGGCAGCGCTCAATAACGAACTTCAGCGGGGACTGAATGTCGCCCTCGGCTCGGTCTGCGCCACAATCGGCCTGACGATCCCGGCAATCGGTGCGGCGAGCCTGCTCACCGGACGAAGCCTGACTCTTGGTCTGGGCCCGGGGGATACCGTGCTACTCATCCTCGCGCTTGCCATCAGCATCGTGAGCTTTGGGACGGGCCGAACAACGATGCTGACGGGGCTCGTTCATCTCATCGTGTTTGTCGCCTATCTGTTCCTTATCTTCGTGCCCTAAGATAGCGATCACCAGCGTCTATCGATAAACACGACGAAGATGTCGGTCGGCCATTGGGTCGACCCTTAGACAGATGCCACAAGCCGGTCGAGAAAAGGCCGCTGGCCGACAAGTAGCTTTTCCCGGGCCATATCGAGGCCGAACCACCCTGCGCGATCGATCTCTGGAAAGAATTGCATGCGGCCGCTGCGCGGCGGCCATTCCATCTCGAACATGTTGCTGCTCAGGCTGCCGGCGTCGAAATCGCCTTCGGCGCCGAAGGCCGTAATGAGCTTGCCGCCGCGCTGGCGCAGTTCTCCCAGCGGAAGCAGTGCTCCCTTGAGCTCCCAGCCGGTTTCTTCCACGAATTCGCGACGCGCCGCAGCTTCCGGCTGTTCGTCATCACCATACTCGCCCTTTGCAATCGACCATGCGCCAAGATCGCGGCTTTGCCAGAACGGCCCGCCCGGATGAACAAGCAACACCTGCAGTTCGTTGCTCGATCTGCGGTAAGGCAGGATGCCCGCACTTCTTTTCGCCATCGCCTCAAGCCTCCTGAATCCAGCCTACCATCGCAGGTAGGCTGAACGGGATGTTCGGCTTGTCGATAGACTGCCCTGCCCTGTGTCGATGCGACTGGCTACACCCCATCAACACGACACGAAACGATCCAGCTCCCCGCTTTTCAACGACGACCTCATATCGCCCTCTGGGCGGCGGCCCCGTCCCGTCTCATCGGGCCGATTGGGCCAAAAGGCATCGGGGCGCCACAGTAGCGAGTGCAAACTCATTCGATCTGCAGTGGTCAGCAATCCGCGAACAAATGCCGCAATGCCCTGCGGAATTGAACCGGGGTGCGATTGGCCCAAGGCGATTCATTGGCGCGCTGGAAACCACGCCGCCACCGATCTGCACGAACCGCGCGTTGCCGTCGACCTCGACGAAACGTTTGATATAGTCGAGCCGATCGGTTGGCTTAGCTACCGGCTCGCCGAGCGCGATGAGACGCTTCTGTCTGGTCGGCATTGCTCAAGAATTCGTCGCGTTCGGCTATCCACAGATCCGCATAGTCGACATTCTGCCACTCGGCAAACCACGGACCACCACTTGTATAGTGGACCGCCTTGGGTGTGCCATGCGCCGGCTTTTCGTTCCAACCTTCAAGCCAGTTCCACTCTACTGGCAACGAGCCCAGGTCCTCATCGGCGATCCACTGCATTCGATGGAGGTAGGCGCCACTTTCGCGGTTCACGACCTCTGGCGTAAGCGATTTAACCGAAGGATGCGCGCAATTGAACAGCATCAGCGAGGACCAGTTCTTTCGAGGGTAGGATGTCTGAACCACGCCATCCATCTTGGTGGTGGCCTTCGGCGTATATTCATGCTGGACGCAATAGACCGCCTTATTCGACTTCGTGTATTCCAGCAAACCTGCAACGTCACCGAGCCACAGGAAGTCGCAATCGCAGAACAAAGCCCAACCCGTGTAGTCGGCGAGAAAAGGCGTGAGAAACCGCGTATAGGTGAACTCTGTTGACGCGAGCGGATCTTTTTCCCTCCAATACAGTTCACGGGCACGCAGTTCGTCCTGTTTGATTGGAATGACCGAGACAGGCACCGAAGCGTTTTTAAGCAAGGAGTGCCGCGCTACGTCGTAGGCGATCGGCTCACGGCTGTCCCATCCAACGAATACCCTAAACGCATCAGTCATATTCAGTACCTTGGCTCCCGATTTCAAAACGGTCATACACTAACTGTCTGGCAACAGCTCGGCAACAATGGTGCAGAAATTAGCCAGGACGATTTCTGAATCGCACGGATTTGCCTTTCACCTCGGTCAGGCTTTTTTCGGCGGATTTCGTCTCGCTGCCCAATGCGACAAGCGCCCATTTCTGATAGGTGTAGCTGGCCGAATAAGCGGCGATCATCGCACCGGTCGAACCATCCAGAAATCCCAGCTTGAAAACATAGCTGTTCATGTAGGCCCAGACCGAGCGGAAGACCGCCTTGCTTATCGAGCTTTTCCTGCCCTCGGCAAGCAGCCGCGCCGCGGACGCTTCTGCGTATCGGCCGATCTTGTCATGCGCGTCTGCCAGGTCGGCGATGGAGTCATGCTCCATAGGGTGGGACAATCGCGTGACCATCCCATTCACCACCACTTTCTCATGCACCGTGTCGTTGCTGAAGCGCCCGGACTGTCGACGGAAAAGCCTGAGCACCAGATCGGGCGACCAGCCGCCATGGCGGACGATGTTCCCACAAAAGCGGGATCTTCTTGGTATTTCGAAGCCGTCATAGCCTTTTGGGTTGGCGACAGCGGCTCTGATTTCTGCGGCCAGCGGTGGCTCGACCCATTCGTCGGCATCAAGCGAAAGGACCCAATCGCCTGTCGCCGCGGCGAGGGCACGGTTTTTTTGCGCGCCGAAACCGGGCCAATCGAGGGTGATCAGGACCTTGGCCCCGAGCCCACTGGCGATGTCCCTGGTTTGGTCGGTGCTGTTATTGTCGAGGACGACGATTTCGTCGGCAAAATGTACCGAGCGGAGGCAACGTGCAATGCAGGCTTCCTCGTTGCGGCTGATTATGATCACTGAGAGCGCCGGCACGATCAGACGGTTCCGGCATCAAAATTGCTAATGTTGTTCAAATGAAACTGCCCCCGGCCTGTTGGCACTTCGAGTGATACTAACGGATTCAAAAAAAATGTCGAAAATTAATTCAGGTCGAGACTTTCGTAGAGCGCTATCATTCTCCTGATCATGACGTTGAAATCGTAGTGTTCGGCCGCCGCTCTGACCTTAGCCGCAGTCTCAGGCCGTGACGACAGCTGCAACGCGCGGGCAAGCCCGGCGGCGAGGTCGTGTACGCTGGCTGCGTCGCAAACAAGCGCCGGGTCGAACCGATCGACAAGCTCGCGCCCCCCACACCCGGTGCTTACCACGGCGGGCAAGCCGCTGGCCATGGCTTCGATCACCACTGTGCCGAATGGATCATAGATGGAAGGCAGCACGGCAATGTCGGCAGCGCCGTACCATGGCAACGTGTCTTTCTGCGGCCCCAGCATCCTGAGCCTTGCGCCAAGACCAAGTCTGTCGCCGGCCTGCTTGAAGGCATTGGCGCGCGAATCGTGGCCAATGACCCATACCTCCGGCTCACCATCCAACGTGGCAACAGCCTTCAGCAATGGAAGAAGCCCTTTTCGCGCAAAACCCGAGCCTACGAAGAGGACGACCGACCTGTTATCGTTGATGTTGAGCCGTGAGCGGACCGCGGTTCGATGCTGTTGGCGCAGTTCCAGGTTGAAGCGCTCCAGGTCAACCCCGTTGGGAATGTGGTGCACACGCTCGGCTGGATAGTCGTAGTGACGGATAATATCGTCAGCCACCATTTTCGAAATGGCAATCACAGCTTTAAGCCGTGGGCTGGCGTAGGTTGTGCGTTCAAGACGCAGCGTCTGGCGATGAAAGGGGCTCAGCGCCATCGCTGCCCTGCCAAGCCGCGTCTCGAAACGCCGCCGCTCGGCAAGATATGCGGCATGAACGCCTTCCCCGGCCCGGAAGACGTCGCAACACGGGAGGCGATCGTTGCTCTGCACCAGGGCCGGTGGCATTTCGGCGATCTTACGGCATGCGGCTCGAGCAAAGGACGTCGCCCGCTGGGAGCGGGGAAACCGGCGGCCGGCACAATGGATGAATTCTACGCCTTCATATCGCGGCCAGTCGCCGGACAGCACGGCCACCGGCCGTTGACGCGCGGCAAACGCGGCCATGATGTTTTCCAGCATGATCTCGCCTCCGCCAAAAGGCGCATAGCGCTGGCGTACGAACACAATAGGCGTCCTCGGTTCAGCTTGAACCCGTTGATCATGCTGTGAGAAATCCATGCGATCTCGCTACGCCCCTTTTGCACCACGATTAAGCTTTCGAACTTGGCGGGACTTTCTTCGCAGTCTATTAAGCGTAGCAAGACGGTCATGGATAGGGGCATTGCGGTATAGTTCTGCGTGGCTGCGCCTATGCCACGACTGGCAGACTGCTTTCAAGGCGAGGATTTTGCCGATGACCACCAGCCATGTTTCGCCCGCCGACACGGTCATATCGGGCAAACGCAAGATCGGCGTGATCCGCCGCCTCGAGCGCTCGTTGCGACCAGGACTGCGAAATCTTCGCGGTCTGGTCAAGGAGCCGTTTCTTGCCTGGGCGCATCCGGAAGCTCTCGCTTTTTACCGCAGGGCCATGGAGACCGCATATCTGCCGGACGACCTGATCGACGTAGTCCCGCAACTCAAGATCCTGTACCTCGCCACGCCAAAGGCGGCGAGCAGCCGTATTCGCGGCAACCTTGCAGCCATGATCGGAAACGACACCGTGTCGGGGTGGCGCAGCGATCAGAACTGGAGGGTGCACAACCGAAAGGCGTCGAACTTGCAGGCGCCTCGCCATGGCGTCCTGCAGTTCTATCGCATGGCCACAAGTCCCGAAGCCTTGCGATTTACCTTCGTTCGCAATCCCTATACCCGGCTTTTGTCGTGCTGGGCCGACCAGTATCGCGACCGTCCGCTTGTGCCTGGTTATGGCAGGGTGGAGGTCTATCTAGCCTACCGCGAAAGGGCTAATCCGGCGCTGCCTGTAGGTCCCGACAAGAGCCTGTCCTTTGCAGATTTCGTCGCCTTTGCCTGCGCGACTTCCACTTGGCGCATCGACAAGCATTGGCAGAGGCAAAGCGACATCATCGACCTTCCAGGAGTGGCGTTCGACCTCGTCGGCAAGACAGAGACTTTCGCACAGGACTTCGAACGGGTTCTGGATCATGTCGGTGCAAGCGACGAGATGAGACGCGCGGCGATGCCACCTCTGCACACCTCCTCGCGCCGCAGGCTTGCCGACTATTTCACGCCAGAACTGGCTGATACCATCTATCGCGCGTATGAGCGCGACTTCGATCAGTTTGGCTATCCGCGCGCACTTCCAGAGTAAAGCGGTCGCGCGGCGGTCTTAGATGTACCCGAACGCCTGCATCAGGGGTTTCCCACGCCCCTCGGTAAGCTCCATCAATTCCTGCTGACCCAGTTCGGTCTTCCAGCGGCCGCGGCCATCATAGATCGGCTTGTTGACCTGCTGGTTGCGGAGGGCGGTATGTCGCGTCTCAACCTCGGCTTCGGCCGGCTTGAACCATTGCTGCGGGTTCCTGTGGTAGTCGAGCAGGTCCGAACTGAAGGACAGATCGAGAAAGCCGCAGATGCGCTCGACGATCCTGGCCGGATCCTCGACCAGATCCTCATAGCGGTAAATCAGCACATCCGGTGCTTCCTGTTCGGCAAGAACGAGCGCATTGTCGTCGATCCAGCGGTCGAGCGCCTCCGCCGGATCGCCGAGACGTTTGGCCAGCGACGCCACGACGTCGCGCCCGTCGCGCACCGGCATCACGAAACGCGCGCCAGGCACGAGCCGGCGGATCCGGCCGACGCGACGGATATGCCGCGGCGTCTTTTCGAGCAGAAAGGTCTTTCCGGCGCGAAGCGCGGCGCGCTTCAGCTTCCAGTAGCGGAACACCGCCAGTGGGGTCCATTTGAAGAAAACGTTGGTTTCCTGGAAAGGCAGGTAGACGTCGGGATGGGAGGCGAGAATTGTCGCAATCAGGGTTGTGCCGCTATGCCCGCAGCCGCATACGAATCCGGTCCGCATCACCATCTCGGCAGTGTTCCCAACCTGAGGCGACCCGAGTACTGTATTGAGGCGCGCATAGCATAAGCCGTTCTTGCTAAAGCTTTTGTCCAGCTTCTCCCAATATGCGAACTTAGCCAGTTGCTCCTCAATACGATCGTCCAGCATGACACGCAGCCAGGTGCGCCCTGATTTTGGAAAGGATACGACAAGGGAAGAGGCGGCGCTTTGGCCTGGAACAATTTTAGAAAGAACAAGAGAGACGGCCTCCTTTAGATTATCAGAGTTGGCGCCCGGATCGCCGCGGGTTGAGAAAACCCGCCATGCTGTAACGGAAACGTTCCGCGCCGTCCCTTAGTTGCGATGATAAGCCAGAACTGTACTCCCGCGGGGCGACCTGCTGCGATGAGACATGGTGAATCCAGCGCCATCGATTAGAGATTGAAGACAGGTGTCTTCCTCGTCGGGAACGCGCGCTACTACGGTCTGGGCACGGTTGATGATGTCGGTGAAGATGAGATCGGCCTTTTCCTGGCCCACCCCCCTGCGGAAATGCTGGTACACAGCGAGGAGAAGAACGATGTCGTAGCGGTCGCGTAGAACAGACGGAAGCTTGCGGCTCCCCAGGTTCATGGCGTCAAATCGACTTTCGACGTCCGACCCGAGAAAGATTGACCGCGCCACGCCGATATGTGGTTTCAGGATGTCGATACCGTGGATGTAGGCCGGTCTCTGTTTAGAAATTTCATAAGCGACAATGCCCATATTGCACCCAACATCCAGGATTGTCTTGTCTGAGTAGTTTACCCCGCACGAAAATAATCCTTCGAGACGATCCTCCCATGTTCCCGCGAATTTCTTGTGAAATTTCCAAAACAGCATGAATCACCTTTCGTGGCCGGGCAAAGTCGGCCGTTGTATAATCTGTAGCGTTGCGCCAGCAAGGAGGCAGCCCTCAGCCACTCACAATATGACCCATGATGCCAGAATGGCATCGGCCTCAACCATCACTGCAGCCGATGTTCGTTCCCGCTTCGAGACCGGCACGGCGGAAAGGCAGGTAAACGTCGGGATGGGAGGCGAGAATTGTCGCAGTCAGGGTTGTGCCGCTAGTGCATCGGATCAATTCACACCTGCCCTGTTGTCGGCATAAGATATGCCATGCTGCTGAAAGGCTTCATCGAGCCGCCTCCAGTAATCGAGCCGCGCAAGCACATTGTCGCAAAAGGCTACATCATCCGCGCTGAGGTAGTCCAAATAACCACCGACCTTACCCTTTCGAACCTTGAAGCTTTCCGGGTCGTCAGGATCGCGTGGCTGCAATCTTCCGCCATAGCGCGCACCCAGTTCTCCTGACATTTCAGATTGCTGCATTCGTTTGAACGATCTGCTGACGGCAACATCGGCAAGCTGCGACTCGTCAAAGGGTTTTCCCAAAAATTTCCCGATGCTGCGCAATGCGTCGTTTGTATCCCGCTGCACATCTTCATAACGCAGAAGCGCAATCTTTCGCATGTGACTTGCGGCTGCGAACCACTGCAGATTGAAAAGAGCAATCTTCTCGACACCGTGTTTGGGGCTTCTAATACAATCGCCGATCGGACCTGCTTCCAGCCCATGGCGTTTGTTGACCTGAAAATATCCAGACACAGCAGTGTCGCGGGGGTCGCGCGTCAGGAACAGAATCCGTTGCCGTTTGTAGCGAGATTTGTCGGGGCTGATCTGCGTAATGTCGCGCAGATCCTTGTGGTCGGAACCGTCGTGCGTGTAAGCCGCATCGACGCCCAGATCGTCAAGCATCACGCGCAGCCAGGTCCGCCCGGATTTGGGAAACGAGACGACAAGGAGGGGCGGCTTTCTTGCAAAGAAGTTGGACAACAAACTCAACTTGCGGACTCCGATTTGCGGCACTTTGATCGAGCAGATCAGCGACTGTAGATATCGATTAAGGCATTGGCGATCCGTTGCGAAGCCGGCACCCTTGGATCGATCGACAGATTGGCATTGAGGAAGTCCCGGCTTTGCTCAAAATAAGTCGACCTTGACCTGACCGCAGCGCGGATATCTTCGACGAGGTCATGCTCCGACAAGGTTGGTTTGAAAGCACCCATGGGGCTGTCGAACTCGACCATGGGCGAAACCAGCGGAAACAGCACCACCGGAATGCCGCAGGCGACTGCTTCGTAAACAGTAGTGCTTGGGCGCGTTACGAGCGCCAGAGCGTCCGGTAGCAGTTGTGCGAACTCCAGGGTCGATTTGTTCGGCAAATCGACTTTTGCGAACATCGTGGGGTGGACGCTAACGACATAGGGCAGGCCGAGTTTCGCACATGCGGCTGCCACGGCTTCAATCGCTTGGCGATCTGTGGGGTCCTCGATATCCCCCTTGAAGTTCACCAGCACAAAAAGCCCTTCATCGTGCCTGGCGCCAGCACTTCCGACGGCACGCTCAATTACCGGGGAGCCGACAACGTATGTCGGCTGTCGCCTTTGCTGCAGCGCCGCTGGTCCCATCGAAAGGATGTAGTCAGCTCTCACAAATCGATGCGGCTGCAGCAGTCGCGCACCTCCGATGAGGCCGACCACACGGACCATGCCGAAGTTGATGGAGTCTATGAACCGCCTAAAGAATTGCGGCGCATAGTCATTTCCAGTCACCAGCATGTCGCCGGGTCTGATCATCCGCTCGAGCTCGGCAAAGCCGATATGAGATGTTCCCCGGGCATTGAGTTCAGGCCGCGCTACGCCGCCGCGTTTCAATCCATCAAGATGCGCGAACACGCATCGGATGCCGCGGTCAACCAGAATATCTGCCGCGTCTGCCAGCAGGCGAACATTGTTGCGGTTGTGGGGGACGAAGTAGACGGTTCTCGTCGCTGCCCTGCCGCGAGCGTAGATACGCCCGCGCTTGAACAGATTTCCTGGATGCACAAGCCGGTACGCCGCGAAGAGCCGCTGCACAGAGCTTTCCCTGACAGGAGAAGCCGCCTTGTTTCGGAACCTACCCAAAGATATGCGTCGCCTTTTATCCGTTAAATTTAGAACGGCCGCCCGCCGGTAGTTTACAATGCTCTCGCCGTCAAGAAAGGCGCTTGACTACTCCGCCGGTTGTGACCCGCCTTGCACACTCGCGATGCTTGCATGGTAGATTCAAAGAGCGCCGATGAGTGAGCACATGTGGCGTTGTGCGTCTTCCATCACCGCGGCCCAAGGCCGTTCCCGTTTCGAGACCAGCACGGCGGAAGGATAGTAGGGTGTGCGATCGCCCTCGACCGGCCAGGAGCGCTTGAAACCATCACCAAGAATAAAGACCGACGGGATGCCGAGCGCGCCCGCCAGATGCGCCCCGGTATTGCTGATGGTAACCACGGCGTCCATCGCAGCAACCTGCGCCGCGAAAAGGTCCATATCGACAAGTTGGTCGATTGTTCCGTCATGGACGATACGCGCCAGTTCGCCATCGGTCAGGATCTTCAGGTCGGCCTCTACCTGGCCGTATTGCAGCGAAACGAACCGGATGTCCGGACGGCTGATAAGCCCTCGCCACGCCGTAAGTGGCGGCAGGTCCTTGCCAGGATTGGAGCTGCCCCATGCGATGCCGACCAACGGAAGGTCATCCTTCCGATAGCGGGCGCGAAGTTCAGCGACTCGCGCCTGATCCGGCTTCAGCGGGACGAACTGCTCCCGGATCGTGGTCTCATCCGTCTCGAACACGGCAGTCAGATGCTGAACGCCCGCAAAGGCCTGGGCCTCTCCGTAGGCGGCCTTGCCCCCCCGACCGACCGCTCGCACATCGGCGGCGGGAAACGTCCGCTGAAAGAGCGGCACCAACCGCTGCTCGACCAGGATGATCAAACGAGCGGCCCGGGCGAGCGCACGGCCGACGGAACTCGCATGATGGATCGCGGTGGCCAGACCCTGTTTTTCGGTCTCCATCAGATCGACGAGCAAGACCTGGTCCGAGATATCCTGGCCGAGCCATTCGCCGTTGACGCGGCCTTCAACGATGTGGCGCCGGGCGATCTTGATCTCGGCCGCCGGGCCGTAGGCGCCCATACGCATCAGCGCCTTGCTAAGCTCGTCGAGCAGGTGAACCTCGCCCCTCGACTTCGCAATCGACCCCAGAGCCAGCGCTTTCGGCAGTGCGGCCGACCAATCGCGCGCCTCGATGCTTCGCCGATAATCCGCCATCTGATCGGCAATGTCGCCATCACGCCAGCGAAGGAAAAGCTGCCGCCGGTGACGACGGAACCAGACCTTGTATTTGTAGCCGGCAAGCGCGACAACGCGGCGGAACCGGCGAAGGAGTTGGCTAGCGGCCATCACCAACTCCACCGATGATTTGCGCAACCCGTTCACCTGCTTCCTGCATTGCTGACGCCCATGGCTGGTCGCCTTTTCGAACCAGTCGAACGCTTGGATAAGTGGTTACTGTGTCGCCGAAGGCAGGCCACGACAGCCGAAACCCATCGTCGATCATGACGACAGTCGGAACGCCAAGCGCTCCCGCCAGATTGGCGCCGGTATTGCTGATCGTCACCACCGAATCGAGTGCCGCGATTTGCGCGGCAAAGCGGTCCATATCCGACAACTGGTCGACGGAAGCGTCATGAATAATGCGTCCAGGCGCCCAGTGTTCGAATTCGGAGAGCGCTGGCCCGACGTCGCCATATTGCATACTGATGAGACGTCCCGGCAGATTGCCGAGCAACGCCCGCCAATCATCCAGAGCCGGCAGGTCCTTGCTCTTGTTCAAGCTTCCCCAGGCGAAGCCGATCAGAGGCCCCGGGCCACGATCGAGATAGCTGCGGCGTAACTCGGCGACCAGTCGGCGGTCCGGCTCCAATGGAAGGAATGGCGCGCGTGCCGTCGGCTCATCCGGCCAGAAGTACCTCGCCAATGTCTCGAAACAGGCGAAGACATCGGCGTCCACCGCCGCCGCCTCCCCTGCTTCCTCAAGCCTGACATCGAGCGCAGGATAGGTTCGGCGATAAAGTGGCGCGAGTCGCGGCTCCACGAAGACGGTGCATCGGTCGGCAGCAGCGACCACCGGCCCCAGCAGCGATGCGAACTGGAAGAAGATTGCAAGATCGCCTTCGCGCCGCTCGATCGCAAGCCTGCGACCCGCAAGATCACTGCCATCCCATTCCGGCCGGCCGGGCACTTGCTTGCTCGACGCAATCAACTGCCAGGCACGATTCCCGCCGCCGAGACGTCTCAGTCCACGCCCGGCTTTTTTGACAAGCCCGCGATCGCCAAGCTGCTCACCGAGCAGGCCGAGTGCCAGCGCATGCTCCCGGGCCACCTTCCAGTCACGCCGCTCGATACTCTGCGCCATCAGGCTGACATGGCGTTTGACGTTTTCGTCAGCATGGCGCGAGGGACGCCTGAAAAACTTCTTTGCCCGATCGAGAACCTTCTGCAGCCGCTTGCCATCAACACCTTGCGGGCGCAGGTCGGCGGCTTTTGCCTTTTCAAGGATGGATCGTCTGTTCGGCACAGCGACCCTCAACTATCGCTAGACAGCGTCGAAGGCGCCGTCAAAATCGACGAGAGCCGCCGGCCGACGTCGTCGAGTACCACCGGCCAGGCACGTCCTTCCTTGCGAATGACGAGCCCCTTCGGATACCAGGGCGTTCGATCGCCAATCACTGGCCACGCTGTCTGAAACTTGTCGTCGATCAGGAAAACAGTCGGAACACCGAGTGCTCCGGACAGATGGGCCGCCGTGTTGCTGATCGTTACGACGGCATCGAGCGCGGCGACCTGCGCGGCGAAACGGTCCATATCAAACATCTGGTCGACACTGTCATCATAGATAAGCCGCGCGTCATTGCCGTTGCGCAGGCGCCGCAGCGCCGGCTTGATCTGTCCGTACTGGAGGGAAACGAATGTCGCGTGTGTCTGGGCGATGAAACGTGCCCATTCGGGGAAATCAGGCACGTCCTTTGTATGGGATTTACTGCCCCAGGACAGACCCACCAGTGGCAGATCCGTCAGCGAGCGATAGCGCTTGCGGAATGTCTCGACGAGTTCAGGATCTGCTCGCAGCGGCACGAAATCGGCGGCAAGTCTTTCGGCATCGCGGCCGAAAACCGAGGCGAGATTTTCGAAGGTCGCAAATTTGTCAGCAACGACATTCTGCTGCGCTGGGACCACGGTCGCATTCGGGAACGTCCGCTGCACAAGCGGAACTAGGCGCGGCTCGCACCGAATTGTCGCGCTTTGCGCACATGCAGCGGCGGCGCCGGCCAGTCGCGCATGGCGGATAACCCGGCCAAGACTGCGAGGGTCATCCTCTACGAGATCGATCAGCAGTGTATCCGAACCGATGTCTTCTCCCTTCCACTCATTGGCACCTTTTCCTTTTCGTAGCCGGCGAGCGGAAAGCCGAAGCTCGGCCGCCCGCGCGAAATTGCCCAGCCGTTCGAACGCCTGGCCTGCCTTCTGCATCAGCTCGGGGTCGCGGGCACGATCGGCCATGATGGCCGTTTCATCGGTACTTGCTTCAAGTCCTGTCCAGTCCCTGCGCGCGATCAGCGCGTCGACCTTGGCCTGCTGCTCAAGAACGGAACGAGGCTTGGCGCCGGTATACAGCCTCCGCACGGCCTTTGTGTATCGGCGCAACTGCAGGCCCAATCCACCAATCACATACCGGATGTAGGAACCGTGGTAAAAACTGGTCATCGGCCTTCAGCGCAATACGCTCTGCCGCAGCTTTTTGCCGTCTTCGACGACCGGAGCGGACGCTTCCAGATGGAAGATCGAACGATAGATTTCGCTGCGCCTGGCAAGCTCGTCGTGCGTCCCGGAGTCCGCGAGCATGCCAGCGTCAAATACCAGAATACGATCGGCCGCCTTGATGGTTGAAAGCCTGTGGGCAATGCAGATCACCGTGCGCTGAAATGCATCGTCGAAGGCTGCCTCCATCACCGCCCGTTCGTTTTCGCCGTCGAGCGCGGATGTTGCTTCATCGTAGACAATCACGGGAGCATTTTTGAGTAGCGCGCGCGCGATGGCAACGCGTTGTTTCTGCCCGCCCGACAGATTGGTGCCGCTCGGCCCCACCAGCGTGTCGAGCCCGTTTTCCAGGTTAGAGGCAAAGCTAGTGACCCGGGCGAGGTCCGCCGCGGACTCGATCTCCCGATCGGTGGCGTTCGGGCGTCCGTCACGAATGTTGTCACGGATCGAGCCTTCGAACAGGAAGACGTCCTGTGACACCAGTGCGATATTGTCGCGAACGTCGGAGAGGCTGATCTTCGAAATATCCTTTCCGTCGAGGAGAATCCTGCCCTTGTCCGGCTCCATCAGGCGCAGGACAAGATTGACGATGGTTGTCTTGCCGGCGCCGGAGCGGCCGACGATCGCCAGCTTCTCACGAGGTCGCACCTCGAAGGAAACACCGTGCAGCGCAGGGCTATTGCCTTCATAGGAGAAGGCCACATCTTCAAAACGGATGCCGCCCTCAACATCGGTAAGGTGCTCGCCTGCGGTTGCGAGTTGTCGCTGTTCGGGCGTGTCGATCAAATCATACATCTGCCCGACGGCCACCATTTGCTTCTGGATGTCGACATTGACCCGGGCCAGCCGCTTGGCGGGTTCATAGGCAAGCATAAAGGCGGTTATGAAGGCCATGAACTCGCCCGGCGTCTTGCCGTTGCCGAGGGTCTGCCAGCTTGCGTATATGATGAAAAGGGCGATGACGAAACCGCCGCCGGTCTCCATCAAGGGACTCATCAACGCTGATGTCCGGTTGATCTGGATGCCGCGCCTTTCCATCTTGCGGACAGCCTTTGCGAAGCTGGCAGCCGCCTTGTCTTCGAGTTGGAAGGACTTGATGGTGCGGATACCTTCGACGGCTTCCGTGCCGATCGACTGGACCAGGGCAGCCAATTCCGTCTCGCCCCTTGCCAGCGCCTTGAGCTTCCTGGTTATGGCGCCCACCGATAGGAATAGCAGGGGTAGAACCGCCACGGATATCAGCGACATCATCGGATCCTGCTTGACCATGACGCTTGCCAGGGCAATCAGCTTCAGCACATCGGAGACGGTGCTGCTCGTGAGGGTGAGAATAACGGCGGCCCCGGCGCGCGCGTTGAACATGATCTTGGAGACGAATTTCGCCGGATGCTGATTGGCGAACCGGTTGATGTCGAAACGTACCATCCGGGAAAACTGGCGGTTTTGAAGGTCCGAAACGATAGCCCGGCGAATCTTCCCCGTTGTGATGGTCTGGCAGTAGTCAGCGATCCCCTTGACCAGGAAAATGCCGACAATCATGGCGCTAATACCCCATGCGGCGGCAGCGTTCCGTTCCACATAAATGCTGTTGATCATGACACTCATGATCCAAGCCGTTGCGCCGGTCGCCGTCGCAGCGACGATCGAACACAGCAAACCGGTGAGATACAGCTTTATGTGCGGCGGCAGGTTCTCGAGGATCAGGCGCTTGACCAGCGGGTACGTCAGGGCCGCTGAAATTCGTTTCTTTGCGCTCATTGCGTTTCCCGATGCGATGTATCGTTCTCTGACGACCCTCGCTCCTGCCGATCCATGAAAATACTCTCGACGCCGTCACACATGCGCCAAACTGATACCTGACGTCTGACTTCGTTCGAAGTTATAGTCAATCTTGAATCCTCCTGATTGCGGCTAGCGGCGAAGCGAACTAGGTGTCGGGCATTGCTGTCGGCGGCCGGCTATGAAGATCATGGAGCGATTGTGACATTGCTAGAGCGCGTTAGACGAAAGTACCTTCGGCTCCGTCACCAACTCGGGTACATGAAACCTATCCGTTTGATGGCATCGGACAAATCAAACACCAAGTATGACGAATTCGTCATTTCTGGTGCCATTACAATCCGCAAAACCTCAATATTCACTTCTGACGATATATTTTTCACGATGGGGAGTTGCTTCGCGCAGGAAATTCGACGTGCATTGACAAGCAGACATATCGCATGCGTTCCGTCTTACAGGAATATCAGCTTCGATCCCGCACAGGCTATCGTAGATGAGTTGCCTCGGCAGGAGCATATGAACTTCTACAACACCTTCACTGTTCGCCTTCAGATCGAGCAAATGCTCGGGTTGTGGGATCAGGCTCATGACGACTGGTGGCAAATCAAGAAACGTGCTCCTTGGGGCCCGATCTGCTTTCAGGACCCGTACCGCCGTGGCATCTTCGCCAACTCTCCGCAAGTTCTCAGAGAGGTGATCGAGAGCATGAACCGAGAGATGCGGGTTGGCTTTGATGCGGCCACGGCATTCATATTCACCTTCGGAATGACTGAGGTCTTCATCAACAGGGCCAGTGGCAGAGTGGCAGCACAGAAACCGCTTTATCGTGGCGGAGGCGGAATGCAGGAAACCACGCTTCACGTCAGCAGCTTCCAGGAAAACTACGCCAACGTGATGGCTACCGTGGACATGGTCCGTCAACACAAACCCGATGCACCGATAATTCTCACAGTCTCACCGGTTGCATTGGCTCGCACGTTTCAAGACGTGGATGTCGTCACCGCGAGCACTGAAGGCAAATCCGTTCTTCGGGCTGTGCTTGGTCAAGTCTGCCGGGAACGGGACAATGTCCATTACCTTCCCTCGTTCGAGTTTGTCACCTATGGAGGCCTTGCTCGCAGCTATAGAGAGGACTTACGACACGTAAAGCAACCAGTCGTCGACGAGATCGTTGATCAGTTCTTCAAGGCGTACTTTGCTCCGTCGTCGGCGTAGCCTCAGCTATTCAGCGCTACTTGCCTTTACAACAATCGCCTGCCCCGTCGGAAGTTCGATGATGCCTTCCGGGCGGTTTTCGAAGAATTGGTCAAAGGCCTTTCGGGCTCCAGGGCAGAGCGCAGAGCCGTAGTCGTCACATATGATCATGCCATGGGCGCACACCCGATCGTAGAAGAAGGCAAGCGCGTCACGTGTCGGCTCGTATAGGTCGACGTCAATATGAACCAGGGCGAAACGCCGGTCAGATACGTTGGAAAGAGTTTCCGGTATCCATCCCACATGAAAAGTGGTGTTGCTGAAGTCGGAAATATTCTCTCTGGCTACCTTCTCGTCGGTGCCGAGATCGCCGGAGTTCCATGACGTTCGGCCGTTTGGTTTGCTATCTTCTGCGGTTGGTTCCGAGAGGCCTGCGAACGAGTCGAAAAGGTAATAGTGCCGTGGCCGAAGATCGCTCATCAGCATGAATATCGTCGACCGGCCTTGCCTTACGCCGCATTCGGCCACATCGCCATCGATACGCTCGATCGATCGCAAGCAGCTTTGCAGGACGAAAGCCCGGGGATCTGGAATCCCGCGGATGTTTTTGACCCGCTGCAGCGCCTTTCGGAAAAATGGCTGGTGCCTCCAGACCATATGCCTGGAATAAACATAGAACCCGTATTTGTCGGCCTTCTTCTGAGAAACCTTATACCAAGCCACGCCTCTGCGTTTTTTCGAAACAACAGCGAGTGCCACATCTCTTAATTTCATCGGTACCAGTCATTCGATCTGTTCATAAAGCGGGCGGAATCGAAAGCTCTGCCGGCATCAGACGCGGAATGAAGTCGAGTTCCGGCTGAAGGACATGGGCTTATCGAGCGCCGCAAGAAAGCACTTTTCCGTGCCCGCAATAAGGCAATGTCGAGGTTGCGACTCGCATGGGGTGCGACTCAAGATCACGGGTCACGTGCCTGGGCCGGTCCGGAAAACAGTCAATCCCGCCGGATGTCGGTGTTAACGCACTCCCCGGCTTGCGCTGCGCGCCGCAGTTGATGGCGCCGCGCCTCATTATCACACATTTGCATGCAGCAAGGCCAACGCCCCTGCGGCAGAGATGCACGTCGAAAGGTCAGGCTCATCATCGCCCTTGCGGCGACGAAAGGTTCAGTCGACTGCCCCGACAAGAACATCGGGGTGTTCAAGTATCGCGACCCAGCGCCCGGTATCTATGGACGATTGCCTTTTTAGAAATCTATATCCAGTTTTGGACCAAAGCTTCACATCGTCATTGAGGTTGTCGAGCACATAGTCGCCTTTGTCGGTCTTGACCGTCAGCACAGCGTGCCCCTCGCCGTCCGTCTTTCTGACGACGGTGATTAGGAGGTTCGAGAGCGATATGCCCTCCAAATTGAGCATCTGGCGCTTAAGCAGGACGTAATCCTCGCAGTCACCCACCGCGCTGTCAGGATAGGACCAAAATTCCATCGTGCCGTGAACGGCAAAATCGCTCTCGGGCTTGATCGATCTATTCACGAGTTTGGTGACGGACGCGAGCTTGTCTTCCATTCCACTGGTCATAAGGACCGGAGGAACCTCGCCCGACCGTATCCTGCATTCTGCGGCCTGCCTTCGGCAGAATTCGACGTGGCCGACCGGGATGGAGGTCCGCTGCCCGGTGGCCATGGCACCAGGCACCGCATCGGCCGAAGCTTTCTCCATCGGCGTCGCGGACATCATCAAGCCTATCAGTAGGCCGGCAGACAACCATGCCCGCGGTATCACCAATCCCATTCGCCCCGCCCAAGGTAACGACCCGAAACAATCTTTAATATCGCGTTACCATCTTTTCATGGGCACATCAACGCAGCCGACACACAATTTAGAGCGACGTCGCCATCGCCAAACGTGGACAGGCGGCCGAGAAAAAGTTGTAGCCAAATTTGGCGAAGGGACCGAAAGTCCAAAGAGCTACGGCGCTCTCGCGTAGATTTCGCATACATTCGGATACATTTCGATGGCACCCGGGCAAACCTCTGCGACAGGCGCGGCGTAAGTTTCAATCGTGAGCAGGAAGCCTTGTCATAGTGACGGGACAGAAAGCCGACAGCGATTTCGCAAGCAGGAGTCCATAGCGCGCGAGACGCCGATTGGCCGGTCTGCTCATTCGAAGAAAGGAAAATACGATGAACAAGCTTGTAATGGCTATCGCCCTCCTTGCCATGTCGACGGGAGTCTCGCTCGCTGCCATTCAAAACCCGGATCGCGATCCGACCCGCGGATTTGCCACTGGCGTCGACAACAGCGGAATGACCTTAGACACCAGTCACACGGCTTCCTTGCCTCCACTGGTGGTAGCCCTGAAGGAAGGACAGCCACAGCCCGCCAATGTTCTTAGGGGTCGTGCACCGTGGGCGGGCCGTTAATACACGAAACTTGTCTTCCCATGCAAAAATGTCCAATCACCCGCAATGCAACGAGGGTGGTTGGACTGGGGCGCAAGAAAATCCTGCCGCCATGCTCCAGTCCTCAATGAGCCATATCCGAGGGTCGGAACTCCCACGGAGAGAACGACTTGAGACCAGTCGTGCCGAAGACACCCAAATTCCGCGTCGCCAAGCGGCCGCTATTCAGCCTTGAGATTGCAGCAATCATGCCGTTGGGCGACGACATCCCCCGGCCCTGCCGCGCGGCAGTAGCCATGATTTCCCCATAGGCCATCGCGGCTTCCTCGGTCAGCCGAAGATCCGATCGGCAAACCGACGACAATACGAGAGTTCCCGCTCCAGACGCTCGGCACGCTGATCGGGTCGAATTTTCTGGATGCCCAAGGCGATATCGCCGATCGTCACGGCGAAGATAGCAAGATGTATAGACAACCGGCCGCAACTGGTGTTCGTTTCCCGCATGCAATTTCGAAAAATACAGGAGCCGTGACAGCATGGACGCCGCTCCCTTGTTCGACCTGACGGGAAAAAAAGCGCTGGTGACCGGCGCCAGCCGCGGCATCGGCCAGGCCATGGCCGAGGCGCTCTCCGCAGCTGGTGCCGACGTCGCGGTGACCGCCCGCGACGAAACATCGCTTCGTGAGACGGCGGACCGAATTAGCGCTAACGGGCGAAGGTCGTTTTGCCGATCTCTCGACGTGCTCGACACCGATCGTATCGGCGTGGTGGTCGATGAGGCCGCGGATGCCTTTGGCGGGCTCGACATCCTGGTCAACAACGCCGGCTACGAACAAGTCCGGCCCTCGCTCGACGTCGACGAGGCCGTGTGGGATCGCATCGTATCTACCAATCTGAAGGGCGCCTTCTTCTGCGCGCAGGCTGCGGCGCGGCGGATGGCTGCCGACAAGAGCGGTGGCGCGATCATCAATCTTTGCTCGTTGACCTCCTATGTCGGCATTCCGACCGCGGTGCCTTACGGTTCGTCCAAGTCTGGGCTCCTGGGCATGACGCGCGCGCTCGCCGCAGAATGGGCATCGCTCGGCATCCGCGTCAACGCCATCGCTCCGGGCTATTTCCATACGGCGATGACGGATGCCTTTTATCAGGATCCCGACTGGCAGACGGCGATGCTGGCCAAGATCCCGCAGCGGCGCTTCGGCACGATGCAGGATCTGGCCGGCGCCGTTGTGTTCCTGGCGAGCGGGGCATCTGCCTATGTCACCGGGCATTGCCTCCCAGTCGACGGCGGCTATCTCGCATCCATCTGAGCGACTGAGGTGCGGCGCAATGAGGACCGTGTAGACTGAGCTTGTATATGGTTGTATATACCACCTGACACGCTGGACGTTCTTGCATGCGACCGGCGACAAAAAGGGGAACCACAATGCAGGAGCCTTTCCGGGCCACAGCTTCGCGCGAAGCGGAAGGCGACAGGGAAATCGCGGTCACGGTCCGCAACGTCGGGATGGACTTCGATGGGGTTCATGCCGTCAAGAATGCGTCCTTCGATCTGCCGAAGGGCCGCTTCCTCACCATTCTCGGGCCCTCGGGATCCGGCAAGACAACCCTCCTGCGCATGATCGCCGGGTTCCAGACTCCGAGCAGCGGCGAGATCTTCATCAATGGCGAAGCGGTGCGCGCAGTGCCACCGCACAAGCGGTCGATCGGCATGGTCTTTCAGAGGCTTGCGTTGTTTCCACATATGACGGCGGCTGAGAATGTCGCCTTCCCGCTGAAGATGCGTCGGCGCGACGCACGCACCATTCCCGAACGCGTCGAGCGATATCTCGAGTTGGTCCGCCTCGGGGGCTATGGCGGCAGGCGCATTCACGAACTTTCCGGCGGGCAGCAGCAGCGCGTCGCGATCGCGCGCGCGCTGGTGTTCGAGCCCGACCTGCTGCTTCTCGACGAGCCGCTGGCTGCACTCGACCGCAAGCTGCGCGAGGAAATGCAGCTCGAATTCCGCCGCATCCAGCGCGAGCTCGGCGTCACCACGATCAACGTCACCCATGACCAGCGCGAGGCGCTGGTGGTTTCCGACGACATCGTCGTCATGGATCAGGGCGAGATCCAGCAGAAGGCGCGGCCGATCCACACCTACCGTCAGCCCCGCAACGCCTTCGTCGCCAATTTCATCGGCGTCACCAACTTCATTGCCGGTACGGTACGGTCCGTATCGGAAGGGGGTGACATCTCCATCCTTCGCGGTGCTCTGATGCTTGCCGGCAAGGTCGGCGATCCGGTCAATCCACCCATCGAGGGCGGCAAGGCGTCGGGAGCGATCCGCGCAGAACAGATCCGTCTCGCCGGCGATGCTGCGCAGCTGTCGAAGCTCGATTGCATGCTGGCCGGGACTGTCACCGATACGATCTTCGAAGGCGAGCGCATGGTCTACGAGGTAGCCTGCGCCGCGATTGGCGACGAGGTCATTCGCGTTTTCGACCATGATCCCGCCGCGCACACGCAGTTCGACATAGGCGAAAGCGTGTTCCTGGGGTGGAATGCCAGAGACATGCTTGTTTTTCGATAGAACCGGAAACCGGTCAAACCCAGAGGAGAATGCAGATGAAGCGCTTCAAGCCGACATTATCCCATCTTTCCCGCAGAACCTTCCTTCAGGCCACAGCCGCGCTCGGCGGCGCCTCAGCGCTCGGCCTGCGCGGCGCCTATGCGCAGGAACCGGAAAAGCCGGCGGAGATCATCGTGCGCGCCTGGGGCGGCAGCTGGGTGGACAGCCTGAAGGCCGGCGTGTCCGACAGCTTCACCAAAATGACGGGGATTGCCGTCCGTCACGACCTGACCGAGGACAACGAGATCCAGCCAAAGGTCTGGGCGGCCGTGGCGCAGAACCGCGTCCCGCCGATCCACATCAACTGGGACACCACCACCAATGCCACGAAGTCGGCACTGCGCGGCGTGACGGAAGACCTTTCCGACCTGCCGAACCTGGCCAATGTGACCGACCTTGCCAAGCCGGCCGGCCTGGAAGGTTTCCCGATCGTCAATACCTACGGCTACGTTTATGTGCTTGCCTATCGGCCCGCGGCATTCCCGGACGGGCCGCCGAAATCCTGGAAGGATCTGCTCGACCCGAAGTTCAAGGGCCGGCTTGCCTTCTACAATGACGGCATCGGCTTCCATTTTCCCGCGCAGGTCGCCGGTGGCGGCAAGCTGGAGGACATACCCGGCAATATGCAGCCGGCTTGGGATTTCATCACCAAGATGAAGGCGCAGCAGCCGCTGCTCGGCGAAGATCCCGACTTCACCACCTGGTTCCAGAACGGCGAGATTGATGCCGCCTGCACCATCTCGACCAACGCCCGAGAGGCCCGCAAGAACGGCGTCAAAATCGAATGGGTCGTGCCGGAAGAGGGCGCAAAATTTGACACGGACGGTCTGTGGATTCCCAAGGGCCTGCCGGAAAACGAACTCTACTGGGCCAAGCAGTACATCAACCATGCGCTGACCAAGGAAGCCCAGCAGGTCTGGCTGGATGGGCTTGGCTTGCCGGGCGTGGTGCCGGGCCTCACACCGCCCGAGGATCTGGTGGGCGATCCCTCCTATCCGACCACCGAAGCGGATTTTAAGCGCCTCATCCGTATCTCGTCGAAGATCCAGGTCGAAAATGAGAGCGAGTGGTTTTCCAAGTTCAAGGCGATCATGCAGGGCTGACGCCGGTCGGCCGGTGCTGCGCTTGCGCGGCACCGGCTCCTTCACGTCAAAGACGGATTTTTCATGCGGGCAGCCAGAACAGCCTATCCCTTGAAATGGCGCGTCATGGATGCGCTGGAAGGCGTTGCCGCCGCTATCTGGCCGGCGCGGTTCAGGCGCGCCACGCCCTATCTGATGCTGCTTCCGGCAGTGCTGCTTGTCGGGCTGCTGGTGCTTGGTCTTATCCAGATCGCGGATGCGAGCCTGCGCACGCTCGATACCACCACGTTCCAGTTCTCCGACGACTATTCCTTCGCCAATTTCCGCCGCGCACTGACGGAGCCGCTATTCCTCGTTGTCGCGCAGCGCAGCCTCATTGCCGCCCTGATCGTCACCGCGATGACGCTGGTCTTTGCCTTTCCCTACGCCTACTTGATGGTGCGCACGCGTTCGCCAGGATTGCGCAAGTTCCTGCTGATTGCGCTGTTCCTGCCCTTCTTCATCGGCCAGGTGGTGCGTGCCTATGGCTGGCTGATCATCCTCGGCAACCAGGGCATGGTAAACGAGGCGCTTGGCCTTGTCGGGGTTGCCCCGATGCGGCTCATCTACAACTATCCCGCCGTGCTGTTCGGCCTCGTCCAGTACATGCTGCCGTTCGCCGTACTGATGCTCGCGCCGGCACTCACCGGCATTCCCGAAGAACTGGAAGCGGCCGCTGGATCGCTCGGCGCGAACTGGGTTCGCACGTTCATCCATGTCGTGTTGCCACTCGCTCGTCCGGGCTTCATCGGCGCCGGTGTGGTGGTGCTGACGCTTTCGCTCACCGATTTTGCAGTCCCCGCGATCCTTGGCGGCGGCTCGCAGGACTTCATCGCCAACGCCATCTACGACCAGTTCTTCCGAACGTCCGACCAGGGCCTCGGCGCGACGCTGGCGCTTATGCTGGTTGCACTCGGGTCGATCCTTGTCGGCCTCGTGTTCGCGCTGTTCGGGGCCGGAACGCTCGCCATGGGGAGGTCCCGGGCGTGAGCGGCTCGCGCAGCAAATCCGTTGTCCTGTGGACCCTGGTGACGATCGCCCTGATAACGCTTTCGGCGCCGACGGTTGTCGTGCTCGGCGCATCGTTTACCGGCGGCAACATCATCACGTTTCCGCCGGAAGGGCTGTCGCTGCGGTGGTACGCGCGCATCTCGCAGGCTGCCGACCTGCGCAACGCTTTCCTGCGCACGCTTCAAGTCGCAACGGTCTGTACGCTCGTTGCCATTCCCGTGGGCACGCTGGCTGGCATCGCGCTGGCGAAATATGCGGTGCGTTTTGAGAAGACGATCCAGATCTATCTGCTGCTGCCCTTTACCATCCCGCTGATCGGATCGGGCATCGGCCTCATGCTGATTTTCGGCAACGCCGGCATTCTCGGCCAGCTCTGGCCGGTCGGCATCGCCTGCTGCGTCATCAACCTGCCCTTCATGATCTGGGCGGTGACGGCGAGCGCCACCGGGCTTGACCCGGACCTGGAACTGGCCGCCGCCAACTGCGGCGCGCCGCCGCTCCACGTGTTCTTCTCCGTCACCTTGCCGGCGGTTATGCCGGGGGTGATCACCGGCTCGCTGCTGATGTTCATCCTTGCGCTCAACGAGTTCCTAGTCAGCCTGCTGCTCGTCGATGCGCGCATCGTGACGCTGCCGGTGCTAATCTACAATTCCATCCGCTCGATCATCACACCGGACCTTGCCGCGATCTCCGTGGTCTTCATCGCCTGCTCGGCTGTCGCCATCTTCCTGCTCGACAGGCTGGTCGGGCTCGACATCTTCCTGAAATCAAAATGAGGAATGCCGGCCTGCCGGGCAGCAAAGGGAAATCCTATGCCAAACGTCTCGTTCCATGACTTGAGCCAACTCGACGCCGCTGGTCGTGCGGCATTAATGCAACGCTCAGAGACCGATCTCTCTGGCTTTATGGAGAAGGCCGCACCGATCATCGAGGCGGTCCGAACAGAAGGTGACGCCGCGCTCGTCCGCTTCGCCCGCGACTTTGACAAGGCAGATCTCGATGCCGCGCGGCTGAAGGTCAGCCCCGCCGAGTTCGACGCCGCCTTCGGCATGGTGGACGAGGACGTGGTCGCCGCCATTCGCTTCGGCATCGACAACATCCGGCATTTCCACCAAGAGCAGAAGCCGGAAGCGATGTGGCTTAAGGAAATGCGGCCCGGCGCCTATGCCGGGGACCGCTTCACGCCGATCCGCTCGGTGGCGCTCTATGTCCCGCGCGGCAAGGGGGCGTTCCCTTCGGTGACAATGATGACCGCAGTGCCCGCCGTGGTGGCGGGCGTCCCGGAGCTTGCTATCGTCACGCCGCCAGCGCCGGATGGTTCGGTGGACGCAGCGACGCTGGTTGCGGCGCGCCTCGCCGGCGTCGAAACAGTGTACAAGTGCGGCGGCGCACAGGCGGTCGCTGCGGTCGCCTACGGCACGGAGACGATCAAGGCCGCGCTCAAGATCATCGGTCCAGGCAGCCCCTGGGTGGTTGCGGCCAAGCGGCTGCTTGCCGGAGTCATCGATCCCGGCCTTCCCGCCGGTCCGTCCGAAGCGATCATCCTCGCAGACGACAGCCTGCATGGCGGGCTGGCCGCGCTTGACCTCCTCATCGAGGCGGAGCACGGACCGGACTCGTCGGCCTATCTGGTGACCCACAGCCGCCGCGTGGCGGAGGAGGCACTGGCGGCGCTGCCGGAGCACTGGGCGCGCATGACCGATCAGCGGGTAGCGTTCTCCACCGCGGTGCTGACCGGCGCCTGCGGCGGAATCGTGCTGACGGCGTCGATCGAAGAGAGCTACCGCTTCATCAACGACTATGCACCCGAGCATCTGGAGATCCTCTCCACCGACCCCTTCGCGCACCTTGGCCACATCACCGAAGCTGCCGAGATCCTGATGGGGCCGCACACGCCGGTTTCGATCGGCAATTTCGGGCTGGGTCCCAACGCCGTGCTGCCGACCAGCCGCTGGGCGCGTACCTGTGGACCGCTCTCGGTCACGGATTTCGTCAAGCGCTCTTCGATCGGCTACGTGACGGCGGCGGCCTATCCGGAATTCGCCCGCCATGCCCGCACGCTTGCCCGCTATGAAGGCTTCTCCTCGCATGAACACGCCGTCTCCGACGTGCGCGACCGATATCTGGTGCGGTAGCGGATGATGAAGGCGGCCAGGCTCCATGCGGCGGGCGATCTGCGGGTTGAGGATGTACCATCTCCCGGCGAACCAGCGCCTGGCTGGGTGCGGCTCAGGGTGACGGCCGCCGGCATCTGTGGCTCCGACCTCCATAACTTCCGTACTGGTCAGTGGATCAGCCGCGCGCCGAGCGTCGTTGGACATGAGTTCGCCGGTGAAGTCACCGCCGTGGGGGCCGGCGTGTCCCAGTTTGCGCTCGGAGACCGGGTCGTTGCCGATTCGCGTTTCTGGTGCGGCGAATGTCCTGCTTGCCGGGCCGGCCTGCATAATGTCTGTGCCACACTGGGCTTTGTAGGGGAGGTCTGCGACGGCGGCTTCGCGGAAGAGACAGAACTGCCGGCGCGGCTGCTGATGCGCCATGACCCGGCGCTCGATCCCGCAATCGCCGCCATGGCGGAGCCGCTGGCGGTCGCCCTGCACGCAGTGCGGCGACTGTCGGCGCCGGCCGGGGCGCCGGTGCTTATCGCCGGTTGCGGCCCGATCGGCGGGCTGGCGGCGCTGCTCCTGTCGCGGCGCAGCGAGAGACCCGTGCTCGTCGCCGACCGCAATGCAGCGCGTGCGGATCTTGTGGCCGAGGTGAGCGGCGCGACCGTCGTCGACCTGGATGCCGTGCCCTGTGATCCCAACCTGCGCCATGCTATCGACGCGACGGGAAACGTGACGGTGATGGCGCGGCTGCTCGATCTTTTGGCCGGCGGTGGCACGCTGGCGCTGGTCGGCATTTCGCATGGCCGCCTCGACCTCGACCCCAACCTCCTGGTCGAACGCGAGATCGCGCTGGTCGGCTGCCACGCCTTCGCCGACGAGCTTGCGCCGGCCGTCGCGATGCTTGGTGATCTCGCCCCCGCGCTGTCGCGCTTCGTGTCCGAAGAGATCGCGATCGATGAAATCCCCGCCGCCTACCAGCGCCTGATCGAAGGCGCCAGCGGCGGCCTGAAGACCATCGTCCGAATGGAGAGAGGGCGATGATCAAGCTTCCCGAAACCGCCGGACCACTCTACGAAAAGGTTAAGGACTACGTGCTTGGCAACATCGGCAGCGGCAAATGGCCGAAGGACCGCAGGCTGCCTTCCGAAAACGAACTGGTCAGCACGCTCGGCGTCTCGCGCATGACCGTGCACCGGGCGCTGAGGGAACTGACCTCGGAAGGCCACCTCCTGCGCATCCAGGGCGTAGGCACCTTCGTGGCGCCGCCGAAACCGCAATCTGCCCTCATCGAAATCAGGAACATCGCCGGCGAGATCGCCGCGCGCGGTGGACGCCACAGGGCCGAGGTCGTCGTGCTCGAGAAGATCCGCGACCCTGCGCTGGACCTTATCGTCGCCTTCGAGTTCATGCGCCGCAGACCGGTCGCCCATTCGATCATCGTGCATTTCGAGGACGATGTGCCCGTCCAGCTCGAGGAGCGCTTCGTCAATTCGGCTCTCGCACCGGACTACCACCGGCAAAATTTCGTTGCGACCACCACCTATGACTATCTGCAGCGGGCGGCGCCGCTGACGGAAGTGGAGCACGTGATCTCGGCCGTCGCCGCCGACGACGTGGCCGCGCGCCGTTTGATGATCCAGCCAGGCGACCCCTGCCTGCTCCTGCATCGGCGGACCTGGTCAGGCGCGGCGGTCGCCACCGTCAACAAGCTCACCTATGTCGGCAGCCGCTATTCGCTGGGCAGCCGCTACGCGCCCTCGCCCGCTGCGTGAGCAGCGACGGCCCGCCAAGCAGGCGGGCAGCCCTATCGGCCCAACGGCTGCCTGGACAGGGAAATCAGTTCTGCCTCGTTGATGACGCCGGCCATGTAATTGCCTGGGCGCGCCCTTGCTAGCCATCAGCTGACAGCGGCTAACCCAGTGTCCGCTAGCCGGCCTGCGTTATGAGCGCACTACCAGAGGCACCAGACCCTCATGGCGGTGGTCGAGATAACACACAACGCGGTCGCCAATGCGCTCGAAGATGAGATCGACTTTCGCCTCGCCGATGGCCAGGTGGCGGATAACGATGTTGTCGATGCCGATCGGCAGCCGCGGGCGTTCGACGGTGATTTCGCGTTTCCAGCCGTCAACCCGAATGCCCAGGCAAGCCTGCAGCATCATGAAAGCGGAGCCAGCCGACCACGCCTGCGGCAGACAGGCCACCGGGTAGGCCACCGGTGAATCGCTGGCCGCACGCGTGAAGCCGCAGAACAGCTCCGGCAGCCGCATGTTGAAGCGGACTGCCGCCTCGAACATACCGCTCATCAGCTTCACGACGCTGTCGCGCTCGTGATAGCGGGCGAGCCCGGAGGCGCAGAGCGCGGTGTCGTGCGGCCATATCGAGCCATTATGATATGACATCGGGTTGAATGGGATCTCGTCATCGGCCAGTGTGCGAACGCCCCAGCCGCTATGGAGATGACCCGACAGCAGCTGGGTGGCGACTGCCTGAGCCCGTTCCGCCGACGGCAGCCCGACGTAAAGAAGGTGACCGGCATTGGACGTGCGAACCGCGCATTGCTTGCCTTCTCCGTCGATTGCCAAAGCATAGAAATCGCTGTCCGGCATCCAGAAATGCGTCTCCACCGCCTGACGGATCCTCTCTGCGAGGGCGCTCCAGTGCGCCGCCTTTGCGTCGTCACCGCGCCTGGCGGCCAGCGCGGCCATACCCTGATATGCGGCGAAGGCATAACCTTGCACCTCGACCAATGCGATCGGCCCTTTGGGGATCGTGCCGTCGGCATGGAAGATGGCATCGGAGCTGTCCTTCCAGCCTTGGTTGAACAGACCCGTGTCGGCCGCCCTGTTGTAGGTTACAAAGCCTTCCCCGTTGCGGGCTCCGACCTCTTCCATCCACGCAGTGGCAGCGCCCAGCGAGTTCCACATGCGGTCGACGAACGCCTCGTCTCCGGTGCGATCGGCGTAGGAGGAAGCCAGATAGACATAGAGTGGCGTGGTGTCGACGCCGCCATAGTAGCGACCGAACGGCAGCTCGCGCAGCACGGCCATTTCCCCCTTGCGGGTTTCATGCATGATTTTGCCAGGTTCGGCATCGTCGAACACAGAGGTCTCGGTCGACTGATAGTGAGCAAGGAAGGCCAGGACCCCACGGGCAAGGTCCGGATTGAGCCAGAGCATCTGCAGGGCAGAAATGACGCCATCGCGGCCGAAGGCCGTCGAAAACCAGGGGATGCCGGCATACGGGTATGGCCCCGTCTCCAGATCGGTCGTCAGCAGCGCGATATCGGCGCGCGTGCGTGTCAGCCAGTCGTTGAACACGCGGCCAGAGCTGAAGACGGTGGCGCCCTGCCGGCGCTTTGAGCGCATGGCGAAGCGGGCTCGCGCGGCGGCCGCGCGAAAGCGGTCGCTGGAGGGGGTCTCTTCGCTGTGACCGACCTCCAGGTACAATGCTCTGCTGTCACGCCTTGCCACGAGAATGAGGAAATCGGCGTGATTGGGGTGCACCTGATCAGGCTTCATCGAGAATGCGATGACCGATTGACGAGCCACATTGTCGAGGCCTTCATAACGGAACGTTACGCTCGCCTCGCCAACCAGCGCGTCATGCGCGCGACCGCGGCGGCTACGCGTGGTTCCGCGCACCTCGAACATGTCACGGAAATCGGCGTCGAAGTCGAGCCGGACCGGCAGAACCACCTCGCGCGCGGAGTAGTTGGTGAACGTGATGCGTTCGAACATGCGGTCCTGCCAGATGAACCGCGTCCGATCGATATGGACGACGCTCGGCAACGCTTCGCTGCCGTCCGGCCCGATAGTGGCTAGATTGGTGAGATTGGCGGTGAACAGGATGTTGTCCTGCGACAGCGAGGCGCCGAGCAGCGACGGCATCCGACCGCCGATGAACAGACGAAAGCGCGACAGGACACGCGTGTCGTCGCGGAAAAGCCCGTCGCCGGTGCCGCGTATGTCGCCGTAGCTGTCTGCGACGACGAAGCAATCCTCATGTTTGAGCGCAAATTGCCGATGCGGCTCGCGCGGTGCCGTTTCGTCGATTGCCGGGAGCGCCACGGCTGGATCAATCTTGCGGTCTTCGAGTTGAGTGGTCATGGTCATGGTCAACCCCTCGTGTTCAGAAGCGACCAAGGCAGCTCAGGCCCCGATCCGGGCCGGCCAACTCCGGGCAGCCGAGCCATCTCCTTGCTCCGATCAGGTAGACATAGTCATCATTGCGGCATTTTTTGCGCGCTTGTTTTGAGAACCAAGTGCTTTCGTTATGTCCTGCGAGAGCGAGTCATAAATCGCCACGTAGTCGCGGCACATGCGCTCGACTGTGAACCGCTCTTCAAAAGTCCGTCGCACCCGTGCCCGATCGAGGCCGTTTATCCGCCGTACGGCGTCCACAGCTTCCTCGAGCGTGTCGACGATCAACCCGGACACACCATCGTCGATGACCTCCGAAACGGCGCCACGCCTGAACGCTATCACAGGCGTGCCACAGGCCATCGCCTCGATGGTTACGAGTCCGAAGGGTTCCGGCCAGTCGATGGGGAATAAGAGCGCTGCCGCATTACCCAAAAAGTCTGCTTTTTGGCGTTCGTCGATCTCGCCGACGAATTCCACGTTCGAATGTCGAAGCAATTGGGGTTCCACCCTCTCTTTCCAATATGATTGGTCTACCTTGTCGATCTTGGCGGCGATCTTCAGCGGCATACCGGTACGCGCTGCGATTTCAATGGCTGTTTCCGGTCCCTTTTCCGGTGAGATGCGGCCGAGGAATGCGAGATAGCCCGAGGCTTTCGGGCGAAAAGGAAGAAGATCGCGAGGCAGCCCATGATACACCGTCCCCGCCCAATTGACCGGCGGCATGGGCCAGCGTTGGTCGTAGGAAATCGAGACCAGCGGAATGTCATCGAACATCGCATAAAGCTGCGCCAGGTCCGGCAGGTCGAGCCGTCCATGAAGTGTCGTAACGGTCCGCTGGGCAAAGTCCCGGACTACGGGGAAGTGGAGAATATCGATGTGAAAATGCAGCACGTCGAATTCATCGGCCCGCCTGCGCACCTTTTCAAGCATCGCCACGTGGTGGGGAATATCGTGCCGAACCCTGGGATTCAGGCGCAATGCAATATCGCAACACGGTACCAATTCGGCCGAGGTGCGTGAATCACCGCTGGCGAACAAGGTCACATCATGCCCCTGTCGGACAAGCTCCTCAGTCAGATATGAAACTATTCGCTCAGTCCCGCCATAGGTCCGCGGCGGCACGGCTTCCGTAAGGGGGGCGATCTGGGCAATTTTCATCTGCAACACTTCTCGAAAGCGAAGGTCATCCTTCAAAAAGCTCCGACGGCACTCCTCTTCCTCGCGTCCATAGCGGTGCGGTTCTCCTGCGCCAACTCTCGAAGCGCCGATATGTTCCCGGCGGGAACAATCGCCGCGTCGGAGGGTTCCAATAGAGGGACCAAAAGGAGAACCAGGATGGCTACGAAGCTGCAGGACACAAAAGCCGTCAAGGGATCGCGCGGTGAGCATGGCGGCAACCGCGGCGGCAATCAGGACAAGAAGGACAAGCCGGAAAAAAGCAGCCAGGCTGCCGGCAAGGATCCAAACCGCGGCAAGGACTGACCGACGCCTGCCCCGCAGGCGGGCCATAATGGCTGCGATCCCCCGACCATCGATAGGAGTGACACCATGACAAAGACCAACCCGTTTACGAAAGCCGACCAGCCTGTATCCGGAAAGAGGGCAAGCGGCAGCGACAAGGCCAAGGAACCGGCCAAGGACGGCGCCCAAGCCCGGAACGCCCAGGAATGGCGCGGCGGCTCGAAAGCTTCGAAAGGGAAGATCACCCGGGCAGACCGGGAAAACCCCAACTCGAGCCAGCGCAGCTAAGCTTTTCGCATTCATCTAATCAGGCGGCGCGGATTTCGAACTGCTCGGCCGGAGATGGGGTCGCATTGCAGGCACATCTCGTCTGTCGTTTGCGCCCCTTCAACATTGCGATTCGAAAATGATCGAAGGCCCCGTGCCACGGCGCCGGCAATTGCAGCCTTGACGCGATGTGCATTAGGTCGTTTGTTGCGGGCGGGAGTGCCACGGGAGGAAACCATGGAAGTCACCCTGGGGGTGGACAGCCTCGCAGCGCGTTTCCACGTTTTCACGCCGATGACGGGCGAAGGTTCCCGCGCATGAATTCCGGAGCGATCCTCGAAGCAGCGGGATTGACTAAGGAATTTGGGGGTTTTGTCGCTGTCAATAATGTCAACCTGACGGTGGAGCGAGGATCGATCCACGCGCTGATCGGCCCCAATGGCGCAGGCAAGACGACCCTCTTCAACTTGCTGACCAAATTCCTCCAGCCGACGCGTGGCGCAATCCGCTACCAAGGCCGCGACATCACCAGGATGCAGCCGGCCGACATCGCGCGACTGGGCCTTGTGCGCTCCTTCCAGATATCGGCGGTGTTTCCGCACATGACGGCACTTGAGAATGTCCGCATCGCGCTGCAGCGCCGGCGCGGCGACAGTTTCGATTTCTGGCGCTCCGAAAAAGTGCTCTCCAAGCTCAATAGCGAGGGTGCGGCTCTTCTCGCCGATGTCGGCCTGAGCGAGTTTTCAGATATCCGCGCCAGCGATCTGTCCTATGGCCGCAAACGCGCGCTTGAGATCGCGACGACGCTGGCGCTGAACCCCGAAATGCTGCTCCTCGATGAGCCTATGGCCGGCATGGCGCAAGAAGACATCGAGCGCATCTCGGCGCTGATCCGGCGCATCTCCAAGAACCGCACAATTTTGATGGTTGAGCACAATCTGTCGGTCGTGGCCTCGCTGTCGAACCGCATTACCGTGCTCGCGCGCGGCAAAGTCCTCGCCCAAGGCGACTATGCTGCGGTTTCCAAAGATCCGCGCGTTATCGAAGCCTATATCGGGGCCGGACATGTCTGACGTTGAACTTGCAAGCCGGCCGGCTGTTGGCCCCTCGGCGAGACCCCTCCTTCGCGTCGATGGCCTGCAGGGTTGGTACGGCGAGAGCCATGTGCTGCACGGCGTGAGTTTCGAGGTTGGCGAAGGCGAAGTGGTGACGCTGCTCGGCCGCAATGGCGCCGGCAAGACGACGACGCTGAAGGCGATCATGGGAATTCTTTCCAAGCGCTCGGGCTCGGTCACCTATGACGGCCGGGAGACGATCAAGCTGCCGTCGCGGTTGATCGCACAGATGGGCATCGCCTACTGCCCCGAGGAGCGGGCGATCTTTTCCAGCCTCTCTGTCGAGGAGAATTTGATGCTGCCGCCGCAGGTGCGCCCCGGCGGGCTCACCGTCGAGCAGATTTTCGAGCTCTTCCCGAACCTGAAGGAACGGCTTTCAAGTCAAGGCTCCAAGCTTTCGGGCGGCGAACAGCAGATGCTCGCCATCGCCCGGATCTTGCGGACGGGCGCGAAGCTCTTGCTGCTCGATGAGCCGACCGAAGGGCTTGCGCCCGTCATCGTGCAGCAGATCGGCCGCACCATTGCCCGGCTCAAGGACGAGGGTTTCACGATCGTGCTCGTCGAACAGAATTTTCATTTCGCCGCGTTGGTCGCGGACCGTCACTACGTGGTGGAACAGGGGCGCGTGATCGACACGATCCCCAACGGCGAACTCGACGCCAACATCGACAAGCTGCACGCGTATCTGGGTGTCTAGACAATCATCAACGGCGCGTTGCGCCGGAATAGGAGGGAAGTAGCGATGAAAAAAATGGGATTTATTCTGGCTTCAACGGCGAGCCTGATGATGGCCGGCGCGGCCTTTGCCACGGATGTCAAGATCGGCGTTCTGAATGACCGTTCCGGCATCTACGCAGACATCGCCGGCGAAGGCTCGGTCATCGCGGCCCAGATGGCCGTCGAAGACTTCAAGGCGACGGACAAGGGCATCAATGTGTCGATCGTCTCCGCCGACCACCAGAACAAGCCGGACGTCGGCTCGAACATCGCCCGCCAGTGGTACGACACCGAAAATGTCGATGTAATCGCCGACGTGCCAACCTCGTCGGTGGCGCTCGCCGTAAACGAGATCACCAAGGAGAAGAACAAGATCTTCCTCGCTTCGGGTCCGGCCTCGTCCGACCTCACCGGCAAAGCCTGTTCGCCCAATACCGTCCACTGGACCTACGACACCTGGGCGCTTGCCAACGGCACGGGCTCGGCCATGGTCGCGCAGGGTGGCGATACATGGTTCTTCGTCACAGCGGACTACGCTTTCGGCCATGCGCTCGAGCGCGATACATCGGCGGTCGTCGAAGCATCGGGCGGCAAGGTGCTCGGTGCCGTCCGTCATCCTTTCCCGGGCCAGGATTTTTCATCGTTCCTGCTGCAGGCGCAAGGGTCGGGTGCCAAGGTCGTCGGCCTCGCCAATGCCGGTGGCGACACGATCAACGCGGTCAAGCAGGCGTCAGAATTTGGCATCACGCAGGGTGGCCAGGCGCTCGCCGCCCTGCTGATGTTCATCAACGACGTGCATGCGCTTGGCCTCGACGTGGCGCAGGGCCTGGTGCTCACCAGCGCGTTCTATTGGGACATGAACGATCAAACGCGGGAATTCTCTGCCCGCTTCCAGGAGCGGAATGCCGGACAAAAGCCTTCGATGATCGAGGCCGGAGTCTACGCTTCGGTGCTGCATTACCTTAAAGCCGTCGAGGCCGTCGGTGACAAGGATGCAGCCAAGGTGATGGCCAAGATGAAGGAAATGCCGACCGAGGATCCGCTGTTCGGCAAAGGAACGATCCGCGCGGACGGGCGCAAGCTACACGACATGTATCTGTTCCGCGTCAAGAAGCCGGATCAATCGAAGGGGCCATGGGATTATTTCGAGACGGTGGCTACCATACCGGCCGACAAGGCGTTCCGCCCGCTCGCCGACGGCGGCTGTCCGCTCGTTAAGTAAGCGAGCCTCGCCAACGATGCGCCGAACCGCTCGGCGCGTCGTTTCGTCGATAAGTCAGCTGGAGCGACCATGTTCGAACTGCTTGGAATTCCGCCGCAGGTCCTGTTCGGCCAATTGCTGCTCGGGCTGATCAATGGGTCCTTCTATGCAGTTCTAAGCCTCGGGCTGGCGGTCATCTTCGGTCTCTTGAATATCATCAATTTCACGCATGGGGCGCAGTACATGCTTGGCGCTTTCGGCGCCTGGATGCTGCTCAACTATCTCGGGGTCGGTTACTGGTGGGCTGTGTTCATCGTCCCGCCGATCGTCGGCGTCACCGGCATCGTGCTTGAGCGCGTCCTGATCCGACGGCTCTATCACCTCGACCATCTCTACGGGCTGCTTCTCACTTTCGGCCTGGCGCTGATCATCGTCGGCTTCTTCCGCCAGTTTTTCGGCGTATCCGGCCTGCCTTACCCGCCGCCGCCGCTTCTGACCGGCGGGCATAATCTCGGCTTCATGTACCTGCCCAATTCGCGCGCCTGGGTGATCGTGGCTTCACTCATCGTGTGCCTCGCGACCTGGTTCATCATCGAAAAGACGCGGCTTGGCGCCTATCTCAGGGCAGCTACCGAGAACCCTGTCATGGTCGGCGCGTTCGGCATCAACGTGCCGCTGCTGGTCACGCTCACATATGGTTTCGGCGTCGCACTCGCGGGTTTCGCCGGCGTGCTCGCCGCGCCGATATACGCAGTCAATCCCAACATGGGGGCAGACCTGATCATTGTCGTCTTCGCCGTCGTCGTCATCGGCGGCATGGGCTCGATCCTGGGCTCGATCCTCACCGGCTTCGGGCTTGGGCTGATCGAGGGCCTGACCCGCGTGTTCTATCCGGAAGGCTCGGCCGTGGTGATCTTTGTCATCATGGCGCTCGTGCTGCTCGTCAAGCCCGCCGGCCTGTTTGGGCGGAGTGTGTGATGACAACCGACACCAACCCGATCGCTATTGCGGCCATCACCTCGGTTAGCGCCGCGGGCATGCCACGTCATCACTTTGCGATCTTCGCCGCGCTCTTCGTCTTCCTCATCGCCGCGCCATTTCTGCTCTATCCGATCTTTGTCATGAAGGTACTGTGCTTCGCGCTGTTTGCCTGCGCCTTCAACCTGTTGCTCGGCTATGGCGGGCTCTTGTCGTTCGGCCACGCAGCCTATTTCGGCATGGCGAGCTACGTCTCGGCCCATGCGGCAAAGGTGTGGGGCCTGACGCCCGAACTCGCCATCATCGCGGGCACGCTGGTGGCAGCCGTGCTCGGTCTCGCCATTGGCTCCCTCGCCATTCGCCGCCACGGCATCTATTTCGCCATGGTGACGCTGGCTTTTGCGCAAATGATCTATTTCTTCTCGCTGCAGGCGGCGTTTACCGGCGGCGAGGACGGCATCCAGGCCGTGCCGCGCGGCCATCTCTTCGGGCTGATCGACCTGCGATCGAGCGAAGTCCTCTATTTCTTCGTGCTCGCCATCTTCTTCGCCGGCATATTGCTGATCTATCGGATCATCCATTCGCCGTTTGGACAAGTGTTGAAGGCGATTCGCGAGAACGAGCCCCGCGCGATCTCGCTGGGTTATCGGGTCAACCGCTACAAGCTCGCCGTATTCGTGCTGTCGGCCACGCTCGCCGGCGTCGCCGGCGCCACCAAGGCGATCGTGTTCCAATTGGCGTCGCTTACCGACGTCTACTGGACCATGTCCGGCGAAGTCGTGCTGATGACGCTCTTGGGCGGCATGGGCACGGTGTTCGGACCGATCGTCGGCGCGGCAGTCATCGTCACGATGCAGAATTACCTCGCTACGTTTGGCGACTGGGTCACGATCGGCCAGGGCATCATCTTCGTTGTCGCGGTGCTGTTGTTCCGGGAGGGTATCGTTGGCGTCCTGGCAAAATGGATCCGGAAACCGCTCTGAACAGGTCATGAACCGAAATTTCGGATTGATTACCGTCAGATTCGGCCAGGTTGGCCGCAGCGGATACTGGCGCACAGCGTCCCAACTGCGCAGACTCCTCATCGGATGACAACCAGCAATTCGGGCTGTTACGAAAATTCAACTCTGGGTCTTCCAGGCGCGCCTGTTGGACGTCGTAATCCGCAGGCACGCACCCTATCTACGCCGCATGGATGACATCACGATCAGACGCGCGCTTCTGCTCGTCAATCCAAAGGCGCGACGCGGGCAGGAATCTATCGCCCCGGTCGTCGAACGGCTGGAGGCCGGCGGGCTCCGCGTCAGCGTTGAGACGTTTGAGGCGCTGCCCGAGATAGCACGCGATATCGTGCGCCTTCGCCATAGGGCCGACCTTGTGATCGTGTGCGGCGGCGATGGATCGGTGTCCTCAGCGGCAGTCGCGGCCATGGAAAGCGGGCTGCCGATGGGCATCATTCCGATGGGGACGGCGAACGATCTGGCACGCACCCTCGAAATACCGTTGGATCTGCGGAAGGCCGCAGATGTGATCGTACAGGGCGCAAGGCGTCTGATCGATGTCGGGACCGTCAATGGTCACGCCTTCTTCAATGTTGCGAGCATCGGCCTCAGCACCGACCTTGCCCAGGGTCTCGACCCGGCGCTGAAGAAACGTTTCGGCAGGTTTGGCTATGCCTTGGCGGCCATGAAAGTGTTGACCAAGGCCCGCCACTTCGAAGCAAGGATTACCGAAAAGGGCGTAGCGACCGAAGTCGAGACCTACCAGATAGCAGTCGGCAACGGCCGGCACTATGGCGGCGGCAACGTCGTTGAGGAGACGGCGGAGATCGATGACGGCCATCTCGACCTGTACAGCCTGGAAATGACGAATCTCTGGAAGATGGCGCTCTTGCTGCGCTCGTTCCGCTCGGGCACGCACGGCGCCTGGAGCGAGGTTCGCACGGCCAGATGCGTCGAGTTCGACATCGAGACGAAAAGGCCAATGCCGGTAAACACTGACGGTGAGATCGTCACCTCGACCCCGGCGCATTTCAAGGTCCACCCGAAGGCGATTTCGGTCTTCGCGCCTGCCGCCGCGCGCATGCAGCCCCGCACAAAAGTGCTTGGTGATGCGGTCAGCGCAAACAGCGGCTAGACTGGCGACTGAGCGCGCGTCGAATACACCCCACCGCCTGCGGTCATCTCTCGATCAGGAGTCCGTGCCCTCTGGAAGAAGGACGCGGGCTGCTCGGGCAGCCGGCGCCATGACAACCCTGATAGCTGCCGTGCTCGCCTGGCCCCTAGAGCGGGATGAATTGAGTCTGAATCGAAAGGGGATTCCCGAAGGCGAGCAAATCTGATTCAACCTGCTGGCTGGGTCAGGAGGCCGGCATGGATGGGCAAGCCTTACTCGATGGATCTTCGCACGCGGGTGGTAGCGTCGGTTGAGCAGGAGGGCCTGTCGCGACGTCAG